>NZ_WTKS01000008.1:0-232901 GCF_011378625.1 Pseudoalteromonas sp. c7(2019) | reverse complement strand
AGAGAAGTAAAAATACATAATTACTATTGTTTTATGTCTTCTCATTTACTCCTATTTTACTTCTCTTTGTGCAATAAGTTTTTAAGTGATTTATTCACAAAGAGGCTAAAAAGAAGCTACGCTTCTCACGTGAGCAAGCTCGTTTACAATATATATTAAAGCGTTACCAATTTTGCATTTCGACTATGCGTGATTGTGTGCGTGCATATTCAAAGCTCAACTTTTTACCTTTATATAAATGTTCAATGTCGGTTTGCGCATTTATCACCAGCAATTTATGGCAATCGTAAAACTCATCTACTAAGGCAATAAAGCGCCGTGCTTCGTCGTCAAAGGTATGCTCATCAAGTGTTTTTTTTTCGCGTTGGTAGCTATCTTCTATACCATGAACTATAACTTTACCCGTTGCTTTAACACCCATTTGCGACACGTTCGATACATATAACACATCAAATTTGGTTGCTAAAAACATATAGTCGTTAGCACTACGTGGGCCTGAACATAGCGCCATAAAATCAATCATCAAGGCGTTATCGGCTCTTAATAAATAAGGTAAATCGCGCCCATGCACACTAACTGTATTGCTGCATGTTACAGCCGGATACGAAGCTAAAAACTTATTTTCAAAATCGTGATTTGATAAATTAATAAAATAGTGACGACTGTTTTTACCATATCTAAAGCGGTGATCGTCCTCCCCCGCCACGTTAATGATATGGCAGTAACTATTAATTAAATCGATAGTAGGTAAAAATCGCGCACGTTGCAGGCCGTTGTAATAAAGCTGCTCTGGCTTTGCGTTCGATGTGGCCACCAGCACGACACCTTGTTCAAACAACGCATTGAACAATCTCGCCATAATCATAGCATCGCCAATGTCGCTCACAAAAAACTCGTCAAAACACAATACACGAATACTTTTAGCCCACTGTTTTGCAATTAGAATGAGTGGATTTTTTTGACCTTGTAGCTGCGAAAGTTGGGCATGCACTTGTGCTATAAAATGATGAAAATGCAGCCGCTGCTTTTGTTCAATTGGTAGGTTTTTATAAAATAAATCCATTAACATGGATTTACCACGCCCTACGGGTCCGTATAAATAAACACCTTTTATTAAAGTCGCTTTTTGCCACCATGATGTGTGAGCTTGAAGTTGCTCGCTTAGCGTATTTAAAGCTTCCACTGCATTTTGCTGCGCTGCATCAAAACACAGTTCACCCGTGTCTATTTTTGCTTGGTAAAGGCTTAAAATTTGTGTGCTGTGCACTGTCATGGTATTTCACTATCGGCTATAATCGCGCCCATTGTAGCCGACTAAAAATGTGAACCAAAATGAAATTCCCTTGCCGCTTAGATAAATTTATTAGCCACTTAGCTGAAATACCGCGTACCCAAGCTCGCGCGAGTATTAAGCGAAAAGAAGTAAGCGTTAATGGCGAAGTAATCACATCACATAATTTTCAGCTAGCCCAGCAAGATGAAGTACTGTACCAAGGTACACCTTTGGTATTTTTAGGTAAGCGTTATTACATGCTAAACAAACCTGTTGGCTATGTATGTGCTAACAGCGACGAGCTACATAAAACTGTTTTTGACTTACTTGATGAGCCAAATATGAGCGACTTTCACGTAGCAGGTCGCCTTGATATAGATACCACAGGGTTAGTTATTATTACTAATGATGGCGATTGGTCACATAAAATTACGTCGCCTAAAAGCAATAAATTTAAAACCTACCTCGTCGAAACCCAAGAGCCGATTACCGATGAAGCGCTTGAGCAATTACGTACAGGCGTCATGCTGCATAACGAAAAAGATTTAACCCGCCCAGCTATAGCAGAAAGACTTGCTAATTACGGCCTGCGTTTATCAATAAGTGAAGGTAAGTATCATCAAGTTAAGCGTATGCTTTACGCGGTAGATAACAAAGTAGTTGAGCTGCATCGCGAGCAAATTGCGGAAATTACCCTAGATGAAAACTTGGCCAGTGGTGAATATCGATTATTAACAGCGCAAGAAATTAAGCTATAAAAGCGCTTTAAAGGAGCCTAAGTTTGGATATACTAGGGCGTGTTGAACTTTGTGGATTGAAATTTGTTCAATCTAGGGGCGATTTAATCGCGGCGCGAGGTTTGTAACCTAGTGGGCTAAGTAAAAATCGAGCAACAAAGAGTTAATCGCCCCTAGAAAGAACCCAAAGGGCAGAGCATGTTTGGCATTTATGCTGCGTTATCGCCTAATTATGGGGAATAACCACACTACATAGGCTCTGCCTTGCCTAAAAACCAAACATACTACTGCAAATTCAACCACCAACGTTCAACACGCCCTAACTAAAACAATATAGCCAAACTTTTACTTGAGCCTGTTGGCTTGCTCTACTAAAATAGCGCCCTTCAAAATTACTAAGGTCGGCCGTGTTAGTTAATTACAATCCCCCTATGAGTCCGTATTTAACGATACTTTTTCAGGATGACGACTTACTGATAGTTAATAAACCAAGTGAGTTATTAACTGTCCCAGGTAAAGATCCTAAACATGCCGACAGCTTAATTAATCGTGTTAATCGTGTTTTTCCAACAGCAAGAATAGTGCACCGCTTAGATATGGCGACTTCTGGCATACTGTGCCTTGCCATGAATAAAGCAGCACACAGACATTTAAGTATGCAGTTTCAAGAGCGCGAAACAGCTAAACGTTACATAGCACGTGTATACGGACAACTTGAAGCTGAAACAGGATCAGTAGATTTACCCCTTATTTGTGATTGGCCTAATCGCCCAAAACAAATGGTTGATCACGACAGAGGTAAACCTTCGCTTACGCATTTCAAAATACTTGAGCGTGAAGAAAATGCAACCCGTGTAGAGCTAACTCCCATCACTGGTCGCTCGCATCAACTACGTGTGCATATGTTAAGCCTTGGTCATCCTATTTTAGGTGATAGACTTTACGCCCACAAAGAGGCACTTGCTGCCGCTCCTCGCTTACAATTACATGCACAAATGCTGCAATTAAAGCACCCTGTAACTGAGCAAGTACTTACTTTTGAAGCCGAATTAGAGTTTTAACAGGTTTAAATTTACTAGCTAATTCGCTCTATACATTAAACTTTTAGATAACCTTGCCGATACCTAACTAATTGTCATTAGTTAGGTGCGTTATGCTATTTACACGGTTTTTAAAAGGGGCTTTTTATATACAGCTCAGCTGTGCCCTACTTTTAGCTAACCCCATCAGCGCGGCTGAACATATTGCTCCACCTAATCTATCAAGCATTGAAAATAGCGACATTGAGCGACTACTTCCAAGCGATGAAATAAAGCCTATATTGGCGGGTGAAACAGAATTTTTAAGCCTTTACAGCGAGTATATGAGTAGTAATTTTAGAGGTATCGTAATACTTATACCCGATTGGCACTCTTCACCTACCAATAATTCAGGTATGAGCTACTTGCGCAAAGAGCTTAATAATTTAGGTTACAGCACCTACGCAATGACAGTGCCCGACATTGATTGGCAAACTAGTAAAATGGCAAAAACAACGCCCAGCGAAACCGAAGCTGCGCCGAGTAACGCCGAGGAGCCTGCATCATCCGACACAGCAACAAACGCACAACCGCAGCCTGCAAAAGTAAAAGGAGAACCTCATTACGTTAATGCAATTGAAAAAGTAACCGACGACATACTTGATAACTATAAAATAAATCTCATTTCTCGCTTTAATGCGCTGTATCAAACCGCTATGGAAGATTCGAATAATATAGTGGTTATAGCACAAGGCACGAGTGCGGGTGTGTTGTTGGAGTACTATGCAGATTTTCCGGACGAGAGAGTTGAGGCATTTATCAGTTTAAGTAGTTACTTACCTAATACCAAGCGTAACGAAAGCTTGAGCCAAACAGCATCACTTGTTACACCCGCCTTACTTGATATTTACTATGCAAATGACAGCACAGACATTTTAATGAGCCTTAAAAATCGTCAGCGCTGGGTTGACCGAAATGCAAAATTTGATTACCGCCAACGCCAGTTGTTTGGCCTGCGCGATCAACCCGATCAACACGCACGCCTAACAAAAGAAATAGACGGTTTTTTACGCCGACTTTTTTAAATACTCATAAGCAGCTTGAATATCTTGGCTCTTTTTAACAGCCAGTTCCATCATGTGCTTTGGTAAACCTTGCGATACTAATTTATCTGGATGATGTTGCGACATAAGTTTACGGTACGCTACTTTTATATCACGCTGCGTTGCATCGCTACTTAAGCCTAATAACGCCAATGCTTGCGCACGGTTCATATTATTATTTGGCGGTACATGGTGGCCAGAACCTTCACGGTAACTACTACTTTGACCTTGGTTTTGTTGCTGCTGATTAAAGCGCTGTTGTTGCTTTCTAAAGTTAAACTCTGCTTGGTAGCGCTTTAATACAAATGCAAAGTGTGTTTTAGAAATGCCTAGCTGTTTACTTACTTCTGCTAATAATTGCTTTTCTTGTTCGGCTAATACCCCGTCAGAAAACGCCATTTGAATTTGTATTTCTAAAAACAACTGTATTAGATCGTTTCGTTTAGCAAAGCGTTCTTTAAAATCGTGTACTGTTTCTTTAAGTGAAAAGTCGCTCTCTTTACCTGACTGAAATGCATGTTGTGCTTCGCGGCGTTCTTCGCCCTTTAAGCCCATTTCATCCATAAACAAGTTAGCCGCTTTTATATGTACTTCGCTGACTCGACCGTTCGATTTTGCAATGTGCCCCATGACAGCAAAGCAGCTTGAAAAGAATAAAGCTTGGCGCTCGTGAACATCGTCACCACTAAATAAGCTAGAAAAGCCGCCTGCTTTATCAAAGTTATTTTTTAAGCTTTTATCAAATAAATGACCTAGGTATAAACCTAAAATGGCACCAAATATTTTGCCAAACATAAAGCCAAAACAAAAACCGAGAATTTTTCCCCACATCTATAATACTGCCTTCTTAAAAATTGAGTTGTTGCGCCTCAAGGCGCTTGTTTAATTGGTTTAAACGCTCTGGTGTACCAATATCATCCCACTGCCCTATATAGAGCTCAGTAGAGACTAAATGTTCATTTAGCTTTTCACGTAAAATAGGCCCTAAAGGGCGAATACCTTGCGTTAATCCTTTAAAAAAATCAGCCTGATACCGGCCAATCCCCGAAAAGGTATATTTTTGACTCTCGGCCGATAAATGGCTCAATGCAAAGTCGCCATCTGGATTGTGTGGCGGGTTTTCTATAAGCACTATGTGCGCCTCACCGGGTTGTAAATGAAGTTGCTTTAGCGAACTTACATCATAGTCGGTGTATACATCGCCATTTACTACAATGAACGAGCCACCCAACAACGGTAACGCTTCAATAATACCGCCGGCCGTTTCAAGGCCACCTTCAACTTCTTGGCTATAAAGTATATTTACGCCAAATTGACTGCCATCTTTAAAGTAGTCTTTTATTTTATCACCCTGCCACGCAAGGTTTATTACAATATCGGTAATGCCGGCAGCTTTAAGGTTATTTATATGGTGCTCAATAAGTGGTTTTTGTGCCACTTTTAACATTGGCTTTGGCATATTTTGCGTGAGCGGCATCATACGTTGTCCGCGCCCTGCAGCTAAAATCATCGCTTTCATGAGCGCTCCTTTGCCAACTTTTCAGTCACTTTTGGCACTATGATATTTTTTGTCCACTCACTCAATGCTTTAAGCTCTGGGTAATTTGCCGCTACTTCAATAATGTAATCAAGCGTCGGTAAAATATTATCTAAATAACCTGTTTTACCATCGCGCAAATATAATCGACAAAATATACCCGCAGCCTTTAAGTGGCGCTGTAATCCGGTTAAATCAAACCAATATTTAAACTCATCAAATGAAGTGTTAGCCAGTAAATTTTGAGCCGTAAATTCTTGATAAGCAAAATCAAGCAAGCTTGTTAACTCTTTTTGAGGCAGTTTAAAATAGCAATCGCGTAGTAGCGATACTAAATCGTAGCAAAGCGGCCCGCGTACCGCATCTTGATAATCTATAATTGCCCACTGGCCGTTACTGTTCATAATATTACGGCTATGGTAATCACGATGAACGGTAACAGTGGGTTGCTCAAGCATGGCCTTTATTAATAGCTCTGAACTTGTTTGCCACATTACTTTTTGTTCTGCGCTTAGTGGCTCATTAATAAAGTCACTCACTAACCACTGGCTAAATATATCAAGCTCTAGTGTTATAAAATCTTCGTTGTACGCTTGCATAGCAGAAGCTGCCGGCGTTTTAGCCCACTGGGCGCTTAAGCTTATTAATGCTTTATAGTGCTCGGTGCGATTTGCATCATCAAGCATATCGGCTAGGTGCGTACTCCCTAAATCACTAAGAATAAAAAAGCCCTGTTTCTCATCACTTGCAATAATAGTAGGAAGTAAAAAACCTTGCTCAACAAACACCTGATTTAGCGAAATGTAAGGTTCGTTATTCACTTTTTTTGGATCTGAGTCCATCACTATTAAATGCTCATTATCGTGATTTAAACGGTAATAACGGCGAAAGCTAGCATCACCTGTGATCGCGTTTAAAGTATGCGACTTGGCATTAAGGTGTATGTTTATAAATTGTTGTAAATTCTCAAAGCGTGTCATTTTATAAGATATCTATTTTTCACTAAGTTAATTAGGTCAATTACTGTAATTGCCATTATTTTCCTTTATTATGTGTATATTATATTAAACACACAGTATTAAGGTCGATAAATGAGCAAAACCTGGGGCATATTGATGCTAAGCGTAGTTAGCGCACCATCGCTTGCCGAAACTGAACTGGCACACAACCTTTGTGGCATTTCAATGCAAACCAGAGCTTGGCAACCACTTGAAGGCCTTAACCTTGGTGAAGTTGATATTCAAGCTGATGATGTTGAGCTACTTGGCACTCAAAGCGCTGAATTTACCGGCAATGTTGATATTAACACCCTTAAGATGAGTTTGTCCGCACAAACTGCGTTGATAGACAAACAGCGTGGTTTATTAAATGCAACGGGGCCAATTACTTATCAAGATTACGTAAGTAAAGTAAACAGCACCGGATTAAATGCCGATTTAAATAATTCAGAAGTCAGTTTGTTAGGCGCCGACTACAGCCTAACCGAACAACAAGGTAAAGGCGGCGCTGAAAAGCTCACTGTTAATCAGTCTGGCCTATTACTCATGAATGCAAGCTTTACTACTTGCCCAAGTGACACCCCAGTATGGGAAATCGAAGCTGACGAAATAAACCTTTCACGCGAAGAAGGCTGGGGCGAAACATATAACGCCGTATTACGCATTCTCGATACACCGGTTTTATATCTACCTTATTTTACATTCCCGCTGGATGAGCGCCGTAAATCGGGTTTACTTACCCCGACTATTTCAAGCTCTGATAAATACGGTCTTGAAACAATTACGCCGTACTATTTAAATATTGCACCTAATTTTGATGCCACTATTACGCCTCGTTATATGTCTAACAAAGGGCTGCAATTACAAACCGAATTTAGATACCTAACAGAGCAACATGAAGGCTTAGTAGGGATTGAATATTTAGATAGTGATGATTCAGAGCCAGATTTGAATGAACGCTACATGTTTCATTGGCAACAGCAAAGCTACCTAGGTGAAAACTGGCGTGCAAACGTTGATGTAACCAATGTAAGCGATGATAACTACATCACCGATTTAAGCTCAAATTACGCAAGTAAAACCGATACTCAGTTATATCGTACTGGCTCACTTACTCATTTGGGTGATACATGGCGCACCGATATTAAAGTACAAAATTTTGAAGTACTGGGCGATCACTTAGAGTCATACACTGCAATACCGCAAGTTAATTTTACGCAAACTGCCCCTTGGCGTTTTGATAATTTTGACTTTAGTGTGTCTGGGGAGATTAGCCATTTTACTAATGATTCATCAGAAGTGGCCATAGACAGCGCAACTCGTGTACACGTAGAGCCAAAAGCCCGCTACAACTACGCAACGCATGCGTGGTCATTTTTATCTGAAGTGAGCTTATTGCAAACTAATTATAAGCAAAGCGGAAACTTAACAGGCACGCAATACAGCGATACCGTATCGCGTACTATTCCTAAAGTACGTTTGTATTCTCAGCTTAATTTTGAGCGTGACGCATCTTACTTTTTTGAAGATGCTATACAAACGCTAGAGCCGCAAATTCAATATTTATATACACCTAATAAAGACCAGTCAGACATTGGCTTGTTTGATACAACCAAGCTACAAGACGATTATTATGGTTTATTTAGAGACGTGCGCTTTTCAGGTGTTGACCGCATAGCAGCAGCGAATCAGTTTACTTTAGGTGCTACAACGCGCCTATTTGATAAAAAACAAGAAGAAGTATTTAATTTTAGTGCCGGCCAAATATTTTATTTAAGTGACGATGCCAAGCCAACAGAGCAAGGCTTGAACTCAGACACTAATTATAATGCACTATTTGCAGCTCAAACCATGTTACATTGGCACCGCCGTTGGTACCTCGCTGGAGGTATTCAATACGATACAGATGGCAAGCAAATGGTACAGTCAAATGTAACACTTGATTATAAAGGTGATAATAATCAGCTAGTACAATTGAACCATCGCTATGCAAATGATGTCTCAGGAAATACAATTGAGCAAGCAGGTGTATTTACAAGTATTCCTATTAGCGACGAATGGCAATTTATTGCAAGCTATCATCGAGATCTTGAAAACAACAGAAGTATCGAAGTATTGAGCGGATTACAGTATGAATCATGCTGTTGGGCTATCCAAATTACTGGGCACCGCCAAATTGAAACAGATTTAAATCAATCAATAGGCCAAGAACAAGCAACTTTTGATTCAGGTATTAGTTTGAATTTTGTATTAAAAGGACTTGGCAGTAAAAGCCGTTATGATGCACAAAAATTATTACAACAAGGTATTTTTGGCTATCGTAGACCGTATTTTCTTAGTAACTAGGGCCTGTTTATCTTTCGAGGTTGAATTTGCAGCCGTATGTTTGGTTTTTAGGCAAGGCAGAGCCTATGTTGTGTGGTTGTTCCACATAAATAGGCGATAACGCAGCATAAATGCCAAACATGCGCTGCCCTAGGGTTCGTCCTGGGGATTAACTCTTTAGGTGTAGGTAAGAGGCGTGAGCAGGACGCAGAAGCTTTGCTCGGTTTTACTTATTCCACTGGGTTACAAACCTCGTGCCGCGATTAAATCGCCTCTAGGTTGAACAAATTTTAATCCTGAGAGGTCAACAGACCCTGGTATCACAACAGTACTATCAGCAAGAGTAGTAAAAAGAATATGAATTTAAAAAAATTATTAACATCAGCAGTTTTAAGTGCCAGCCTTTGTCAAAGTGCAATGGCCGCACCAGTAGAAATAGATAAAGTTATTGGCGTTGTAAACCAAGGCGTAATTTTAAAAAGCGAAGTAGACACCATTATTAATCGTGTTAAAAAGCAAGCCGAAGAACAAAACCAGCAATTACCAAAAGATGAAACTCTTCGTGTACAAGCTGTTGAGCGTTTAGTTAATCAAGCCCTTATGATACAAATGGCTGAACGTATGGGATTACAAATCTCAGACAGCCAACTCGATCAAACTCTTGCAAGCATGGCACAAGAGCAAGGCGGAACAATTGCCGATTTACGCCGTACTATTGAAGGTTCGGGTGAAAGCTTTCAAGCTTACCGTGAAGAAATTCGTAAAGAAATAACAACGCAGCAAGTAACACGTGCAAGTGTCGATCGCCGTATTTATATTAGCGAGCAAGAAGTTGATAACCTTTTAAAAATTATGGAAACCCAAGGTCAAAGTGCTGAAGAGTACGACATAGGTCATATTTTAATAGATATCCCTAACGATGCGAACGCTGACGAAATTGCTGGCGCAAAAACACGCGCAGATAAAGTTATTGAGCTATTAAACGATGGCCAAGAATTTAAGCGTATTGCTATTTCATCATCAAGCGGCTCTAAAGCACTTGAAGGTGGACAGCTTGGTTACATGGGCATTAACGAAATGCCATCGCTTTTTGCTGAAGCAGTAAAAGGCCAAAAGAAAGGCGCTATTGTTGGCCCTCTTCGCTCTGGTGCCGGTTTTCATATCATTAAAGTACAAGATGTTCGTGGCCTACAAGTTGTAGAAACAACTGAAGTGCGTTCACGCCATATACTAATTAAACCTTCGATTATTTTAAGTGAAGAAAAAGCACGCTCTATGCTTGCTGGCTTTGCAAAAGATTTACGCGCAGGAACTGCCGACTTTGGCAAGTTAGCTAAAGAATACTCAGAAGATCCAGGCTCTGCACTTAAAGGTGGCGAATACGATTGGACTGATCCAACAACTTACGTACCTGCGTTTAAAGATACTCTGCTTTCTCTTAAGCAAGACGAAATAAGCGAACCGTTTAGAACACAGTTTGGTTGGCATATTGTGCAGTTACTTGGTAAACGTGTAGCTGATAAAACTGAGCTAGCTAAACGTAACCGTGCTCACGGTATGTTGTTTAACCGTAAATTTAAGGAAGAAAGTTTTAACTGGCAGCAAGAAATGCGCGAGCAAGCTCACGTTGAAATTTTCACAGCAGACCAATAAATATGACTCTAAGAATTGCTATTACACCGGGTGAACCAGCCGGTATTGGCCCAGATTTGCTACTCACGCTTGCTCAGCAAGCGTGGGACGCTCAACTTATAGCGATTGCCGATGGCAAACTATTAAAAGAGCGCGCAAAACATTTAGGCTTAACAATAAACTTAATTGAATTTGATGATAATGCCCCAGCCATCGCAGCACCTGCTGGCAGCTTGTATATTCATCAGGTTGATTTAGGGGTTGATGTAGAACTTGGCGTACTAAACGACGGTAACGGACAATACGTGTTAGATACCTTGCGTATAGCAAGCGAAAAAAACATGGATGGCACCTTCGATGCAGTTGTTACAGGCCCGGTTCACAAAGGCATAATTAACAAAGCAGGTATTTCGTTTAGTGGGCACACTGAGTACTTTGCGCAGCAATCAAATACTGCTGATGTAGTTATGATGCTTGCAACAGAGGGCTTACGCGTTGCACTTGTAACCACGCATATTCCACTAGCGTATGTATCGCGTGCAATTACACCTGAGCGTTTAACTAAAGTAGCGGGTATTTTAAATCACGACTTACAAACTAAGTTTGGTATAGAAAAACCACGTATTTTAGTGTGTGGCTTAAATCCGCATGCCGGTGAAGATGGTCATTTAGGTCGTGAAGAAATAGAAACAATCACGCCAACGCTTGAGATACTTAGAAGCGAAGGTATGAATTTAATTGGCCCACTACCGGCCGATACCTTATTTCAAGATAAATACCTATCTGAAGCAGATGCAGTGCTTGCTATGTATCACGATCAGGGATTACCTGTGCTAAAATACAAGGGATTTGGTAAATCGGTAAATATTACCCTTGGCTTACCATTTATCCGCACATCAGTTGACCACGGTACTGCACTCGATTTAGCAGGGACTGGTACAGCTGACGTTGGCAGTTTTGAATTAGCGATCCGCGAAGCAATTAAGCTCGCCCAAGAAAAAGCACAAAATCAATGACCGATAAAGTACATTTAGGACACCGCGCTCGTAAGCGTTTTGGGCAAAACTTTTTATTTGATGAATCTATCATCGACAAAATAGTCTCTGCGATCGATCCTAAACCAGAAGACAACCTAGTAGAAATTGGCCCCGGCCTTGGCGCAATCACTGAGCCAGTAGCCGAATTAAGCGGCCATTTAACGGTTGTTGAATTAGATAAAGATTTAGCGCAGCGATTAATTGAACACCCATTTTTGGGTCCTAAATTAACCGTTAACCAAGGCGATGCAATGACGTTTGACTTTGCAAGCTTGGTTCGCGATGACAAAAAATTAAAAGTGTTTGGTAATCTACCTTACAATATTTCGACACCGTTATTGTTTCATCTTTTTGAATTTTCAGATCATATTGAGCACATGCACTTTATGCTTCAAAAAGAAGTAGTAAAACGCATGGTAGCAGGCCCAGGTAGTAAAACATTTGGCCGTTTAAGCGTAATGACTCAATACTACTGTAATGCAATGCCGGTTGTTGAAGTACCACCTGAGTGCTTTAAACCAGCGCCAAAAGTTGACTCTGCGGTTATTCGTTTAATACCTAAAAAGCCAGAGCAACGTACAGCAAAAAGCGTTAAAATATTAAACACAGTGTGTTTAGAAGCCTTTAATCAACGCCGTAAAACACTGCGTAACAGTTTAGGTAATTTACTAACTGCAGAAGAGCTTACTAGCATTGGCATTGATATAACGCTGCGTGCTGAGCGCTTATCTTTACAACAATTTATTGATATAGCTAACTGGATTTATGACAACAAGCAGTAATATTGGATCGCCTGTAAAGGTGTCTGTAGAAACATTTTACGTAGAAGGTCAATCTCAACCTGAGCTTGAAAAATACGTATTTGCTTACTCAGTAACGATTAAAAACCATAGTTTATGTAGTGCAAAATTACTGAGCCGCTATTGGTTAATTACCGATGCAAATGGCAAAGAAGTAGTAGTAGAAGGTGAAGGCGTTGTTGGCGAAATGCCAGACATTGGCCCAGGCGAAAGCTATAAATACACCAGCGGTGCAATTTTAGATACACCTGTAGGCACTATGCAAGGCCATTACACGTTACGCAACGAATTTGGCTCTGAGTTTCAGGCGCCTATTAATGTGTTTCGTTTGGCTTGTCCTAACATTTTGCATTAAGCACTTAGATGGCAGATTATGCGATAGGTGATTTACAAGGGTGTTTTAGTGAATTTAACACCCTTTTGCAACGAGTTGATTTTAACCCAAGCAAAGATCACCTTTATTTAGTTGGCGACATAGTTGCCCGCGGGCCAGACTCCCTAGCCTGCTTAGACTATATTTACCAAAATCAAAATAGCATGACCATCACTTTAGGCAATCACGACCTTCACATGGTTGCCTGCTACTTTCTTAACAAACCTACCAATCCAAAAGATAAACTAAACCCAATATTTGAAAGCCCAAAATTAGCGCGTTACATCGCCTTTTTACAAACCCAACCATTGGCCTTAGAGCTTATAAAACATAACTGCTTTATATCTCACGCAGGATTAAACCCAGATTGGTCTATTGAAGACGCGCTAAAACAAGCGCAATTTGCACAAAGCTGTTATCAATCAAACAATGCCAAAGCATTTTTTGAACACATGTATCAGTCTCACCCGGAGCAGTGGTCAAGCAATCTTGAAGACTTTGCAAAATTTAGATACATAGTTAACTATTTTACCCGCATGCGCTTTTTAACAAGTGATAACAAACTCGAGCTTAATGCAAAGGGTGCAATAACCGATAGCCAAACATTAACACCCTGGTTTAACCATCCTAATATTACTAAAACTAAACACGATATTATTTTTGGCCACTGGGCGGCGCTTGAAGGTAAAACAGATAATCCACGGGTTCACGCCTTAGATACAGGCTGTGTATGGGGTAACACCATGACCCTAATGGAGCTAAGTACTAAAAAAGTAATTATCGAAAAATCCCACCTTTCGTCTAAATAAACTGAAAAAAAACAGTACATCTGTTAGATTTATCAATTAATAGTTAAAATTAGTTAAAGTAATTGATTTTAATTACTTAACTTATTGGTACAAACGCCGATAAGTCTTAATTGAAGTACTTTTGAGTGGAAATCTTATGAACCTGACAGTAAGCCAACGTATTTGGGGTGGTTTTATATTTATCACACTATTATTATTAATAATTGGTGGTAACTCCTTAATAAAAATTGCAAATATTGACCGTTCTACTCAAAAAGTGAACCAACTATCACTTCCGGCACTAAATAAAAGCTCAGAACTACAAGCCGAATTTATTTTAATGAGTAAAGCCGCTCAAGCGAGCTTTTACACTACTTCTGCAAATGAACTAGCCCCCATTAAAAAGCAAGTTTTTGAGCAAAAGCAGTTATTCAATACCCTTCATCGCGAACTTCAAGACGTAGTTAAAAATGATGCAACGCTTAATCAAAGTAGCCAAAATGTAGAAAAAACCTACTTAAGCTTTTTAAGCACAGTTGAAAGCTTGTTAGAAGATAAAAGCAAACAGCTAGCATTAAACAAAACATTAAAAGCACAATTAGAAAATATAGAGCTAAGTGCAGAAGATGCCAATTCTGTTGTACTCGATATTATTGACATTGATGGGTTTGAGCAAAACCACCCTCGTGCTTATCAAGCTGCAAACAATTTAGAAAATAACTTTATGTCAGTGGTAAGTAACAGCACTGATATGCTAACTGTTAAAACGCTTAATACACTCGATATTGTTAAAAACGAGCAAACCTATTACCTAGAAGAAGTAACGCGTACCATTGCCTTAATTAAACCGGCTATTGAGCAAACTCACAGCGATTTATACTCAAGCTTAAAAGAAAATGTTGATACTTTAGAAAACAATATAAAAGGTAGTAGTGGTTTAGCTGCAAACAAAAAACGATTAATTGACTCTATTACGCTAACAGAGTCAGAGCTTGCACAGTCAGAGCAAGCCACCAAAATGGCACTTAACCAAATTGATGAGTTAGTTAATCAAGCAAGTGACGTTGCCTTTAAATTACAGCAAGGCGTACGCAGCGACGTAGACTCAGCAAACTTATGGACGTGGGTTGGTATGATTATAGCCACCCTTTTAGCTGTAGCGATTGCTATTATTACTGTTAGCCGCATTACTAAACCACTTGCTGAAGTTAACCGAATTTTAGATATTGTTGCCAGTGGCGACATGACACAACGCTTAGACGACAGCGCTAAAGACGAATTTGGCGAACTATCTAAAAGTTGTAACACCCTAATTGATAACTTACGCAGCCTAATTAAAGGCATTATTTCGCGCTCTACTCAGCTAGCTGCAGCATCAGAACAAACATCTGCAATTACAGCCGAATCAAGCCAAGCAATTCGTAATCAACAAGCACAAGTTGAACAAGCCGCAACTGCAACAACCGAAATGAGCAGTACATCGCAAACGGTTAGCAACAGCGCTCAACAAGCACTTAGCGAAATTAAAAATGCTGACAAAGAAGCTGAGCGCGTTAAAGGTATTTCGAATAACAATAAAGCCACGATTGAGCAATTAGCACGTGAAGTAGACGACGCCTCACAAGTAATTAATAAACTACATCAAGATAGCGCATCAATTGGCAGCATTTTAGATGTAATACGCGGCATAGCGGACCAAACCAACCTACTTGCACTAAATGCCGCAATTGAAGCTGCACGTGCTGGTGAATATGGCCGAGGCTTTGCCGTTGTAGCAGACGAAGTTCGCTCTCTGGCGAGTAAAACTCAAGAGTCGACCCAAGAAATACAATCAATGATTGAGTCTCTTCAAACAGGCGCTGAAGCTGCAGTAACAGCAATGAGCAAAGGTAAGCAACGTGCGGTATCGTGTGTTGAGCAAACCGACCTAGCAAGTAGCGCACTTGATTCAATTACATTCGCTGTATCGCAAGCTCACGATGTAAGTGAAGAAATTTCGACTGCCGCACTTGAGCAACAACAAGTAGCACAAGAAATTAGCGAACGTCTTGAGTCGATTGTAGCCATAGCAGAGCAAACAGCCGAAGGCGCAAACCAAACTAATATCTCAAGTTCAGAAGTAGCAAAACTAGCCGAAGAGCTTCGCTTATCGGTAGACGAATTTAAAGTTTAGGTTTACTAAAACGATTAAAAACCCCGATGATACTATGTACCATCGGGGTTTTTATTTATCAGGACTTTAAAAATGAGATGTAAAACTTTACCTACAGCATATACCAACCTATCGATGCGAATTTACTTCGCGCTCATCTAACTTAACTTTACCAAAAGCGAGGTATAAAACCTCACCTACAATACACACACCCTATCGATGCGAATTTACTTCGCGCTCATCTAACTTAACTTTACCAAAGCGAGGTGTAAAACCTCACCTACAACATACACACACCCTGTAGGTGCGAATTTACTTCGCGCTCATGTGATTTAACTTTACCAAAAGCGAGGTATAAAACCTCACCTACAATATATGCACCCTGTAGGTGCGAATTTACTTCGCGCTCATCTAACCTAACGTTACCAAAGCGAGGTAATAAAACCTCACCTACAATATATGCACCCTGTAGGTGCGAATTTACTTCGCGCTCATCTAACTTAACTTTATAAAAAGCGAGGTGTAAAACCTCACCTACAATATATGCACCCTGTAGGTGCGAATTTACTTCGCGCTCTCTTATTTTAAAAACCTCTGCTACCTTTAAACAAAAGTACTGAAGGCCTGAAAAATGTATCGTTCAGATTTATTGCGAAAAGGCAGAGTATCATTAACAAATCGATTTTACTCAATCACACTAGTGGCGCACAAAAGAGAAAACATATTTATTTCTATGGATATTAATCGTTTGATAATCACAGAAATGAAAAAGATAGAAACGCAAGAAGCAGCTAAAACAATAGCATTTGTAATTATGTCAAATCATATACATTGGCTAATTCAATTAGGAAATAAAAAAACGCTGTCCGATGTAATTAAGTTATTTAAAGGCCGTTGTTCTAAAGTAACCCGTGACGATTTAGGTATGTATAAATTATGGCAACGTAACTACTATGATCACATGATTAAAAATGAAAACGATTTACTGAACAATGCTAGATATATTATTGCTAATCCTTTGCGGGCTAAAATTGTCGATAAAATTGCTTCATACCCTTACTGGGATTGTATTTATATAAAATAAAAAGCGAGGTATAAAACCTCACCTACAATATACACACCATGTAGGTGCGAATTTACTTCGCGCTCATCTAACTTAACTTTACCAAAGCGAGGTATAAAACCTCACCTACGATATATGTACCCTGTAGGTGCGAATTTACTTCGCGCTCATCTAACTTAACTTTACCAAAGCGAGGTATAAAACCTCACCTATAATATATGCTTCCTGTAGGTGCGAATTTACTTCGCGCTCATCTAACTTAACTTTACCAAAAGCGAGGTATAAAACCTCACCTACAACATATGCTTCCTGTAGGTGCGAATTTACTTCGCGCTCATCTAACTTAACTTTATCAAAAGCGAGGTATAAAACCTCACCTACGATATATGTACCCTGTAGGTGCGAATTTACTTCGCGCTTATGTAATTTAACTTTACCAAAGTCAGATATAAAAACTCCCTACAACTTACACACACCAATTACTAACCACTAATATATCGCTTTTTTCTTCCTTACTTAGGCGTTTATTGCTAACCTCGCGTTAACGTTTTTACTTAAACAAATTTTTGCTAACGGAATAATTATGCTCAAAAAAATATCACTGTTTATCGGGATGGCAATCAGTGCAAATGCTGTTGCTAAAGGTGGCGTATCACCTTATTTACCTTTAAATCAAGCCCCTGAACTTGAGCACCAAGTACAACGACTTTTAGCCGTAAGTAAAAACACACATATTATGAGCAAGCCTTATAAAGCGCACGATATTTATAGAGTGCTGCAAACAGTAAGGCATACTTACCCAGAACTATATCAAACACTTTCGTACCAACTTAGCCCTTATATTCAAAGCGATGCAGGCACATTTGCCAAAGTAACACTTGCTGCTGGCACAAAAGATAAAACACTGCCTAACCAACGCGGCCAAACTACTAAAACCAACTTAATTGTTGAAGGTGGTGCTTACGCTAACTTTGGGCGTTACTTTGGTGTAAGTGTTGCAGGCATAGCCAACGAAGACGAAATATTACCTACACAAAGCTTTTTTTACCTTGGTAATAAATACGCGCAGCTAGATGTAGGTTACCGAGAGCATTGGTACTCACCCTTTAACGACAGCGCCATGCTATTAAGCACACAAGCTAAAACAACGCCTTCTATAACGCTTAGTAATGTAGAGCCAATAACCAGCTTTAATATTCGTTACGATATGTTTATTAGTAAAATGACAGAGCAAAGCGGAATTTTGAATGAAGAAGAGCAAAACGCTGCCAAACGTACGTATGGAAAAGGTAAACCTTACCTATACGGTTTGCATGTCAGCTTTGCTGCAACCGATAACTTAACAATAGGTTTAAGCCGCTTAATGCAATTTGGCGGAGGCCCGCGAAGCGTAACGTTAAAAGATTTTGCTGAAGGTTTTTTTACACCGGGAGAAAAAGATAATGTAGGTGGCAAAGATGCCAACGAAATAGGTGGTAACTACGAGCTAGGGGATCAGCTAGGCTCTATAACATTCGCATACAACAATAGTATTTACGCACTGCCTTATAAGTTATACGGTGAAGTAGCACTTGAAGACACGCTAGGTGGCTCTCGCAACAATGCATATAGCTTTGGCCTTTACTTACCTTTTATTGCTAATGACCACAGCTTACGTTTTGAGCATAATAACTTACAAAAAAGTTGGTACGCCAACCGAATTTACCTAGATGGTAACCGCAACTCAGGCAATGTAATTGGCCATTGGCTAGGTGATGAACACGACTACACCGATTATACTCCTGCTAAATCGATGAGCATAAACTGGCATTGGCAATTAAGTAAAATAGAAAGTTTAAATACGACAATTCGCACACTTGAAAATAAACGCAGTGGCTATAAAACAAGTTATGAACTGCAAACAACGTACACACGCAAGTTGAGTAAACCAATAATGGGCGCTGAAAGTTGGGGAGCTGAGCTATACCAAGGAAAGGATGTATACGGGGAAACATTTGCCAGGTTAGGTGTATTTGCAAAATTCTAACACCCTGTAGGTGCGAATTCACTTCGCGCTTATCTAATTTCACTTTACCAAAAGCGAGGTATAAAACCTCACCTACAACATACACACCCCCTGTAGGTGCGAATTTATTTCGCGCTCATCTAACTTAACGTTACCAAAAGCGAAGTATAAAACCTCACCTACAACATACGTACCCTGTAGGTGCGAATTTATTTCGCGCTTATCTAACTTAACTTCACCAAAAGCGAGGTGTAAAACCTCACCTACAACATACACACACCCTATCGATGCGAATTTATTTCGCGCTCACCTAACTTAACTTCACAAAAAGCGAGGTATAAAACCTCACCTACAATACACACACCCTATCGATGCGAATTTACTTCGCGCTCATCTAACTTAACTTTACCAAAGCGAGGTATAAAACCTCACCTACAATACACACACCCTGTAGGTGAGAATTTATTTCGTGTTTATACTAGCCTAGCTTTACCAAAAGCGCGGTGTAAAACCTCACCTACAATATATGCCACCCTGTAGGTGCGAACTCACTTCGCGCTTATCTAACTTAACTTTACCAAAAGCGACGTATAAAACCTCACCTAGGGGATATTAATTAACTATGTTATTAATTTTTACCATTAACAAAGGTATTTATATACTGAGTAAAATCTTTACCTAGCTTTTCATCGCGCATTGAGTATTCAACAATTGCTTTTAAATAACCTAACTTATCGCCACAATCGTGCGAAGCACCACTCATATGAAAAGCCTCAACCGTTTCTTGTGTCATTAACGCATCAATAGCATCGGTTAATTGAATTTCGTCACCAGCGCCTACAGGCGTTTTAGCAAGTAATGGCCAAATATTTTTACTAAGTACATAACGACCAACAACCGCAAGGTTTGAAGGAGCTAAATCGGTAGCAGGCTTTTCAACCATTGTTTTAATTGCTGCGCTCATACCTGGGGCAAGCTGCACACCATTAATATCGGCAATACCGTATTTACTTACATCTTCCTGCGCTACAGGCTCAAGCATAATCTGGCTTGCTTGTGTTTCATTAAAACGCTTAATCATCGCAGCTAAGTTTTCAGTTTTTTGATCAGCTGTATATGCATCAAGTATTACATCTGGAAGTAACACTACAAAATCGTTATTACCTACAATGGGTTTGGCGCATAAAATTGCATGACCCAAACCTTTAGCTTCACCTTGGCGTACACTCATAACGGTTACATCTGGCGGGCAAATTGATCGGACTTCATCAAGCAGCGCACGTTTTACTCTTTTTTCAAGTGTGGCTTCTAGCTCGTAGCTTGTATCAAAGTGATTTTCAATTGCATTTTTAGAGCTATGCGTTACTAAAACAATATCTTTAATACCAGCAGCAACACATTCACTAACAATATATTGAATAAGTGGCTTGTCTACAATTGGCAGCATTTCTTTAGGAATAGCTTTGGTCATCGGCAACATACGAGTACCAAGGCCTGCAACAGGAATAACGGCTTTCATGGGTAGTCCTTTATTTGTAAATTAATAATTTTTAAAGTTAATAGGTTAAAAATAGGTGGATGGTAAATAAAAAGTAACTTTCAGTAAAATTTAGCTCACCAATGGTTTAGTGTGTTTAGGTTAACCAATCTAAACATATTAAAAAACACTGCCTCAAATAGAAAACAGTGTTTTTAAATAACTCACTAATTGTAACTTTTATTTATAAAAGTCTTTATACCACTTAATAAGCTCACTAACGCCTTGCTTAACCCCAACCTGCGCTTTATAGCCTGTTGCATTAAATAAATCTGTAGTATCAGCATAAGTTTTATAAACATCGCCGGCTTGCATTTCACGGAAGTTCTTTTTAGCTTCAGTACCTAGTTCAGCTTCAATGGCTTCAATAAACTTCATTAGGTTTATTGGGCTACCGTGGCCAATATTATAAACCGCATACGGCGCAGAGCTAGAAGCTGGCGAACCAGTTTCAACTCTCCAATCTGGATTTGCAACAGGTATTACATCGGCAGCACGAACAACACCTTCTACTATGTCATCTATGTAAGTAAAGTCACGCCACATATCGCCATTGTTGTTTATATCAATAGTGTCGCCGGCAAGTATTTTTTTAGTAAAAATATACGGTGCCATATCTGGGCGACCCCATGGGCCATATACAGTAAAAAAGCGTAAGCCTGTTGTAGGTAAGCTATATAAATGAGAATAGCTATGCGCCATTAGCTCATTCGCTTTTTTAGTAGCAGCATAAAACGACACGGGGTGATCAACACTGTCGGTTGTTTCAAACGGGGTTTTTTCGTTTAAGCCATATACAGAGCTAGATGAAGCATAAACCAAGTGCTTAACTTTATTATTACGACACCCTTCAAGCACATTTAAATGCCCTACTAAATTAGAATCGGCATAAGCATCAGGGTTTTCTATTGAATACCTAACACCGGCTTGCGCTGCCAAATGTATTACTTTATCAAACTGCTGTGCTTTAAATAGCTCGCTCATTGCAGGGCGTTCACTTATATCAAGCTTAATAAATGTAAACGCTTCATGGTTTTCAAACTGCGCTAAACGAGCTAGTTTTAAATTAACGTCGTAATAGTCATTAAGGTTATCAATACCGACTACTACATGGCCAGCTGCTAACAATTTTTGACATGTTGCCGCGCCAATAAAACCAGCAGCACCCGTTACTAAATATTTCATAATTTCCTAATCTTTAAGCTGATAAAGTTGAAGGTTAAAAGTTGAAAGTTGAAAGTTGAAAGTTGAAAGTTGAAAGTTGAAAGTTGAAAGTTGAAAGTTGAAAGTTGAAAGTTGAAAGTTGAAAGTTGAAAGTTGAAAGTTGAAAGTTGAAAGTTGAAAGTTGAAAGTTGAAAGTTGAAAGTTGAAAGTTGAAAGTTGAAAGTTGAAAGTTGAAAGTTGAAAGTTGAAAGTTGAAAGTTGAAAGTTGAAAGTTGAAAGTTGAAAGTTGAAAGTTGAAAGTTGAAAGTTGAAAGTTGAAAGTTGAAAGTTGAAAGTTGAAAGTTGAAAGTTGAAAGTTGAAAGTTGAAAGTTGAAAGTTGAAAGTTGAAAGTTGAAAGTTGAAAGTTGAAAGTTGAAAGTTGAAAGTTGAAAGTTGAAAGTTGAAAGTTGAAAGTTGAAAGTTGAAAGTTGAAAGTTGAAAGTTGAAAGTTGAAAGTTGAAAGTTGAAAGTTGAAAGTTGAAAGTTGAAAGTTGAAAGTTGAAAGTTGAAAGTTGAAAGTTGAAAGTTGAAAGTTGAAAGTTGAAGACTAAAAGCCTAATCCCAAGTTTCAATAGTTTTCATTAAGGCAGATATCATTTTTGATAACTGCCTAGACTCTTCTATCCAGATTTCTGCTGTTTTTGTATCAACCTCTCCAATTTTTAAGGCAATATATATTTGTGAGCGAAGCTCACCACAACTACCTTTAGAGTAAGAGAGAAGACGGCAGTAATCTTTAGCTGTCTTTCTCTCATAACGTTATTCGATGAATCCCTTCATCTCACCTCTACGAGGCCGCACAAGTGCGTTCAAAATTTGCTCCTGCTATTTTGTCAGCAATATTTGATGAAATTGATAATGCAGAGCGTGTAATTTGATCTTTTAAACCAAATTGCTTACTTGCCTTAAAATAAATAAAAACTTCACAAGCTAAATCGGCAGAGCGTTGCCATACATTTAAGTTCTCAAACTGCACAACGCCCCCTAATATAAATCTGCTTAAGTTTTTAACTTATAACTTAGTCTTTAATCTTTAATCTTTAATCTTTAGCCTTTGTTTATTAATCGCTACCAAACAAGTCGCGAGTATAAACTTTGTCAGCAATATCGCTAAGCTCTTCAACCATACGGTTAGACACAACAACGTCAGATATTTGCTTAAACTCGTTTAAGTCTTTAATTACACGTGAATGATAAAACTCATTTTCTTCAAGTACTGGTTCGTAAACTACTACCTCAATACCTTTCGCTTTAATGCGCTTCATAATGCCTTGGATGGCAGAGGCTCTAAAGTTATCAGACCCAGTTTTCATTACTAAACGATACACACCAACCACTTTAGGGCTACGCTTAATTATTGAGTCGGCGATAAAATCTTTACGTGTTGTATTAGCATCAACAATTGCACCAATAATGTTGTTTGGTACATTTGCATAGTTTGCACGTAGCTGCTTTGTATCTTTTGGTAAGCAGTAACCACCGTAACCAAACGATGGATTGTTGTAATGGCTACCTATGCGAGGGTCTAAGCTAACACCCTGTATAATTTGTTTAGAGTTTAAGCCATGAGCTTCAGCGTAGCTATCAAGCTCATTAAAATAAGCGACACGCATTGCTAAGTAAGTATTCGAGAACAACTTAATAGCTTCGGCTTCAGTTGAGTCAGTAAAAAGTACTTCAATATCTTCTTTTATAGCGCCTTGCTTAAGTAAGTTGGCAAACACACTTGCTCGTTCACTTTGCTCACCTACTACAATACGTGATGGGTATAGGTTATCGTGTAGTGCTTTACCTTCACGTAAAAATTCTGGCGAAAATATTAAGTTATTAATGCCGAGTTTTTCTTTTATCCCTTGCGTAAAGCCAACAGGTATAGTCGATTTAATAACCATAACTGCATTTGGGTTATGTGCTATAGCATCTTTAATTACAGCCTCTACAGAGTTTGTATTAAAGTAATTGTTTTCAACATCGTAATCGGTTGGTGTAGCAATAATTACAAAGTCTGCATTTTTATAGGCTGCTACTTTGTCGGTAGTTGCTGTAAAATTTAAGTCACTACGTGTTAAAAACTCACTAATTTCGGTATCAACTATTGGTGATTTTTTATCATTTAAAAGTGCTATTTTTTGTTCGTCTATATCTAATGCAACCACTTCATTGTGTTGTGCTAGCAACATAGCATTAGAAAGGCCTACATAGCCTGTACCTACTACGGCAATTTTCATATTAATCCTTTAAGATTAGTTAATAAGTAATAAAATAATTCTATCAGAGTTATAAATTAGGCTCTAGCTAAAAGGCTTTAGCTAAAATATAATATCGAATGATATTACTAAATATTTTTTTGAAAAATAAGAAAGAGATAAAAATATTTAAATATACACCAATCGATAGCCTCAGATTTACTGCGCGCTCATGCAATTTAACTTTATAAAAAGCTAGGTATAAAACCTCACCGACAATATACGTACACTTTAGAGGCTACATACTTCGCACTTGTACAGTTTATATTATTAACTGTTTATGTTAACTATATTATCTTTTGCGACATCTGCGTCTAACTTTTTAGCCTTAGCATTCCAAACTAAATCACATATACCATCAGTTGGGTTAAAGCCTGTTGGTGCATCTAGTAACAATTGACGTATTGATTCGTGATCAAAGTTATGACACGCAATATCTAAAGCCTCTATAAAAACATTAAGTTCAGCTAAAGGCAGCATAACTTCACTGGCTGTCATTATGCGTTCGTGTGTTGTTTCACCTACGTTATCACCAATTAATAGTTCTTCGTAAAGCTTTTCACCAGGGCGCAAGCCAGTGCACTTTATTTCAATGTCACCATGTGGATTAGTTTCGCTTTTAACTTCAAAACCAGAAAGTCGAACCATTTTTGTAGCAAGATCTTTAATTTTAACAGGGTCGCCCATATCAAGCACAAACACATCGCCGCCTTTACCCATAGCGCCAGCTTGTATTACTAGCTGAGCAGCTTCTGGAATTGTCATAAAAAAACGTGTTATATCAGGATGAGTGAGCGTTATTGGACCGCCCTCTTTTATTTGTCTGCGAAATAGCGGCACAACAGAGCCACTCGATCCCAATACATTACCAAAGCGTACCATACAAAAACGTGTTTTATGTTTAACACCTTGCTCTTGCGCTAAGCCCTGTAATACTAACTCGGCCATACGCTTAGTGGCGCCCATTACATTAGTAGGTCGCACTGCTTTGTCGGTAGATATAAGCACAAAATTTTCAACGCCTGCATTAACTGCGGCTTTAGCACAGTAATAAGTACCAAACACATTATTACGTACACCTTCAACAACGTTATGTTCAACTAAAGGCACATGTTTGTAGGCAGCAGCATGATAAACGGTTTGCACACCAAAGGTTTTCATTACTGTTTCAATGCGGTTAATGCGCTGCACTGACCCCATTATAGGCACCAATTCAATGTTAAGGTTATTATTAGTAATGTACTCACTAAGCTCCTTTTCTATTGAATATAAGCCAAATTCACTAAGCTCAAATAAAACTAGTTTTGTTGGTTTTTGTTTAACTATTTGTCTGCAAAGCTCTGAGCCAATAGAGCCGCCAGCCCCTGTTACCATAACCACTTTATTAGCAATGTTAGCAGTCATCAAATCCTTTCTAGGGGCTACGGGGTCTCTGCCTAATAAATCTTCAACGCCCACTTCTGTTATTTCAGCAAGCTTAGCTTTACCTTCAACAACATCAGCCATACCAGGGATAGAAAGCACTTTAATGGTGAGCGGCTCTAATTGAGCGAGTATTTCTTTACGGCGTGCGCGAGTTTCACTAGGTAAGGCTAATAAAACTTTACTCACTTTACGTTTATTTATTAGTTCATAAATATCTTTAAAACATACGACAGGTATACCTTGAATGATTGAGCCATGTTTAGTTACATCGTCATCAATAAATGCCCTAACAAAATATTCTGGCCCAGCACTTAAAGCTGTGGCTAGTTGTCGCCCAGCTGAACCTGCACCATAAATAATAACAGACTCTTTTTTACTCGTGGTCATTTTACCGATAATTGCGCGCACCAATACACGTGCACCGCCCACAGTTAACAAACATAACCACGCAAATATAAAAGGCATTGTGCGAGGTATATCAATACCTATAAAAAAGGCAAGTAACACTAAAATCACAGTTGTTATAACAGTACCAAGTACTATAGCCCATATAGCTTGCGAGTTCATATACCGGAGTACAGCTCGGTATAGCCCTAAACTTACAAACGTATATAAACTTACAGGCGTTAGTAATGCCAACAAAAGCCAGTTATCCAATTGCTTTAACGGCTCTAGGCTATCAAGCCTCACTATTAATGCTAACCAAAATGCCAGCATTATAAATAACGAGTCAATACATAATGTGATTAGGCGTTTTTTTGCACGAGATGCATTTAAAATAGTACGTATAAAACTTTCCACTGCAAGTTCCTTTGATTATCAAGGTAACGTTCTAGGTGTATAAAATAGAAATTACTAGGTTGGTGTTTTAAAGATATATTTAATATTAGTAACTAAAACATAGTTACTGAACCCTATCACCACTACCACTACCACTAACTGTCATGAGTATATATTTAAAATAGTTACCAATTGTGAGTGTATCAATCATTTCTTTGTCTGTTTTAGCTAGCAACTCTGGAGTTGACATGTCTATTTCGTTTACCTGTGCCAAGCCTGTAACACCTGGGCGTACATCAAATATATTATTAGCGTCGCGTGCTTGGGTTAACTCTTCTTGATTAAATAAACCCGGACGAGGTCCAACCAAGCTCATTTCACCTTTTAGCACATTCCAAAGTTGTGGAAGCTCATCTAACTTTGTTTTTCGCAAAAAACTACCAAAAGGCGTTATTGATGCAGTAGAAGCTAAGTGGCTTGCAACTGAAGCTGTATCAACCGCCATAGTTCTAAACTTAACAAGCGTAAATGGTTTTTTATTGCGGCCAACGCGCTCTTGCGTAAATATAGGTGAACCAGTGTCAAACAAACCAATAATATATAAAATCACTAAAAATGGTGAAGCAAAAAGCAAACCAAAAAGTGAAAACAAAAAGTCGAGTAAACGTATCATTTATAAATCCATTAATTATTTTATTGAAGACTTTTTAGCTGCAAGTTTAAAACCATGCTCAACAGAGTATGGTGGGGCCCAATCAAGTGTATTCTTCGTATGAGTAATATCTAATTGAAGAGAACCAGTCAACCTATCAATTACATCACCTTTATTAAGTAATTTACCGGCTAATTTAAAACACCAAACAGGGACTGGAAGAGCTAAGTTTTTTTTACCTTGTACCTTAGCCATCAGTGCAACCATTTCAGCGGTTGATAAGTCATGGTCATCGCTAGCTAAAAAAACTTGGTTCGCCGCTTTGGGGTGTTCAATGCATACTTTAATTAAATCAACTAGGTTATAAACTGACACTAAACTACGCTTATTATTTTTTATAGATCTAAAAGGGAGTGGCAAACCTTTATAAACAAATTTCATTAATGAATAAAAATTTGCTTTAACACCTTTACCATAAACTAGTGGTGGCCTGATTATCACTATCTCCATACCTGTTTCCTTACCCAGCTCTAATAACTGTTGCTCCGCTTCATATTTTGAGATCCCATAAGGATCTTCTGCGCTAGGGGTATCAAAAGCAGTAAACGGCTGCTTACCTGTAGTACTTTCACCATTTACTTTTATCGAGCTTACAAAGATAAAACGTTTAACGTTTGCCCGTGCTGATTCCCTAGCAAGGTTTAAAGTTCCTTCAGTGTTTACGACTCTAAATTCAGCTAACGGATCACTTGAACCATCGTTCATAACATGCACGCGTGCTGCTATATGTATAATAGTATCAACAAGATGTAAATCATCGACTAGATCTAAACTTTGAGTAGAATTTAAATCAAACAGCTTAAATTGGTTATAATTCGGTGATTTTTGACGCCCTAAGAGTAAGATATCTGAAATTTGTAGCTGCGCAAGTAAGACCTTGCCAACAAAGCCTGAATAACCAGTAACTCCGATCATCCTTATACCTCATTTTCAGTTAACATAAATCTATACTTATCTTTATGCTGCTCAAAGACACTTTGATTTGAGAACTTAGATTCAACAAGTTTTCGCCCGTTAAACCCATACTCATTAATTAAAGCATGATTTAACGCTAATTTTTTTAATGCTAATGAAATAGACTGCCGAGAATTTGGTTCAACAAGAAAACCATTCAAGCCATCTAAACAAATATCTTTACAGCCCCCAAGAGGAGTCGTAATAATAGGTCGTCCTACTGCACACGACTCAATCAAAATTCTAGGTACGCCTTCTCCATATGTCGTAGGCAAGCAAACCACATCAGATTCAGAAATAAGATTTTTGATATCGCTTCTTTTCCCTAGCCAATCAACAAACGGGTAGATCGCCATTTTATCAATTTCTTCTGCCGTGTAAGCAAAAGGCGAGTCAGAATCAAATATTCCGGCAATTTTCAAATGAACCTTCACACCTTGCTCATTCAACTCTTTAACAGAGTCAAACAAAAGAGTGAGCCCTTTATTTTTTAATAACCGGCTAGCAAAAAAAACATTTAAACCCTCAGAGTTTTCTCTATAACTAGGAGAAAATGAGAAAGACTCTAAATTAATTCCAGCGCCAAATACCCTTTCTAATCTGCTTGTTGGAATTACCTTTTTATCACAAAAAAGGCTTAAATCCTCATCATTTTCAAAAAATGCTATATTTTGTTGATTCGACGAAAACGCCCTTAATATACTAAAAATAATTTTTCTAGATAGTGTATATTTTAGCTTTTTTGATACGCCTAAAGTTCCTAAACCAGGATATGTAGATATTAGTGGTATTTTATTAAATCTACATAATATAGTTGAGTAAAGGTTAGGCTTTATTGTGACTGAATGAATTAAATCAGGCCTAACTAACATTATAATTTTCTTTAGTTTAATTAGTATTTTTAACTCATTAAAAATAGACATACTTGTTCTTTCAAGGGGTAAAGCATGTATTGAGAAACCTAATTGATTTAACCGTTCTAAAATCAAAGGATCATTAATAGGCATAGCAATATGTATTTCATACCCTTCATCTTTAAAATATAAGGCTCTCTCGACCCAGTGCAAATCAAAATACCAGTCAGCATTAATTACATATAAAAACTTTTTCAACTGTATCAACTCCAAAATGAACCCTTTCTGCTATACGCAGCTGAATTAGCACTCATTACCCTTAATAAACTGCGAGTAAAAGTTCGCTCGTTTTTTCTTTAGAGTAGAACTCAAATATTTAGAGGAAACAGATATGCTGTGTAGAGAGCTGTCTTTCATGAGCTCAGAATTATGGAGCAAGGCTTCTATATCTTTTCTTAACTTCAAGTGATCACCAGCACTATGAATATAACAGTCCATAGTTAGTTCAGAAAGCCCCCCTGCATCCGACGAAATTATAGGACAGGCCCTACTCATCGCTTCTATAGTAGCTCTTGGCAACCCCTCTTGAAAAGAAGGTTGAATATAAATATCAACGTCATCAAGCCAATCTAAAACATCACTTTTAACTGATTTGAAACCATCATACTTTAAAGTAACATCTGAATTGATAGCAAGTTCGGAAAATCTATCAGGATTACCACTTCCAAGAATATGAAAACTTACTCCTTTAATTTTGCGTAATGCCTTTATTGCAATATCAATCCCTTTAGAATCATTTTGCATAGTTCCAATTAAACCAACTTTAACAGCACCATTGTTAACTCGATTTATAAATCGGGTATGCCTAGAATTCAACTGCTCGGCTTCAACGACAGTGCTAATCTCTACATTTGAAGCATTCGCTTTAACGCCATCACATTTGTACCTTTCTTGTAATGCATGTTCCGTTACGTATAGAGCAGCATCACACTGGTTAACCCAGTACTGCATTCGCTTCCTTATTAAAGGTGCATATACCTTCGCAATTAACCCACCATGATAATTCAACCCATCATAAGGACATGCAACAACTTCACAGAGAACTTTCTTCTTTTGTTTTTTAGCTTCTTTAATCGCTTTAAATCCAATTTCACTAGGTAATCTAGCAACAATGATGTCTACATCACTTACTGCTTGCTTTACTTCGTTGCAATTAGAACCAAATGTTAAAGAAGAAATATTCGACAGATTCTTGGAAAAAACAAAACCAACATTATCTCTTTCAGCTATTGGTCCTAATTTTATGCTGTCTGAAAACCGGCCGCAAACAATAAGGCTTTTTGCTCCAGCATCAAAAAAACGATCCCAAACCTGTGCAGCCAGGGTTCCACTAGAATGGATTACACCATTACCTTTGGTAAATATATGATCATGAAAAAAACCGACCTTCATCTTTCAAGTACCCCTCTTAATTCAGAAGCTACAGATTTTTTATCCATTTCAATGGCTTCAAATGCATCAGCAAGCTTTTCCTTATAATCTAAATTATTCTTTATTAGATTATCGAAGATAGCTTGCAACGCACTATATTCTATATCATTAATATCGACTACATATTCATGTAAACCAATTTCTTTCATAATCCCATGAGTTTTATTACCACCATAGGCAATCGCAGCTGCAGGGATCCCTTGAACTTGTGAAAATATTACAGAGTGAAAACGCGTCCCGATTAAGTAATCTAACTTGTCGTATATAGTCATAATTTCTTTGTAATTTATATCCAAATCTATGATCGAGTACTCGCAATTATTGTCGAGACGAGATTCGACATCTTTAATAGCAATAAGATCTGTTTCATGGGCGCTCGGGCCCTGCACTTGAACAATAAAATGAAACATAGATTCATTTTTATTTTCATTACAAAATTTAGCTATAGATTTAATGTATTTCTCGTATTTTTCACCAGGATTATCAGATGAAGGAAACCTATATGGGCGAACTGTAATGCCTACATTACGTTTAGTCGTGCTGTATTTTTCAATACAGGCTTGGATTAACTTTTTATTATTCTCTTCAGGAAAACTTTCTTCGGCGTAATAGCCTAAGTCAAATGCATACTTTGCATTTTTTATCCCAATTTCATTGCAAAAATCAAGTGACACTCGCTCTCGAACGTACAATAAATCGCATTTATTTAGCACCCATTTAGTAAATAATCGATTTCCATATCCTGTGATCGGTCCAATTGAATTAGGTAAAACTATAATTTTTTTATTTAACCTTTTTCCAAGTAATAAATAGTATAAGCCAAACCATAAATAATAGAGATCACCAAGCTTTCCATATGTATGTAAAAAACCGCCCCCTTTAACTACGATAGAGTCTGCAGCCTTAAATACTTTAAAAGTTTTTTGATGCTCAACATTAGGAAATAAGAATTTAAATAGAAAATCAACAGGAAAAAATAAAATAGTCAAATGCCTAATAAAGTCAGCAATAGCTAATAGACCTGCTATGAAAAAACCAAATTTAGAGCTGTGCACTTTTGACTCTGATGATATACGCTTAGGATTCTCTACTATGTTTCTAAGTACTTTAAAGCCTGCGTCTTTAGTTTGCCTAGATTGTTTTTCCCGGTCTTCATCGTTATTTCCGTAGTCAACTATAGAAATGTCAGTATCTCCCTCTAAAGAGCTTTCCAATAAGTACGCAGCCTCCCAAACTAAAGCCTGATCTCCTCGATTAAGGTCTGTACAAGCCGGTACAATTACAACTTTATTTGTCATCGTGACATCCTAACGTTTTAGATTTTTTAATCTGTTAATAAAAATTCAACTTATCCTGGATAAGAGGTGTCGATGAGTATCAATTAGATATGACATGCGGTGTTACATAGCGTAACTAGGTCTTATATGAAGCCATGCTAAAATGATACCTCGATGGTATTAATCATAAAGAAAGAAAATATTTCAAAGGGTATATACTTTAATAAAAAATTTATTAACCGTACTTTATAACACTTAAAATTTATGCTTATGATAATTTATATCTTCAATAAAATATTGGAGACTCTTTATAACATTATTAGTTCCCCTTTGTATGACAGTAGTTCGTAATTAAGTGGGTTTTATTCTACGCAATATAGTTTCGCATCGAAGTGAATTTATAGAGCCCTCCGAAATACAAATTCAATTAAGTTAATACTACAAAATCAATATAACTACCTTTCAATAAAACAACATACACACCATTCTCAAAAAATATAGAAAGCAGGTAGTAACGACCAATTCTCAGCACTTAAAACATCTCTTGTATAAAAATTATAAACCTTAGAGGTTATATACAAAACAGGGACTACGGCAATAATAATGCGCAATATAAAGCTAGTATTATTCTTTTTTAGAAATATAAAAAGGTCGGGTACAATGAAGGCAAAAAAGAGAATGTAAATAAAGTTAAATCTATACGCTATAGGGATAGCAAAATAAAGTGGAATAATAAAAACCATTGTTGGTAGGAGCTTAAAAATCGTATCAGATACAGGGTTACTAACAACACTCTTATTTAAAAATAAATAGTAAATAATTGATAAATAGATTGCATATAAATAATTAGCTCCTGAAAAACCCTCACTTTCTTTAGACAAGTAATGCCCATAATTAACACTAATCAATACTACCTTGAACACTTCTACAATCAAAAATGAATTAGCAAGGACCAATAAAAAAAGGAAGATAAAAAGAGTCTTACTTTTCACTTTATTCAATACATAATAATAAATAATAAATACAACGCCCCAAAGACAAACCATTTGTATCAATGAAGAAAGAAGAGTAATCAATACAGCCTTTTTGTATTCATTTTTTGATAAAAACTTAACTACAAAAAAAAGTATAAAAACACCTAACATCATTCTTGAAAGGTTAAAACTTATTATTAAGAAAAAAGCAATTAAAAAATAAGAAAACAATCCGAATATAGAACTTGTGATGGACTTAGTAATCAACCTATATAAAAACAACATAACAAGAAAATAAAAAAATTGGAAAATTTGATAATTATCAATCACAGTCCTAAAAAACCAAACTACAGTTGCATATCCCTTTTCGTACCGCTGCTGTTCGAGCGCATCAAAATAACTATAAGAAAGCCCGTCAAATACAGACTTATACGTATCTGCATCTATTCCACCATATCCGTCTTCTATTACTCGCCATCCATATAAACTCGAAAGGAAAAAGCTAGTTAGGCATAACAATATAAATGAAACTGCTTTAAACTCAATTGACTTTAGTCTGACTAAGTAATTATCGTATAGGAAAAATATAATAGAGACTATTATTGGAAAAAAAATGTATGCATACATATGGGTTATAACAACCTAACTGACGTATATCTCATTGAGCCTCTCCATATTAAAGCGGATACTCAATGGGGATTTATCGAGTCGACTCCTACACTCAAGTATACTTTCTACTTTAGGCATTTGTAAGTTTAGAATCGTATTTTTGAAATCATCAACTCCATTTATACTTTTATAAAGAATATAATCAGACAATGTATGTTGCTTGGATAAAGTATCCGATACGATTAAGGGCTTTCCATAATACTGAGCTTCTAAGGCTACCATAGCTAAACCTTCATGAAGCGATGGAAGGATTATATAATCAAAGTCATATAACATTAATTCCTTTACATCATCCCGTAGACCGAGAAAAGTGATAGTATTATCTAGATTTAATCTCCGTACTTTATCTCGTATAGAAGTAAGTAACTCTCCACCACCAACAAGTTTAAACTTAAAGCTATTGGGAAATTCATCATTAATAGCTTTTGCTAATTCACATATAAAGTTATGATTTTTTTGCTTTGAAAAGCTTCCAACATGTCCAATTATGATTGGTTCATTATTTTTATTTACTTGTTCTGGAAAAGGTGCAACCAACCTAAGTCCGCAAGGTAAAATATAAACATTCTTAGATAATTGAAATAGTGACTTGGAAGCCTTATCACTAACGGCTATTTTTTTATTAGCAAATAGTTTCAATAGTAATTTACATACAGCGAAGTATGCTTTCTTCTGAAAACTCACATTTTTATACTCATCGCGCTTGTCATTGTGGCTTTGAGCTACTCGAACCTTTACTCCAGCTAAAAATGCAATAAATACTACAATCCCACTAAAATGATGAACATGGGAGTGAACAACATCATACTTCTCAGTTTTTAATTGCTTATACATCTCTATACAGTATTTAAAAAAACTTCTTTTCAAATCACTTTTTTTTATTTGGACTGAATTATTAGGAATTTGCTCTTCGAAGAATCCTTTATCTTTACTTTGAAGCAAAAAATGTAATTCAAAATCCTTTGAAGTGTTGTTATGTATAGCAATATCAGTCAACCATTTTTCTATCCCACCCGCAGAAAGTGATTTAAAAACATGAGCCACTTTTAACATTTAAATTGCTCCATCCACTTATTAATAGACTCTTCAGGAATTCTAACATTTGTTGGAAAATTACTTTTAATCTTATTAGTTAATTCTTTCTGAATATTCTCTCTTAAAACCACGGGCAGATTGAAATCTTTTTGTTTTTCAATCGCCCTATTGTCAACACCTAAAATTATTGCTCTTCTTCCTTTCTGCATAGCACGTATTCCAGCATGAAGTCTCGTACCTACAAAATCTAGAGACTCCGAACTATCTAAAATGACATCATAGGCATCAAGCCTTGGTGCTACTAATATAACGTGCTTCGTTAGATTTTTATCTAATTGATTGAAATACGATAAATCTCTACTGCCTTGAATCCAAAAATAGACACTTTTATAATTAGAAATTAAAATTTTAATCAATTCAGAATCTTTAATTAAATCAGCTCTGTAATCAGTTAAAGTAAAAACAACATTTTCAGCTTGCTCTTGTGGTATTTTTTTACAATGTGATTCAGTTAAACCCCACATTGTTGGACAGGAAGTGTTTATAACATTTTTCACACCAATAGTATTGAGCATGCTTAATGAATAACTATCTCGTACAGAATGTATAATATCTTTTTCTAATCGGTTGTTATAAACCCATTTGGTATAGCTAGATGGTTTCTTTTGATAATTGGACCAACCAACACCCATAAGCGTAAGAGGCTCAATCCTAAGAAAATCGAATGGTGAAAAATTCCACTGCTGAGAAGTCAATAAATTAGAGTTAAGAATATTTGATCCACAAACGAATCGGTAGTCACTAGTACTTGATCTATTAATACCAACATTACTTATCCCATCATGGGTACTTAGGTTGATAAACTGTTCATTTGAAAATAAATATTTCAACCATTTTTTAGCTGAATCATTAATGATTTCATCACCTACATTCATAGTACCTATGCTTGTATCAAACACAGTAATAGAATTATTAAATTTTGTTTTATCAAAGTAAACTTTAGATAAACCCAGCCTGTTCAGTACTTTACTTTTAACACTCAAGAAACACCATCCTTCTTGTTCTTTTAAATAGAACCATAAATACAAATGAAGAAAAAAACCAAAACATTAATAAACCACCTACAGCCATCTTTATATCAAAACGGTCAGAGTATAAAAAACAAAAACACACAAATAGAATTAACCCAATTGTATTTCTTATTAATGCAAAATGATAGAGGCCTTCAACTACCAATAATCGTCCATTATATATACCTAAAAAGTTAAAAAACACTAAGAAACTAATATACAAAGATGTTTCAAGATCATAAGCATAATCTACTCCAAAAAAGAGTGGAGCAAAGTAGTAGAAGAAAACAAAAATAACTAAAGTAGCAAGAGTCGATAAGAAATACATTCTTTTTAGATACTCATTTTTCTTAATTATATAGTAATCTGTATTATAACTTTTTAAGAGCAGTCTTAACCCCATCATCGAAGTTGCTACAGCTAAAATTAACGATGCATCTAAAACCCTAAGTGATAGAGCTAATTTACCAACTTGATCTAAAGTAGAATTTTTTTCAAGCCAAAGTAGCGAAACCTTTGAAACTGCACCGATAATAATTGTAGAGATGATTAGATACCAACCATCGCTCAAAATGCCTTTAATCACTTTTATTTTAGGAATTATAAACTGCTTGTTTTTTAAAATAAAAAAACATGAATAACCTAGAGGAAACGCTAATGCTTCGATAGAGTAGCTCAAAATGAAAAATTCTATTGAAATTTCAGTTTGAAAAATATACAGACGAAATAAGTTTGATACAATAATGACTCCAAAACTCACTATAAAAATTTTAGAGTAATCTTCAAAATAAAGGAGCCCTTGATAAGAAAAAGACATCATCATTGATATTGTAAATGGTAGGAAGTAAATTAATAACTCCCTAGGATCTTCTGAAAAGAAATGACTCCAAGAGTAATATAATGAAATAATAATAATTAGTGGAATAAATTTAATAGCAAAAAAGCTAAAAAAAACCTCAGAAGGGTTATTTGATTCTGATAGTCTTTTCTGAAATAAACCATCTATTCCAGCTAGCGAGAACACACCTAAAAACCCTGCGACAGCTAAATTAGCACTGTATAAACCATACAACTCAGGGCCCAAAAACTTTGCTAGTAACAGTATATAAACAGCACCAGATGCAACTTTTATATACCGCTCAAGCATCAAAAAAGTTGATGTCTTTAAACTATTCATAAACTATCTGATTTAATCTCAAAATTATAATATTCCTATACATGACTAACTTTCAACGGCAACATGAACTTTGCACTTTCTAGTGAAAATAAAATTAAATATATTAGTGAGTCTTTACGCAAGTCAGTAGTAACTAATCATATTTTGCTATTAGGTCTACTATTAAAACTAAGCTAAATTATTTACCCAAATAGAAAAACGGTTATTGATAAGTTATTTTTACTAGTATATAAAAATCACGCAAACTGTAAAAAGGATAAGTAACTCAGCGAAGTAAACTCTATAGAAGACTCTATTTTTGCGTTTAAAGCGAGTTTACAACTCTAAAAAACCGAACATTCTTGATGGATTAAATCTGATATCTATTATTTTAATGATAAGCCCCCTTAACTCCGATAAGTGTAGATAATTACACTACCCGTAGCTGTATTTCTTCATAGTAATATACAGGTATACTACAGAGCATAGAGCCACGCCTTCTATTTTGAGTAAATAAATTTAAACTATTTCATTGTAATTTATTTTTTTGTACTTTTATTTAAAAGCACCAAATAGGTCCTAATTTAAACTAAAAACTATTTATCGCTTTTGTACTCGTAGTTGTAGTATCCATAATACCCATAAGCATTACTTGCTTTTTTAACTACCCCATTAAATACCACGCCTTTTACATCTATGCCGTTTTGTTCAAAGCGATTGCGCGTGAGTTCTATTTCACGTACATGGTTTTGGCCAAAACGGGTTACAAGTAATGTAGTGCCTGTATGCGCACTTACAATTGCGGGGTCGGTTACTGCAAGTATTGGAGGGGTGTCGATAATTATAATATCGTAAGCTGCTCTTACTTCTTCAACTAATTTGCTAAAGTTACTATGCATTAATAACTCTGAAGGGTTTGGCGGTATTTGCCCCCGCGTAATAACACTTAAACCTTCAACTTTAGTTGGCTTAGTAACTTGCTCTAGGTTTAAACGGCCGGATAAGTAATCACTTAACCCATCGTCCCATTTTAAACCAAACTGTGTTTGTAAGTAGCCTTTACGCATATCGGCATCAATAATCAGTACTTTTTTACCGCTTTGTGCAAGCACACTTGCTAAGTTAACCGATATAAACGATTTACCTACGCTTGGGCTTGGGCCCGATATAGCAATAATGTTATTTTTAGCTTCCATCATCGCAAAGTGCAGGCTAGTTCGCAGGCTACGTAGTGCCTCTATTGCTAGGTCGGCTGGGTTATCTAGCGCGAGTATACTTTTAGGCTTATTAACTTTGTTTTTGCGGGCTCGCTCGGCAAAGCCACTTAGTTTATCTTGATAATCTGAGTGCGGTACACTTGCGTATACAGGTAGGCCTAGTGCTTCAATCTCTGCAGGGTCTTCAACCCCTTTATGCATTGCTTTCTGTATAAGCACAATTACCACTGCTAACATGCCGCCTAGCACAGTTGCCATTACTACGATTAATGCTTTTTTAGGTTTAACTGGCTTACTGATATTTACCTCAGCATAGTCAATAATACGTACATTACCTACAGTACCAGCACGCACTATATCAAGCTCTTGTGTTTTACTAAGCAGTAGTGTGTAAATTTGGTTACTTACCTCAACATCGCGCTTTAAACGTAGTAGCTCTTGTTGAGTTTCTGGCAGATTACCTACCTCACCTACAAGCTCTTGTTTTTGGCTTTCAACCGCTTCAATTTGCTCAAGTATGCCTTGGTATGAAGGGTGATCTTTTTTAAACTTTCGGCCAATATCTAAACGCTTTAAGTTTAGCTCTTGTAATTTGGTTTCAAGCTTAACAACTTGCTCAAGCACGCCTTGTGTTTCAAGTGTTATGTTTATTGATTGGCGCTTTATTTGGTAGTCGTTAAAGCGTTGCTCTGCGTATTCAAGCTGTTTTTTAATTTCTGGTAATTGTACTTCTAAAAACTCCAACGACTTTTGCGCTTCAGCGCTGTTGCGCTCAACATTGCGGCGTACATAAATAGCGGCCACTTTATCAAGTACTTTTTCGGCATAGCTTGGTTTAGTACTTTGTAAGCTTAAGTTAATTATGCCTGAGTCTTTGCCTTTTTCGCTTGCGCCAATTGCAGTTTGCAAATCTAAAATAGTATTTAGGCGATCTTTACGAGTAATTGTAAACTCTGTACCAGCGCGTGCATTTAAAGTACGAATAGTTAAGTTAAACTTACCGTTTGTAAGCTCCTCGCCTACTTTACCCGATAATATTTGCTCACCGTCACTATTTAAAAGTACAAGGCTATTATTAGCTTGCGCTACCAATGTAAATGCTTGATTTACAGCAAAGCGTGGTACATCAAACCTAAATACATTTATGCTCTCGCCACCCCACGCGTAGCTGCTTGCGCCAAAACTTGGCTCAGCTAAGTTGCCATCATCCATTGGGGTAAATTTACGGTATGCTCGGCTACCTATAAACGGGAATAGCTTAGGCTCTGCTGTTACATCAAGCTTTAAAGTGTCTACTGCTTCACCTATTATACTGCGCGACTTTAGTAGCTCTATTTCGGTTACTGCGGCCGATGTACTTTCGAACATGCCTGCCATATCGTCAAAACCAGGGACTGATGCGCCGCCGTCTTCAACTTGTATCATGGCTGTTGCTTGGTAAACAGGGGTACTTAATACTGCATAAATAACACCTACAAACATAAACAGCGCGGTTACGGCTACTATAAAATATTTGCGATCTAGCAATGCGCCTAGTAGCGGCATTAAATCAATTTCTTGCGTTGGTTGTGTGTTATTAGTGTTTTTATTATTAGCGTTACTAGCGCTGTTATTCGGCTGGGTATTCATTAAATTAGCCATTCCTTATAAATACTTTTGCCAAGCGCTACACGCGCTGTCGATTAATGTATAAACGTGTTCAAAAGCCTCTTGGCTTTGGCGGTACGGGTCTGGTATTTCGGCGTTATTAATCCATTTACCGAGTAAAAACGTTTTACCGCGCGCCTCTGGGTAGCGAGCATGTACGTCGTTTAAATGGCGTTCTTCCATTACGAGTATTACGCTGTTTTGCGCCACTAAGCTTGATGTAAGCTGCTGGCCTTGGTGAGCATCCATATTAACGCCATGTGCAAGTGCTATTTGTTTTGCTTTTGCATCTGCTGGTTTGCCTTCAAGCGCTGTTAACCCAGCAGACGATACTTTAATATTTTTGCCTTCAAGCTTTTGCTTTAAAACATACTCACCTGTTGGGCTACGGCAAATATTACCTGCACACACTACTAAAACTGAATCAAACATTTTTAAAAACCCTTAGTTTGATGAAATATCGTCTAGGCTATCAACCGATGCTACCGACGGTAATAACAAACTTATTACACGGTTCCAACGGGCAAGTGGTGCCGATGTTACATATACAATATCGCGCGGTTGTAACTCAAACTGCTCAGCTAATACCATTGCTGCTATATTTTTAGCGTGTAATTGGTATACGTTTGCAATAACACCAGTTTGCTCTAGGTCACTTTTACGCAGTACAAATACGCCATTAGCGTCGGCTGTTGCTTCGTTTAAGCCGCCTGAGTCGCTTAGCGCTTCGGCTAAGTTTAAACCATAACGGTTAAGCGTTACTGAACCTGCTTTTTTAACATCACCTAATACAAATATTTTTTGTGCATCGTTACGATTTACATGCACTATGTCGCCATGTTGCAGTAAACGGTTTTGCGAAATATCACCATGGGCATAAAAGTCATCAAGTTTAATAACTTCTGTTTTGTTGCCACGAGTAAATGTTACTGTGCGCCAATCGGCTGCATCAGTTAAGCCGCCAGCTTGGTTTAATGCATCAATTAAAGTAAGTGGAATTTCGGTTACTGGGTATACACCAGGCTTGTTAACTTCACCGGTAACGTAGGTTTTTTGGCTTCTAAAGCCAACTACTTTTACGTCTACTTGAGGGTCTTCTATTACTCGGCTTAGGCGTTTAACAAGCTCATTACGTACCTGGCTTATTGTTTTACCAGCAGCAGGTATATTTGGTGCGTAAGCGTAAGTAATGGTACCGTCTCGTTGTACTCTAAAGCCGTCAAACTCTGCGGTACGTTGTACTGCTGCCGGTATTGTTAACTCTGGATGATCCCATACGCCTATTGTTAGTACGTCGCCAACACCTAGTTTGTATTCGTAGTTACTTACGTTTAAACCATCAGTGCTTGAAATTGGTTTAGCTGCTATACGCGCTTGATTTTGTTTATTTATTAGTAGCGAGTCGATTATTTGAATGTTTACTTTTTCGAGATCTTGTTCGAGGTTTTGTGTTTGCTCGCCTGAGTCTATACCTTCAAAGTGGCTGCCTGGTACTATTGTACAGCCGGTCATGCTTAGTATTGCGAGTATTGATGCGAGTGATTTACAGCTTAACGCCATTGTAGAATCCCAAAATTATTTTAATATTGCACTTACTCACCAACCTTGGTGAGCACTTGTATTTTAACCGACTAATTAAAGCATGTGCACTATTGTGAAGCAATAGTCTTTGCTTTGTAAAAGCTTTGTTACTAAGTTTTTAATTAGCACTGAAATTATATCAGTATTTTCATAAGGTCTTTATGAATAAATTTAATTGATAGCCGTTTTCAGTAAAACACTTAACGCATTCATCACCAATTGCACAAAGAGAAGCGAGTGAGGAGTAGTAAATGAGGAGCATTTAAACAAGTACTTTATGGCTGTTTACTTCTCTAAAGCACAGTGCGCTCTTAACCCTTTCATGAATAAACCCTATTACGAGCTTTGCTCGTCACGCCAGCAAGCTACTCGTCTACGAGTGACCGTAACCACGGTGTTAAACTTTGCCACGGGGCTTCAACGTTAAAAGCGCAGCGTGCTCATAACTTCTTTTTGAAATACATTTATTGATAATTGCACAAAGAGAAGCAAATGAGGAGTAAATGAGAAGCCATTTAAATAAGTACTTGTGGCTGTTTACTTCTCTAAAGCGCAGCGCCCTCTTAACCTCTTTGTGAATAAATCACTCAAAATATGATTGCACAAAGAGAAGCGAATGAGGAGTAAATGAGAAGACATTTAAATAAGTACTTTATGGCTGTTTACTTATCTAAAGCGCAGTGCGCTCTTAACCCTTTTGTTAAGAAGTTCTATTACGAGCTTTGCTCGTCACGCCAGCAAGCTGCGCGTCTACAAGTGAACTTAACCATGTAGCTTTAAGTGCTTTAGGCACGCTTCCGCCCTTAGGTTACAGTTCCTAGTTACTGATATAAAAATATTTTTTCGCGGCATAAAGCCGCTGCTACATTTTAATTCACGCAGTGTAAAACCGCTGCTACGTTTTAATTCACGCGGTGTAAAACCGCTGCTACGCTTTAATTCACGCGGCATAAAGCCGCTGCTACGTTTTTAGTTATTATTGTTTAATATCTTTATTATCTACACTTACTTCAATTCTTTGATTAAGTAAGTTAATTAGTAAAATACTGCGCAAGTCGCCATCGGGCTCTTTGTATATTGCCTGTATATTACTGAATGAATCGTTATTCACACTTACTACATCACCTGTTTTTGGTATTTGTGATTCAGTAGTGTGTGAACGTTCATTTTTTAGCTGGTCAATTATGTGCTTAGAAACCAACTGATAATTTGACCCATAAGAAACAAAACCGCCTATTCCACGGGTGTTTTTTACAGCAGAAAAATTACCATTTTTTGATTCAAGGCATACAAATAAATAATTAGGGAATAAAGCAGTGTGTTTGACGGTCCGACGACCTTTAACCAGCCTCTCGGTGGTTAATTGGGGGTAAAACGCTTCAATCCCTTGATTTTGCAAGTTAGTTTTGGCTCTCTCTTCTTGCTTAGGTTTGCATACGACTAAATACCAACATTCCATAGTAGCCCTTAATACATAACTAAATTGCAAAAAATACAATTCCAAACTAAACAGCGGCGACATTATAGCCAACATAGAGTGCCTATGTAAATACGTCTTAGTGGTTAATAGCCACTCACTTTAATAAATATTGTTATTGAGTTTAAAGGGAGTAAAGGCTTTAACGCTAGTTTAGTACCTATAAAGCCATGTTTAGATTGGGCTAAACAAAAGTTTAGCCGCGAAAATTTATTAAAAACTTTAATTAATATTTTTTTAATAAATATATAAATAAGAGCGCGAAGTAAATTCGCACCTACAAGTTGGTACATGTTTGTAGGTGAGGTTTTATACCTCGCTTTTTTTGGAGTTAATACAAGAGCGCGAAGTAAATTCGCACCTACCGGTTGGTATATATTTGTAGGTGAGGTTTTATACCTCGCTTTTGGGGAGTTAAAACATGAGTGCGAAGTAAATTCGCACCTCCGGTTGGTACATGTTTGTAGCTGAGGTTTTATACCTCGCTTTTTTAGGTGTTAAAACATGAGCGCGAAGTAAATTCGCGCCTACAGGTGGGTACATGCTTCTAGATAAGGTTATTAATTTAGCCCAAGCGTTAGAACCTTGAATAATTATGGCTTTACTTCTACCTTAAAATTCAATGTAACAAATTGATGACAAGGAAGCACAATGCAAATACTTCACCACGGAGCGGTTAATGGGGTTACTGGTTCGTGCCACGAGCTAGTCGTTAACGAGCAAACAAGTGTGCTTATTGATTGCGGGTTATTTCAAGGCGAAGACTCTAAAGCCGATTTATCAATTGAGTTTAATATTACCCATGTTACTGCGCTTATTGTTACTCATTGCCATATTGACCATGTTGGGCGAATTCCTTACTTATTAGCAGCCGGTTTTAAAGGCCCTATTTTTACAAGTATTGCATCTGCCAGCTTATTACCTTTAGTAATTGAAGATGCTTTAAAAGTGGGTGTAACCCGCGACCCTAAAATTATAGCTGCCTGCTTAAGCTTATTAAATAAACGTATAGTTGCTGTAGATTATAAAACGTGGTTTGAACTACCTTGCAAAGGGCTCAGTAAAGCTAAAGCGAGGTTTCAGCGTGCAGGCCATATATTAGGTTCTGCATACGTTGAAATTGATGTTACAAATAGCGATAACAACAAACATTGCGTTGTATTTTCCGGAGACTTAGGCGCGCCATATACCCCGTTACTCCCTTCGCCAAAGCCGCCCTATAAAGCCGACACCCTAGTTATTGAATCAACCTACGGTGATAAAAATCACCAAGGCCGTAAAGAGCGTACTAAAACGCTAAAAAGCATTATTGAACGCGCCGTAGCCGACAATGGTGTTGTTTTAGTACCTGCTTTTAGTATTGGCCGCACACAAGAGCTACTTTATGAATTAGAGCAACTCATACATAGCTCATCTAAAAAGTCTAAGTGGCGAGACATTCACGTAATACTCGACTCCCCTATGGCAGCCAATTTTACTGAGCAATACAAAACGTTTAAGCACCTATGGGATAGCGAGGCCAAACGCAAAGTTGCAAACGGTAGGCACCCGCTCGATTTTAACAATCTAACTACGGTTGATTCACACAAAGAGCATTTGGCTGTTATTAACTATTTAAGTTCGCGACAAACACCAGCCATAATATTAGCGGCAAGTGGTATGTGCACTGGTGGCCGAATAGTTAATTATCTTGAGCGATTTTTAAGTGACAAAACCACCGATGTATTGTTTGTAGGTTACCAAGGAAACAAAACGTTAGGCCGCGAAATTCAAACATATGGCCCACGTAATGGGTATATTTTTATAAATGATGCTCGTATTACTATAAACGCAAAAGTACATACAATTAGCGGGTACAGCGCCCATGCCGATCAAAACGGATTAATTAAGTTTGTAACGGGCATGCATAATAAGCCAAGCCATATAAAAATTGTACATGGCGATGATGATGCTAAAGCTGCTTTGGCAGATAAGTACAGGGCTGTTTTGGACCTAGGTGCAATTATAGAAATTGGAAAGTAGTTTATAACAGTAAATATTTATAGATCTATTTTTACTGTAAGTACAACTTTTGAGTTGAATTAAATGTAATCAAGGTAATCAAGGTAATCAAGGTAATTACGCAGTATGTATATCGAAATTTGAAGTGGTAGTCTAAAGTAAATCCCCGTAATAGCTCCTACACCAGTGCTGTGGCTAATAACTTTTAAATAATAAATTAAGTTTACCTAGCACTAAGAAGGCAATTATATTGGTGCAATTGTGAGAGTTCTTCGATTAACTGAATTTTTAAGTGAGCTATCGTCTTAAGCTAAATTATTAACAGCGTGGACTGTCCAGCCACCTTCTCATTTCAAAAATTTAAATTCACTTTGTAAGTAATTACCTAATTTTGTTACTTGCTGAGTAGCGACTTGGGTTATTCAGTTTAGTCACAAAGCTTAAGTTACTATATAAATAATCATTATTGTATTAATCGATGACTCGTTTTATTTTTTCACTATTAAATTTAGGTATTAAAAATAATCGCCATGTTAAAGTGACTTTTTGGCAGAGATAACGCTGGCAATTTAAAAGTACGGCAGTACTTAACAGATATTAAACTTTAGTCGAGCAGATAAAATGTAATTTTAAGACAATATTAATCACCCCTTTCTGTCAAGGCTTACTAAATACCAGCTATCGGTATATATAACTAAAAAATTTCTATTACCAATAGCTGCAATTTCAAACCGGAGATTCTTCCATTTATTTAACGATTGAGCTTTTAAATATGAATATCAAATTTTATATTAACGTCTTTCCACACTTTCTAGTTGGTTACTTTGCACCAAACCCCGTTAGCATTGTCCTGATGGTTTTAAATACAATATTAAGATCAAGCCAAAAAGATAAGTGTTTAATATAATAAAGGTCATATGCTAACTTTTCTTTTGTTGAATCCGTATCATCAGCATAACCTTGTACAGTTTGCGCCCAACCAGTTATACCTGGCTTTACTATATGCCTATAGCCATAAAATGGAATTTCTTGTTCAAATAGCTTAACAAAAGATTCTTGTTCAGGCCGTGGGCCAATTAATGCCATATCACCTTTTAGAACATTAAAAAACTGTGGTAATTCGTCAATTCTTACTTTTCGAATCACCTTACCTATGCGAGTTATTCTAGCATGCTCTTCAGTAGCAAACTTATCCTCTGCACAACTAGTTTTTACCGTCATACTTCTGAATTTATAAATTTTAAAAACTCGACCAGCTTGTCCTACACGTTCTTGCGTAAATATAACAGGGCCTCGACTTTCTAATCGAATAGCAATAGCTGTAAGAACCATAATTAAAAGAGTTAAGGGGAGTGTTAAAACAATAATTACAGTCTCCCAAAGGCGCTTAAATATTTGATAAATTGGATTAGGCTGTAAGGTACCAATTGAATTGTCAGATAAATGTTTTATTTGCACCTTTCCATCAATCATCTCTTTGATACTATCCGCATGGAAAACTGGGATGTTATTAAGGCTGCAATCAGCAATAAACTTCTCTTGATGATGAGTAATATTTTTGTGGAGATCAACAACTAAGCCATCCTTAATTGCAGATTGCCTATATGGTTCAGTTAAAAAGTAAACGTCGAGGTTTTCATGGTCAATTAGATCTTGCGTGTCAAAGTTATCTATTACATGTAAAGTAAGCTTTTTATGTCCTGTTCTCAAAATAGTAGTAATAAAAAGCCAAACAAAACTAAAAGCCGCTCCTATTGCTAATAGATATAAAGAATAATCAAACCGTAATAATAATATTAGAGATAAAGAGATACCATAAACAGAAAATATTACGGGTATTATATAATATTTACGATCAACTAATAGATACTTTGCAACTAAAGGTAAAGCGAATGCCGTTGCCAAATAACTCCCACACACTAAAATAAGCGAGTTTCTAACAGACTCTTCAGATATTGGATACATTGAAGATAAAACAACACATATTGATGTGAAAACGATACCAAGAAAATGGCAAATATATGAATTAGAAAAAAGTTTATTCACGTTGAAATCTTTTGGTTGATAAAAATAATATACATTGACATGCACCATCCTTGTAGAATTTAGCATTAACGGCTTGATTCTCTGAGTATTATACTTGAAGTAGAGTCAGATGAGCAATCTAGCTATAAAAAACTTTGCAATTATTTGTAACCAGAATTATAAATTCTGTGTAAAACCTTTCATCATTTGATAACCATTAGCATGAAATAGCTTAAATAATTGCATAAGAAAGTATGTTAGATTATTTTTTTCTATTTTCTACATACAATTTTTTTAAAGCTGTTCCAGCTTTAATACTTTGCGTGGCTACGCTTCCAAGTACCTCATGTAAGTACTTGGGAGCTAAGCCATAACCAGGTCTTATACTTTTTACATTTTCATGTGTAAATAACTCACCTTCAGCAACATCTTTTACCACATAGAGTGAGCGCCTAAATATTGCATTACCTTTTTCACTCTCTTTTCGCTCGTAATTTACTTTACCAACCGCTTCCCATGCTATTTTAGAGTCTCTACATAACTGTAATAACTCTGGCTTTTCTAGGGAGAAACTATCATCCGGTCCACCACCATTTCTATTAAGCGTTACATGCTTTTCTATTAAGCATGCGCCTAACGCCACTGATGTAATAGCCGTCGTATTATCAATAGTATGGTCTGATAGACCCGTTAATACATCAAAACGTGTGGCCATATCTGCAACAGTCGCCAAATTATAATCGCCTGATGGCGCTGGGTAACCACTTACACAATGCAGTACAACAAGCTCTTTACACCCTGCATTTTTTGCTGTTTCTACTGCTTCACGTATTTCTTCTTCGTTCGCCATACCCGTTGAGATAATCATTGGCTTACCAGTCTTCGCAACATACTCGATTAATGGTAAATCGATGGCTTCAAATGACGCTATTTTGTACGCAGGAGCACCAAGCTCTTCGAGTAAATCAACGGCAGTAAAGTCAAACGGCGAGCTAAAAATAGTGATACCTAACTCTTTGGCTTTTTCAAATAAAGGTTTATGCCATTCCCACGGCATGTGCGCTTCTTCATATAAGTCATACAGTGTTTTACCATCCCACAACCCACCTTTAATTAAGAATTCAGGGTTATCGCTTTTCATTGTTATGGTATCAGGGCGATAAGTTTGCAGCTTCATTGCATCTGCACCACACTCTTTTGCCATTTCCATTATTTTGTAGGCATTTTCGATATCACCGTTATGATTCGCTGACATTTCAGCAATGATATACGGCGCATAGCCAGGGCCAATTTTTCTGTTATCGATAGTAATAAATTTATTCATAAATCCCTCACTCCACAGGTTGTCGAGTAAATTGCTCTTCATTAATTCGTTGGTAGCCAGCTCGGCTAAACAAAGCTTGTGATGCTGCATTTTCTTTTAGTACAACAGCATGTATAATTTTTGTAGGATGCAATATATCTACTTGTTTTAAAGCGAGTTTCGCAACCCCTTTACCAAAGTGCTCTGGTGCTATAAAGATGGAAATGGTATACGTATCTACGGCTGTCATATCTAACCTGACCACACCTACAGAAGTCGTTTTTTCATCTTTGCTATTGGTTAGCTCAATGACATAAAAGTAGTCATTTTTACTTGCTAGCTTTTTAGTCATCCAAGCCCGATGCTCAGCCAAACTCGGAACGTCTTTATTAAGTGCATAACGACGTGTTTCGGGTTTACATTGCCAAGCGTACACCTGTTCAACATCAAGCTGTGTCGCTAATCTTAGGGTTAGTGAACCGCTAAATAATTGAGTAATATGCTTCATTAATCGCTTAACACCTTGCCCATCACATAACTGCAGGTTTATTGTTCGCATTTTTGAATAGTCTGTAATTAACTGCTCATAGGCCTTCATTAAACTTTTACTAATCGCCTCTAACTCAACGCTAATTGCAGCACCAACGGCTTCTAAATTTTTACAAATAGTCTGCTGGTTATCAGCAAGTGCAATAACAATACTTGGTAAGCCGACACAAGCACGTTCCCATGACGTTGAGCCTGGCGCGCCAATGGCAATATCATGTTCACACATGAGAGTAGCCATGTCATCTACAAAATCGATATGAGTCAACCACGCGCTATGCTTTACAGCAAACTCTGTAACACTTTTATAGTGAGGTGCTTTAGGGCTAAGCAATACAGTCGTTATTGGCGGGTTAACGCTTTTCTTTAAAACATCAAGTACATGCAATGTCGCATTGGGGGCATCTATACCCCCCATAGATAATAATAAACGCGGTGTATTCGCTAATGTATTTAAAGCTATCAATTGTGATGAATGTCGATGCGAAAAGTGAGTATTTATAATTGCATATTGCGTGCCCGTTAAGACGGTGGCCTTAGAGTTTAATAAACGATACTCGCTTGGCTCTCTAAGCAATGTTTGATCTATAATCAAGTCTGCAGCGTGCTCTCTTACTAAGTCGTCAATTGCAATGATTTTACAGTTATACGCTTTTTTTACTACCTTATGCCACTGTGCACCAATACCATAGTGGTCTGTAATAACTAAATCAGGACTATCGAATGCAGTAGCGCATTCTTGGGCATCATCACACTCAGTGACTTGCAACCACGCGGCATAATCCGCAGTCGAGGTTGGTACTAGCCAATCTGCAGGTTGCTGTAATTCATAAATAGAGAAACCACGCTGCTTTATAAATGTGACTAAATCACCGTTTTGCGGGCGGGTGGCAAATAAAACGTCGTGACCATCTAGTTTTAGCCTATCAGCCAATACTAAGCAACGCATGATATGGCCGCTGCCTATGTAAGAAGATGCATCAGCCCTAATTACGACCTTTAGCATTCAATCGCTCGGAACAAAGCTTCTGCCAATTCCCAATCTTCAGGTGTATCTATGTCTTGTACTCGTTTACGTGGTAACAAAACAGCCTTCGACCTTGTTCCAAAAATAGCTTTTTTTGCTATAAATGCCTTCGCAGTGCCCCAATAAAACTGCCCGGCATCATGGTATGCTTCTTCGAGATCTTGCGAACGAGTATTTAAATGTTCTGGCTGAAACATTTCAACACATTGTGCATCATTAAGCTTTAAAGCTCTTTGAATTGGAAAAGGAAAACTTGTTGCACTGAAGGCGTAATCTATATTACTCGATGTCAGCTCTATAAATCCGCGCTGGATAAACTCAGGTATTAAAAAAGGAGCGGTTGCATATATACAACATACATTTTCAACATCCCATCCCTGTAACTCGGTATACTCGACAGCATGCTTTATTACATCAAGCGTAGTTGCATAATCATCCGCAATATTAGCAGGGCGCATAAATGGCACTTCTGCCCCATATTGTATTGCAATATCAGCTATTTCAGTATCATCTGTAGAGACAATTACTTTATCAAAACACTTGCTGTCTAAAGCCGCTTCAATCGAATAAGCAATCATTGGCTTACCGTGAAACTCTTTGATATTTTTGCGAGGTATACGCTTACTTCCACCACGAGCAGGAATGATTGCTATATTCATGATTAGGCTTCTAATATTAGTGTTAGCTTACTGATAACTTCGTCTTGCTGCTCATGGGTCATACCATGAAACATCGGCAATGAAATAGCATTGCTGTAATAACTCTCTGCATTTGGAAAGTCACCTTGTTTAAAGCCCATTTTTTGGTAATAAGGCTGTAGGTGCACTGGAATATAATGCAGGTTAACACCAATACCGTTTTCTCTTAGCTCGTCAAACACTTCTTTATGCGTTTTGCTAATTTCATTTAGGTTTAGACGAATAACATATAAATGTAAGCCAGAATAAGTGTTAGGCAACTGATAAGGCAGTACAATCGGTAAACTGGCCAGCTTATCGTAATAACGCACTGCTAATTCATGACGTGCGGAAACGAACTCACTTAACCGGCTCATTTGCGAAACACCGAGTGCAGCTTGCAGCTCCGTCATGCGGTAGTTAAAACCTAAATCCACTTGCTCATAGTACCAACCACCATGCGATGCATTTTCCATTAATGCTTCGTCACGTGTTATTCCATGGCTTCGGTAAAGTGCCATTTTGTCTGCAAGTGCTTTGCTATTAGTTAATGCCGCACCACCTTCTGCAGTGGTAACAATTTTAACAGGGTGAAAGCTAAACACGGTAATATCACTGTATTCACATGAGCCAATTGGTTGTTCTAAATAACGTCCACCTATTGCATGTGAAGCATCTTCAATGACTTTAAAGCCATATTCTATAGATAACGCATGGATTGCTTTCATGTCACATGGCTGACCACATAAATGCACTGCAACTAAAACTTTAGGCAAAATACCTTCTTTTTTAGCGCGGATAAGCTTTTCTTTTAATGCTACAGGGCAAAGATTATAAGTTGCGGGATCTATATCAACAAAATCTACTGATGCGCCACAATACAAACCACAATTAGCTGAGGCTACAAAAGTGACAGGTGTTGTCCATAATATATCACCGGCCCCTAATTCAAGCGCTAAACAAGCAATATGCAAAGCTGACGTTGCACTATTAACAGCCAAGGCATGATTGGCGCCGCTTGAATCCATCAGTGCACGTTCAAACGCAGGGACTTGTGGCCCTTGCGTCAAAAAGTCCGACTTTAATACATTAACCACAGCATCAATATCTGCTTGAGTTATATCTTGCTTTCCATACGGTATCATTTAGCTATCTCTATACTTCAAACGATGGGTCAACATGTTCAACAATAAGCTCACGCAAGCCTTCAATTGTTTCCCACTCAGTGTTTGTTCCTGAGTTGTATTTAAAACCAAATGGTACTTTTTCAGCTTTATGGTGAGCAAGGTATTCTTCTTCGGTATATGTATACGATACAGAGGGTAAAATTGCGTAGTATGGACCCAAATCAATCGTATTTAACGAGTCAGTATCTGTAATCATTTCTTCATGTAGTTTTTCACCTGGGCGAATACCTACATCACGCGTTTCACATTCAGGTGCTACGGCTTCTGCAATGTCTAAAATTTTGTATGACGGGATTTTAGGGATGAATATCTCACCACCAAGATGGTTACCCAAGGCAAACATAACTAGATTAACGCCGTCTTGAAGCGATATATTAAAACGAGTCATTTCATTGTGTGTGATTGGTAAAATACCTTCTTTTCGTTTTTCTAAAAAGAAAGGAATAACAGAGCCACGAGAACCCATTACATTACCATAACGAACAACGCTGAATTTAATGTCTTTCGAGCCGCGAATATTATTAGCAGCAGCAAATAATTTGTCTGATGCAAGTTTAGTGGCACCGTATAAATTAATTGGTGCACATGCTTTATCTGTCGATAGCGCTACAACATCTTTTACACCACACGCTAATGCGGCATGAATAACATTTTCAGCACCATCTATGTTTGTACGAATACATTCTGTTGGATTGTATTCAGCGGTATCAACCTGCTTAATAGCTGCTGCGTGAATAATGACATCTACACCTTCACACGCTTGCGTTAAACGTTCTTTGTCGCGAACATCACCAATAAAAAAACGTAATTGCGGGTAATCGTATGCTGGGTACTTTTGTTTTATTACAGACTGCTTTAATTCATCGCGCGAATAGATGATTATTTTTTTTACATCTGGGTAACGCGCTAAAATAGTTTCTATAAACTTCTTACCAAATGACCCAGTGCCACCCGTGATTAAAACTGTTTTATTGTTTAACATAACTTTTCCAATATGAGACTATTTTAAGAGCTATTACTAAAGCGTAATTTCACCTAAAAAATAATTTTACGATAGATCATGCTCGCTTTCTGCTAGCAAAATATAAATAATTTAATATAAATAATGAGCTTTGAAATATATTCAACCTCATATGGTAACGAAGTATATGCCAATGCCAAGTCAGTGATTTAAGCTTATTAGCCGATATGGAACCAGCTCTAACTCTGTATTTTGCCAAGACTTCAGGTACTCCTAACGAGTAAAAATCCTGCCCACTAGATAAAATCTCGAGCCACATTACATAGTCTTCGTGTTTTATCTCTTTTTGTTTAGGTAATACAACTTTAGAGCGATCAATTATACCTGTTAAATTACCAATAAAGTTACTCTTTAAAAGAGTTTTAAAATTAACGCTATTTTTTATACTTACTCGAGTTAATACACTGCCAAATTCATCAATTCTTTCATATGAAGAGTGGGAACAGACAGTATTTTCACCCGCTTTACATAGGGCTATTACTTGTTTTTCTAACTTAGTACTATACCAAAGGTCGTCACTATCTAAGAAGGCAATAAAACGCCCTTCGGCTTTCTCTATCGCAATATTTCGGCTATTTGCTACACCTAAGTTTACTTCATTATTTATTAAAGTAACTCTAGGATCTGAAAACTCAGTGACCACTGCTAGAGTGTTGTCTGTTGAGCAATCATTAACAATGATTAGTTCCCAGTGTGTATATGTTTGAGCCATCACAGATTCGATACTTTCTTTGATAAAAGCCTCGCAGTTATAAGCTGGCATTATAATACTAACTAGGTGCTCTTTAAACATTAGCTAATTTCACTTGCTAGGTTTATTGCGTCAAGCATTGAGTCCTCGATAGAACAGTATTTCCAGTCTCCATAACGACCTATGGAATGAATATTTTTTTGAGACAAAATTTCTAATATTTTTTGTTTTGAAGAATTCGATTTGTCACTAACATGTACGTACGCAGGATCCATCACAATGGAACAATGAGAAATCAATTTGTGGTCATCAATAATACCCACAGCCTTCAAATTATCTATCGTTAATTGTAGTTGTGTCTCTATATCAACGTCATCTTCGGGTGAGTAACCAACCTCTACATACATACTTAGCTTATCACTACCCAAAATATTATCGTAAAAGCCAACTCTGTAGAAGTTGATATTTTTATCTGGGAAATATAACCAATGCGTATCCTGGTTCGGTGATTTTTTATCAAAACCTAAGTTAAATACTAGTACTTTATTATAGCTAAAATCATCAGCTAGCAGGTTTACTCTATCTACATCTAATTGCTTAGAAAACATTTTCAAAGGCGAACTATTTATCAAATAATCAAATGCTATTGTTCTTTTATTTGTAACAACGAGCTTTTCTTCATAGCAAATTTTTTGTACAGTTTCGTTTAGTGAAATTTTCGTTGTTGGGACTGACTCAGCTAAAGCATCAACAAAAATCCTTGCCCCTTCTTTTGGATAAAGAAAACTTGAGTTGTAGCTTTCAACTGACTGCTTTTTGAAAGATTTGATAACCTGATCTAAGTTAGCATAAGGGAAAAATCGCCCCATGGCATTAACATCTAGTGTATTCAAATCACAAGCATATAGCTTTTCATTATAAGGTTTCAAAAAGTAGTCAGTTATAGCCTTACCAAATTTCGAATAAAGCATATCTAAAAAAGAATTATAGCTTTCTTTGTCTGAACGGAAATAAAGATCATACAAACATTCTTGAAATTTATCTTTTTTAAGCTGATGTATATTAGACTGAAAAGGAAAGTCTATAAGCTCATCATCAAAGAAAATTTTTGTGACTTTAGTTCTTTCAACAAGTTTACTATCATCAATCTTGTTTTTAAAAAAGTTTTTTAGTTGATCAGTTGCAAAGTGAAAAAAGTGACCTGCATAATCCCAAACAAAACCATCTTGGTAAATAGTTCGACAATAACCACCTAACTCAGGCTCTTTCTCTATAATTAGGTAATCCTCTGAATTTACAAAGTTAGCGAAGGCTAGCCCTGAAACACCGCCACCCAAAATTAAATATTTCACTTTAGTCATTTACTTTGTTCCTTAGAATAACTCAATGTACCTTTAACCATAAGCCTTAGACACTGTATAAAACTAAATACATTTTTGTACTCTGAATATTTCTTGATTGAGAAAGCTAAATCATATAAAAGTCCTGAAATGCCAAACAGACGGTAAAATGCAGCACCTTTTGAAAACAACAATTGCTCATTATAATCTGTACCAGAACTTTCTGGTGGATGAATAACTATAGGTAATGGGATATAAACACACTTAAGGCCATTATCTAGTGCATCTTTCAAAAAAATAATCTCATCATGAACACGATATTTACTACCTAAGCCAAATTCTAGATCCAGTTTCAAACCACTTTTAATAATCGATTCTCTTTTAAACGTAATCTCAATAGATGCGCATTTTAGAATGCTCATCTTAGTGTGATAATACTCTTCGTTAGAGTAATTTGGTTTAAAAGGCTTACCTTCTGTTGTTTGTATCTGAAAAGTTATAATGTCAGCGTCTGGATACTTAATATAAGCATCTTTGACTATGCTCTCATAGTTTTCTAAATAACTAACATCGTCATCAGCAATGATGCAGATATCACCGCTTGCATTCTCAATAGCGAGATTTCTACTTTTTGAGGAGCCTCTTTCTTTTTTTGATATCATAGTAATATCATCTAAAGTTTCGGTACCTTCGAAATCTGATTGGTTGATTAATAATAACGGTGAAACTATGCATTTATTTTTCCAATCGATATCACCGATACACGATTTAGCCATAGTTGCCATTAAAATTTGAATATTCATTTTAACTCCACGAGTAAATAACCTCTGCTTTTGACATAATATAGAACTCCCAAATTAAAAAGAAAGAACCATAAAGAAGTATAAATAAGAATAGCTTTCCTCTATTTTTCACATACTCAAATAACATAGCAATGATTAAAAATTCAGAAATCAGGAAAAGCCGACTTGAACGTGATGCAAGCCTTAAATCAAAACTTAAAAGCATGTATAAACATGAACCAGTAAGAAAGCTCAAAATTAAGATTTTGCGGTATGTGTTAAGTTTATCAAACTCGGGGACAATCAACAAAACTAATATAGAGATAACCCATATCTTAAGAAATTCAGGCGTTAACCAGCCACCCTGAACATTAGCATTTTCAATATAAAATTGTACTTTCATTAAAACTGGGTTTGGATCTAATCCGATTAAGTATGTTAGGAGGTTACTAAAGACCCCCGCAAGATAAAAAATTGAAAATAAAGAAATTAATATTAAATATCTCTTCTTTGTTAAATTAAAAAAACTGGCCAAAATTAAAAAAACAAAACTAAATATAGCAACGCTATGAAACATTAATGCTATAAAGTTAAGAAAAATGTATAGCATCTTTCTATCAACAATAAATCTCAGCGAGTATAAGAAGATCAGCATTGCTAATGCTTGCCTTATTTGCCCATATGGTCCTCTAAAATAATAAAGAAAGAAAAACATTAATACTGCTATTGATGCATATCTTAAGTCTCTATTTACAATAGAATATAAAAAACAACATATAATCAATGAGTAAATAGTATTAAATAAGAGAAAGTTCCCATTGATTGATTTAACCGCTAATATTAAAAACTGAAAACCTGGCTCTATCCACCCACCAATTCCAATATCATTAACATTATTAAAAATATTTTCATATAACTCTAAATCCCAGCCTTTATCACGGGAAATCAAAAGCACTAATAAAAATAAAATAGATAACAACGCACTTGAGCTTTTAAAACTAACTTTTCCCAAAATATCACTGTAAGCAATAAGTAAAATGAGCAGTAGCGCAATGAGTAGCAACCCATAATTAGCGATTGTATAATAATTCACTTAAACGCCTTAAATGATAGATTGTTAAAAGGTTCACACATCAACATTGCTCAAAAATAACTCACTTGGAAACTTTTAAATAAGACACATTATCGTACTTCATATAGTGCGCGACACTCGAACCATGATGTAAAACTTGAACTTGTGAGTAACTCTTTGAAAGTGCATTTATTAAAATCTCTGCAGGCACTTTATTCTCAACAACCTCAAAACCGAGTGCCCCTTCAAGCCCTAAGCTATTTTTGATATTCGGGTGTAATTTAACTAACTTTTTATCATAAACTCTATCTGCAATATCGATGAAACGACTATCAAAACTCCAGTCACTTATATATATAAAACACTTATTCCCCTCACCGACACTTGCTGGATCAAAGTTATAAATTTTATTTAAATAAGCTACGTTTTCTTCGCAGTAACTCTTCATACTTTTAGTGATTTTTAAGATAGAAAAGTTTTTCTTTTTTATTTTAATTCGCTCTGCATACTCTTTTGGTTCAAATACATAAACCCCATTACAGAACCAACTTCCTCCAAATACAGTACTTATACCTAACACATCAAAAATTTTAGTTTTATAGCTAGGTACATATATGTCATTTCTATATGTACCAATTCCTTCTTCGTAAACATAAATCTGCTTTGTTCTGGATATAAGTTTGAAGTAAGCGAGGTATAAGGCTAACCTAGTACCTATGTCACCATCGATATAAGTTTTTGTCGGTTTTAAACGACTTCCTTTAACAAATGACATGAATCGATTTTTTACAAACAGTACTTTTTTCCAATCACCTGCAGATTTAATATTATTAAAAACAGCTTCTGCATCATGAAACATATCAATAATTATTAAACAACTACCTTCTTTTTTAGAACCGGCAATTATACTAGAAACCGTGATTTGCATGGGTTTTGAGGCAATATAAAGTTCCATTTATTGTTTGACCTTACTTATATTTTTAAATGTACAAAAATACATTATGCATATTTGTAATATTGATGAAAAAAACAATGAGTAAACCAACAAGTCCATTGAATATAATGAGAATATGCAAGATATCCCTATATGTATCAAAGCGACAAAAATGCTAACCGATGAGATTAACTTATTTCTTGCTTGATAAAACAAAAGGTTTACCAGAATGAAGTATGGGATCATTAAAGAGTATCCTAACACTAGAACAGCAACCCACTGACCTAGGTTTGTATACTCATCACCAAAAATATAAACAAATAATGAGTCTGGAATTAAGTAAACAAAAATAGGAAACAAAGGCACAATTAGGAATGACTTTAAAACAAGTTGCTTTACCTCTATTGTGTTAAGGGCCCTATTTTTCATTTTCGCATAAAAATGAGGTACTAAAGCTCTATTTAGTGCCAGTAAAAGCAGGTAAAAAATACTTGCAATTTGAATTGCTAAAAAGTATTCCGCAAGAGCACTTTTGGAAAAAGAGTCATTGATGATAAACCTTTCGACATGTCCTCTAATCACACCTGATAGAGCATGTAGTAAGAGAGGTAAACCAAAAGAAAATAAATATAAAATATGCTTTTTATTTATTTTCTTATTGATTCTATTCGTATACGTTTTTAACGTAAAAAATAGCCAGAGAGAAGGAATAAACCAAGAAAGTGCCCCGGCATAAACTCTGGTCTGTGATGTTGCTTGCGTAAACTCGAATAAAATAATAATACTAAATAGCAAAGTCACACCACTAATCACTTGTGCTAAAAAGTATTTATGTACTTGCCTAGAAGCTTGAGCTATAGAGAAGTTAAGCATAAGTAACACATAGCAAAATGATGCTAAAGCCGATATTGCTATGTGGTTTTCACCTAATAACAAGGAGATTGTAATAATTACTAAACATAGTGCTGCACTTATAGTTACAGCAATACGTCTGAGTATACTGATCGACCTGAAACCATACCTGTGATAATAGCGGGCAATTGCACCATCCATTGACAATAGTATAACTACAGAGGCTATTGCGATAATTGACTGATACAAAGAAAAATTAGCTAACTCATTTACTCCCATTTTTTTAGCCATATAAGGAAGTAAAAAAACAGGTATACCTTTACTTATTACTTCTCCTAAAAGGTATAAATATGACTCTTTTAAGATTATTTTTGACAAATTTTTGATCTCTGATTAAATGCTAAAAAGCGACATATAGAAAAGAAAAAGTAATATTCAAGGTTTAACACTAGTTACTTTTGTCGTTTATATATAAAAAACACTAAAAGACTGAATACAGCTATAAAAAAACCTAAAATTGCACCCATAATACTTAAAATGGCTCTTTTAGGTGAAAACTTAACTTCATCAACAATTGCAGGATCGATAGTTTTAAACACATACTCATCCCTTACCTCTGCAAGCATTTGATTTTGCACTTGCCCTTCAATCATATCGAACATGATTTTTCTTATATCTACATTCTTAGTTTCTTTAAGTTTACTTTGTAAAAAAACTACACTTTTATTGGCTTCTTCAATATCGATCATTCGTAATTTATTGTTTATAGAGTTAATAAGGCTATCTAAGATTCTTTTAGCTATATATGGTGAATAATGTTTTATAGATACACGAATAAAACCAGTGTCTTCATCTTCCGAAATAGACAAGTTTTCCTTTATTAAGTAGCGGTATGCTTCTAAGTCGCTAGGTGTTTTTGTTTTAGGGTAACTGACCTCACGCACCCAGATGTTATTTTCTATATCATAAACTTCAGAATCATAAATAAGTTCGTTTTTCTCAGCATTCCAGCCCTCAACACCTATTAGTAAGGGCTTTAGCTCATTAATATTGATAAAATCACTAATAAACGTCCTACTTTTCAGTGTTTCGATTGCTATATCACGTTTACTACCACTTCCAGCTTGTAAATTTATTCCGGCGATGGAAGCCAGTCCTCCAAATGTGGAGGATAATCCACTTAAAGTTGAGTCCTGTCCCTGTTCAACGACACTGATCAATGCCTCAGAACGATAAATATTTGGCAAAGACAGTGAGAATAAAACGGCTATTACAGAAAATAAAGCTGTAATACCTACAATTAATATACGCCCTTTCCATAATATAGAAATTAAAGTTCGGAAATCCACCTCTATGTAATCTTGATTATTCATTTTTCACCTAAAGACTTCCAATTGCTGCTACAGCTACACCTAGCTGATAAAGAATCTGCGTTGCTGTACTCCAAAGCGTTAGCTTATCCATATGCCCTGCATCCATTGGGATTACTATTGTGTCCCCTGGTTCTAACTGGTCAGCATTATTTGCTGCAAACCAGCCACCTGTATTTGGTATTTTCACTGAACCATTAGCTTTAATAATGTAAATTCGATCTTCAGCGGCACGCTCTTTGAGCCCGCCACTTAGCGCTATATAATCATCAACACTTACACCTGTTTTATAAAGATGCGATGTTGAGTAGTTAACTTCACCAATTACACTAATTGAATCGCGCTTGCTTGGTACATATAGTGTATCGCCATCTTGTAATACTAAATTTTGTTGATTATTTACAATTAACGGTAAGTCAATTACTAAACGGCCTACGGCTTCAACACTAGCGAGGTCGTTTAACAGCTTGTTCATCTCTTCATATGAAAGCGTACTACTGCTTACGGAGTTCTGAAAGCTTTTTGAAGCTATATCACGACGAAGCTCTGTAGATAAACGCGCTAGTTGCTTTTGCTCTTGCTCTTTTATCGATGCACGCGTAAATACAGCTGCTTTTTGCTCTGCAAATTTTGAAAAGCCACCCGCACGTTCAAGTAGTTCAGTAAGCGTTTCACCACGGCGTATTGTATAAGTGCCCGGGAATCTAAGCTCGCCTTTTAATTCTACTTTTACATTTTCTTGCCAGTTTGGAATTGCAAAAACATTGATGCTGTCTTTGCTTTGTAACGTAATATTACTTTGAAGATCGCCCTTCATGGCGCTTTCAAGGTCAAATCTTAAGTGTTCTATTTTAGAACCATCGCTGGCTACAATACGTGTAATTTCAGCTTGTTTTACGTAGGCAGACTCTAACAGGCCACCGGCTGCTGTTATTAAATCACTTACCTCACCACCAATCATTAGTGGATAAATACCAGGGAAAGTAACGTTCCCGCTAATCTCAACTAATTGCATAGCTTGCTGCACTGATGCTTGCTGCTTAAATTTAGCAATAATTGGCGCTAGTAAGTTATGGCGGCTAAATAATGCGTAATCTTCAGGTTTGAGTTCTTGGTCTTCTTCTTCTTTTGCTTTACGTTTAGAAATTTCAGCAATTGTTAGTATTTTATTGTCTTCAAGAACAAGCTCTTCGTCTTCTTGATTAACGCCAATATATTTTTCGAATTCTTTTTGCTCAAACTTATGCCATTGCTCTGCTTTTTGTTGCTGCTCTTGTTGCTCTTGGCTAAGAGCCATATTTGCTAGAGCTGATTGTTCTGCTTCTTTTTCTTCAAAACGGCTGAATACAACTATTTTGTCATTTGCTTGAAGCTGTATATTATTTTCAGAGTTTTTAATAATAGCTTGAGCAACATCGAACTGATGTGCTTCTATATCGCCGTTTATATTTATTTCGCGGATTACGAGTCCGTAGCTTAAATCTGCTTGCGGTAGTAAGTCACCACGTACTGATTTAAGTACATCAGAAATACGCTTACCTTGGTGCCATTGATAATTACCTGGGCGTGCTACCGCACCAATTAGACTAACCGAATTTTGATATTGCGAGCTAACTGAATTAAAGCGAATACGGTCGCCATCTTGTGGAATATAGTTAATTTGCGATTTTGAAAAATCTACCGATAGCACTTCTTTACGATCGAAGTTAAAGCGCTCTACAATTGCGCTTTTGGCATATGCATTTGGTTTAAGGCCTCCGGCCATTGCTAATAACTGCTTAGCAGACTCACCTTTTTTAAGTTCAAAGATAGCTGGGCGTTTAACCGCACCTTCAACTCTTACTTGAGCGCCAACTGATGGAATAAATACAGCATCGCCCGGCTTTAATACGATATCGTTACTGCTATCGCCATTAATAAGTAAGTCGTAAAGGTCAAAGTTTGCAACCACGTTGCCTGCGCGTTTAACTTGAATATTACGAAGAGAGGCAATGTCAGACACGCCACCACTTACAAATAATGCGTGCGAAACGGTTGTTAACGAAGAAACACTGTAGCTACCCGGCTTATACGCTTCTCCTAGCACTAAAATACGCATGCTACGAAGTTGGCCAAGCGATATAAAGGCTTTTACACCAATAACTTCCTGCTCTACTTTTACTTTTATTAGTTCTTTAATTTCAGCAAAGGTTAAACCAGCCACTTCTACAGGGCTCAGATCAGGAATACTAATACGTCCTTCACGGTCAACTATGACTTCAAAACTGTCACTTTCTTTACCATAAAAGTTAATTTTTAATTGATCGCCGGGGCCTACAATATAAGTATCGGGTACTGCGGCATTTTCGCTTGGCATAAATGTAGTGGGTTCACCTGCAAACAACTCATAACCATATGGTTTTAATTCGTCTGCTTTTGGTTTGAAGCGTTCTTCATCTGTTAGCTTTTCTTTTTCTGGCTCTGCGCGCTCGCCAATACTGTTTTGTTGTTCTGTATTATTTTGATTATTGGATTGGTTTGTACCGGTGATCGTTGAAACATCAACACCATACTGCTTAGCAAGCGCCTCTTGCTGAGCTTTTGGCAGCTTTTTAAATTGCTCAATTTGAGATGCTGTTGGCGTAAAAGCCAAAGTACTAAAACTACAAAGTAGAATAAAAGCACTAATAAATTGTGTAAAAACTTTCACGAGTAGGTATATCCCTAGGTCTACAACCAAAATTGGTGGCTATAATACCTTAATTTTGAGCAAATAAAAAAGGGACTTTCGTCCCTTTTGTCACTTTAGTGTCATTAACTTAGTTACATTGGTTAAAAACTGTAAACCAGAGTAAATGATGTTTCTGTGTCAGTGCTTTCTTTGTCGTCAGCAACATCTGAGTTGTTAGTGACATTAAAAGCGACTTTCATTTGTAATGAGCCGTTTATTTTTGCAAGCAATGCAGTTTCTGAACGAGTTTTAGTGTTTGTATCACCATACTCTACAGCAACTAATTGAGTAAAACGTGCACTCTCAGAAATTTGCCAGTTGTAATCTAATTTACCTAAGGCAATTACTTCGCCTTCAAACTCGCCAGCAAGAGAGTTACCGTTATCATCAATTTCAGAGCTGTCATCTGGGTATTCAAAATATTTATAACCAGGACCAACTTCGGCACTTAACCACATTGTTTTTTCGTTTAATAAACGTAAACCGTAACCTGCAGAAATTACTGACTCACTTCTATATGCTCCAAAATAATCTGAAACGTGTGAACCATAAATGAATAGATGAGAATGATCTTCATTTAATTTGTAATTACCTTGCGCTGAAATCGAGTACTTTTCATTAGTGCGCTGCTTATTTTTGTCGCCATTAGCATCTTCAACTTCATCTTCTTTATAGATGCCGTCTAGTTTGTATTCGTTGTTCCAGTTTTCAAGGTTGTGCTGTACTTTAATACCACCTTTGAGTGTGGTCGTTTCTGTATTACCACTTGTGATAATAGCACCAAGTTCACTGGTAACTTCCCACGTTTTTTGATCTGCGTCTGCAGCGAATGCATTTGTTGCAGCAGATGCTGCAACTAAAACTGATAAAAGCTTTAATTTCATTAAAAAATAACCTTTGTATAAATGTATATCTATTTTATTAAAGCGTTACTTGTTAGAGCAAGCAAAACAGCTAAGTAATAATGTAAAAAATTTCATGCAGCAAATACTGCATGAAATTTTATTTCTAATAGCCGCTTTATCACTACAACAATTAAAGATAACTTTAATTAAATAACTATTTAAAATTAGTCTTGCTTGTGTAAATGAACATCCATTTGTGGAAATGGGATTGCAATATTTGCATCATCTAATGCAATTTTAATATTTTCCATTAATGACCAGTAAGTAGGCCAGTAATCAGCAGCGTTAACCCAAGGGCGAACAACAAAGTTTACGCTAGAATCACCTAGCTCAGATACAGCTACTGTATAAGCTGGGTCTTTAAGTATGCGTGTTTCTGCATCTAATACAGATTTTAATACTTCTTTTGCTTGACGTAAATCTGCATCGTAACTAACACCAATAACTAAATCGATACGACGAGTAGACTCACGCGAGAAGTTAGTAATAGCGCCTGACATTATTTGAGAGTTTGGTACGATGATTACTTTATTATCTGGAGTACGAAGTTCAGTTGAGAATATTTCGATTTTCTTAACAGTACCCATTTTATTACCTGCTTCAACAAAGTCACCAGACTTGAATGGGCGAAGTAAAATAATAAGTACGCCTGATGCGAAGTTAGATAATGAACCTTGTAATGCTAAGCCAACAGCTAAGCCTGCAGCACCTAAAATAGCAATGAACGAAGTTGTTTCAATACCAATTTGCGAAAGTGCCATTAAAATAGTAACAGCAAATACAAGTGTGTACACAATGCTTGAAACAAACGACCCTACAGCTTTATCTACTTTCTTTTTAGCAAAACCTTTTTCAGTTAAGTTAGAACAAAACTTAGCGATACGACTACCAAGTAAAAAGATAACAAGCGCAACAACAGCTTGTATACCGTAGTGTAAGATTAGGCCTGAGTTATCGTTAAGCCAATTAAGTACTGAATCCATATTTACTCCAAATGTTTTTTATTAAGCGTTTTCCGAGCATTATTATACATTAATTTACAATTTATTCTCATAGAATAATGAATTAATACTATTAAATTCGCCTGTATTCGATTTTTCGCGAAGGTTATGCGACAAATATGTTACCTAATCCCCGTAAATACTAGCTGTCCAACACTGATTAAATTTGTTTATTTAAATTATTTTAATTTATTTCACTTTTAGACTTCACAACATTTATTATTTTATGTATTATGCGCGCCACACCAAACAAGGTGTGTGTAGTGGCGGTTGTAGCTCAGTTGGTAGAGCCCCGGATTGTGATTCCGGTTGTCGCGGGTTCAAGCCCCGTCAATCGCCCCACTTTTTCTCCTAGTAATACCCTTATTTATATTTTAATAATTCCCCTAAATTATATTTTTTAATATTCTATACAGCATACCCAAGCTTTGTTACCCAAATTAATATTTTAAGCTAAATTAGTTTATCAGCAACCTCTCCCCTTTAATTAGTTTAACTTGAAGATTTATTAGCAAGTATTTAGCCTGCAATTAAATAACATTTATTTAACCAATGTGATTGCATTGGCTGTACTTAAGTACAAAAAGTGCTAGATTTCTAGTACTAATACCAACCTGCATAAATATTTGAGCAACTTAACGAATTAAATTTCACTAAAACGTTGTTGAAATTTTTTATTTAGAACAACTAGATACAAAAATTTTCGCCTAGTTCTAGCGTGATTTTCTTAACGTTAAATAGACCTCACATATAAGCAGATTGGTATAACATCACTTTATTACAAAACATCAAACTTCCTATGGGATATAAAATTAAGCATGATTAAACAGCTTTTAAGAAATTTACTATGTAGTTATTTGGCCTTAATAAGTTTTAGCTCATTGGCTCAAAGCAATGATGAATATGATAATCTATTGATTGAACTGCAAAAATTAGTTTCTGAAAAGAAATATACTCAGGCTTACGAAAAAAGTAACAGTGAATTTCAATACTTAGGTGAGCCTGTTTATGATTTTTTACTTGGAGTTTCTGCGCTTAAAACAGGAAATGCGGCACCTGCTGTATTTGCTTTTGAACGCGTGGTTGAAAACAACCCTAGATGGTATGAAGCTCGCTTGTACTTAGTTCGTGCTTATTTAACCGTTAATAATTTACCTGCTGCCGATACCCAAGCTTTAATACTGATTAACTCACCTAATACACCTAATAACATAAAGTCTTCGGCACAGTCGTTACTTGATACAACCACACTTAAAAAGCAAGAAGCTGGACGTTCTTATAAGCAAAATATTGAGCTTGCCCTTGGCGTTGATGGCAACGTAAATGCGGGTACGGCAGAAAATACGATTATAATCCCTAATATTGGTGAATTTTTATTATCGCCAGAAAGTAAAAGTACGCAAGACAACTATGCGCGACTAAATTACAGAGGAAAGTACTCTCACCCTATAGATCAGAAAAGTTTAATCACTTTGAGTGTTAATACCGGGTGGTACAAGTTTGCAGAACTCAGCCAATACGATCGTATAAATGCGCATATTAATGCTGCCTATCAATATAAACAAAATGACATAAGTTGGTTTGCACAAGTATCGACGACTCCATTAATGCTTGATGGCGATCTTTATCGTACTGAATCAGCTTTAACAGCAGGTGCTAGTTATAAGCTGAATAAACAAGTTAATTTATTTAGCTCTGCGACTGCGGGTGTTTTAAATAATAGATTTGATGAAAAGCTCAATAATTCGTTTTATGCAATAAACGCAGGAGCTAGCTATGCAACTAAGCAATGGTTTCAAAGTTTAAGTGTTAACGCTAAAAATGAAGAAGCCGATATTACTGAAGGTGAATTTAATAGCCGTAATATTACGAGTTTGTACTACCAAGTGAACACTCAACTAGCTCAACATTGGCAGTTGTTATCTCTTGCTGGATACCAATGGATTAATTATAAAGATGATCACCCTTTATTTTTACAAGAACGTGCCGATAACCTCTTTATGCTCTCAACCACTGTTCGCTATTTAGTTAATCGTGATTTAGCAATACAGTTGGCTGCCAACTATCAAGATAAATCCAGTAATATTTCTTTATTCGAATATGACCGTTTAGATATCAATTTAAGCGCTTCTTACTCATTTTAATTTAAGGTATTTATGAAACATTTACTCCCTGTAATTACCACTTTACTTTGTGTAAGTTTTTATACACAAGCAAATGATCCTGCTGGTAAAACTATTTTAGCGCGAGGCTCTGTACTAGCGGTTGATGGAAGCTCTGAACAACAACGGCAGTTGCAGCGCAGAGATACCGTTTTTGGTGTAGATCGCATTACGACCGGAGAGAAAAGCAAAGCGCAATTTTCAATGTCGGATGGTGGTTTAATCGCTTTAAAAGAAAATTCAGAACTAAATATTGCTAACTACGAATTTGATGATAATACCCAACAAGGTTCTGCTTCTATTGAGTTACTTAAAGGTGGTTTACGCTCTATTTCGGGTGTGATTAAAAAAAATGGCGGCTCTTATAATGTAAAAACCCCCGTTGGCTCTATTGGTATACGGGGAACACATTTTGAAGTTCAGCTCGTTGAAGGCAATGTGTTTTTAGCTGTATGGGATGGCGCAATAGATTTAACTTTAGAAAATAATAGCGTGGTTTCTTTGGGTGATAACGAGGCATTTTCGTTTGCACAAATTACAGCCTCTGGTGAAGTATTAAAAACGACGCGTGCCGCACGTGTGTTTGATCAAAATATAGTAACGATCGACCCTAAAGATGACAACGAAGAAGAGACTGAACAAGCATCTGTAACTGAAGTTGAAGTAAATGCTTTTGAAGCAGATACAGATACTATGGATATATATTCTGAACAACAATTTCAAACAGTTAGCAGCGCATCTTTAGTCGATCAAATAGCTCAGCGCCAAGGTGTATTTAACTATGAAGCATCAAGCTTTAATGTAAATTCGAGTGTGGGTGCTGTTACTGACTTTGCTATGACTATGGCTGTTGATTTTGATAATGGCACAGTGCCTGATGGCGAAATTAGTTTTAATGACGCGGGCGGAAATTGGTATGCGGCTTACAGCGGTTTAATAAATTTAAGCGAACTTGACTTAGCCGTTACATTTGCATCCCATGGCAACAATAAAGCCGAGGGCGATGTTGATGCAATATTTTTGAATGACTTAGACAATATTACTGGCAACTTTAATCTTAACGAAATAAATAATCCTGATGTAAATGCTAGCGGTTCTTTTAAATTAGAACCATAAACACATTGGATACAAAGCTTTTATTATGGAGTATTTAAAATGACAGCAAAAAATATATTTTTGCTTGGTTCTATGGTGTTTTTGTTAAGTGCCTGTGGAGGCTCAGAAGAAAGCCCTGCTCAAGAGACAATACAATCACCTACGGCTGAAGTAGTAACGCCAACGGTGACTAGCTATATAAATTTGGCTGGTGTTATAGCGAGCAATCAAACCAAAAATACAAAAGTTTTAGGTGCTGTCACTTCAAGTAGAGGTGTTGTTGGATCAAGCATAGCTAATACACGCGCTAATATTGTTTTTTCACAAACAAACGAAACTGTGCAAGGCAACGTTTCTTTTTTACTTGAAGCTTCGGATACTGATGGCATTGCTGAAGTTAGTTTAGTGCTCCCTAGCGTCAATAAAAGCATATCACTGTGTTCTTCTGATTGTGGTTTTGACTACGAAAAATCAATTATAGGCCTCAGCCCTGTGCTTTATGGCGTAATTCCAGGAGAGATACGCCTAGAAATATGGATAACTGACACTTTAAATAATCAAGTCCTTGCTGATGCAATTACTTTTAACTGGCAACCATATCAAATTGAAGGTGTTACAGCTCAGCGAGACGAAGATAATATTAATCTTTCGTGGCAAGCTAACCCCGGACTTAATCGTTATAACGTTTATATTGCAACTCAAGCTGGAGTTTCATCTACTAATATTAATGAATTAGAAAACGGGCAACAATTTTTAAGTATTCAAGATACTGCATTAAGCATTACCGAGTCACTTACAGATAAAAGTTATCAAGTACTTATTACCGGTATTGATGGCAGTGGTGAAAGTGGCTTTGCTAATATAATAAACATAGCACCAGTGGGTGGAGAGCTTGCATTTGCACCAGAAGCTAATGCCGATCAGTTTCAGATAAATGAAGATCAAACTCTGCAAGGCAACGTTCTAACAAATGATACGAATCAATACAGTGGCGATTTACGTGTAAATGCAGATGCATTAATTCTACCGCAGCATGGCACCATTAATATAAATGAAAATGGGGATTTTACTTATATCCCTATTGCAAACTTTAATGGTGAAGATGCCTTTAGCTATCAAGTTGCTAACGAGCTAGGTATGACAGACACCGCAGTTGTAGAGATAACCATTTTAGCTGTTAACGACGCTCCTATTGCGCTTGATAATACTTATAACATCACAAACAATGGAACCTTAGTTGTCCTATCGCCTGGCTTACTTATTAACGATAGCGATATTGATTTAGATAACTTAACTGTTGATACAACGCCTGTTAGCGAACCGACAAGAGGACAATTAACCCTTTTTGATAATGGTAGCTTTGAATACCAAGGCGAGCAGAACATGCAAGGCCAAGACAGCTTTCAGTATAGAGTTGTTGATGCACAAGGTGCTCAGGCTATTGCAAATGTAACTATTGTAAGCTCGAACACTAACGTAGCCCCTGTAACAAAAAATGATAGCTATAGTTTAAGCGAAGATGAAACACTTGTGGTTACAGCAGCCAATGGTGTGCTTAGTAACGATACTGACCCAAATAATGACAGTTTTTCAGTTGATGAAACATTTATTGTGGCACCAACACATGGCCAACTATTATTAGCAATTGATGGCAGCTTTAGTTATGTGCCGGATGCTAATTTTAATGGTGTTGATCAATTTCGATATCAAGCTATCGACTCATTAGGTGCAACCTCTACAGCCACAGTAACTTTAGTAATAAACAGCGAACCTGATAGCCCTGTCGCACAAAATGATGCCTATCAATTTAGCAAAAATAAACTATTTGAAGTAACAGTACAAAATGGCTTGTTAATTAACGATTTTAATATTGAGGCTGGCGATTTATCAGTTAACACCACGGCAATCAATACAACTCAAAATGGCGAGCTTACATTAAAAGCTGATGGCTCATTTACCTACCAACCAGACTTAGGTTTTATTGGTGTAGATAGCTTTACTTATTCAATTTCAAATGAGCAAGGCTTAACTGCAACAGCTCAAGTAACATTAAGTGAAAGCGGCGTTAATACTTTTCCAGAAGCCAATAACGATCAATTTACGTTAGACGAAGACAGCTCTGCATCTTTATTAGACGTGCTAGCTAACGACACTGATGCAGATGGCGATACGATTAGTATTTCGAACATAGAAAATATTGCTGGAGAAGCGACTATTGTCGCCGGAAAAATACAGTTTACTCCACCAGCGAACTTTTCAGGTGAGATAGTACTAACTTACACCATTACGGATGGCTATAGCACTGGTAATGAAGGCATAAACGACAGAACAGCAAGTGTGACGATTACAGTTACACAAGTTAATGATGCCCCTACTGCAAATACTGATTCAGCAACGATGAACGAAGATGCTCCTGCGTTATTAGTTAACGTACTAGCTAACGACTCCGACATTGATGGCGATACTCTTACAATAACAGCTGCTACTGCAGATATAGGTTCTGCATCTGTTGTTGATAATAAAATTCAATACACTCCTGTTGCTAATACAAATGGAACAGCAATTATTAGCTACACAATAAGTGATGGAAGCGGCGGTACTGCAACTACTAACTTAACAATTACTATACTACCAATAAATGATACTCCAATTGCAAACGCTGACTCAGCTATAATTGATGAAGATGCTGCCCCAATACTAATAAACGTATTAGCAAATGACTCTGACGTGGATGGCGATAGCCTCACTATCAGCGCTGTCTCGGCAGATACTGGCTCGGTCTCAGTGATAAGCAATCAAATTCAATACACTCCTGAGACTAACAGCAACGGTTTAGCAACAGTTACTTATACTGTAAGCGATAGCAGCGGTGGTACAAGTACAACAACATTAACTATCACTATTACTCCCGTAAACGATGCCCCAGTTGCAAACGCAGACTTGGCTACCATGGCTGAAGATGCTGCGCCAATACTAATAAACGTATTAGCAAATGATTCAGACGTGGATGGTGATAGCCTCACGATCAGCGCAGCCTCGGCAGATATTGGCACAGTCTCAGTGGTTGGCAATCAAATTCAATACGCACCTGCAGCCGATAGCAACGGCTTAGCAACCGTCACTTATACTGTTAGTGATAATAATGGTGGAACGAATACCGCTACGGTTACTATTACGATAACGGCAGTGAACGATGCACCTGTTGCTAATAATGATACCGCGACCATGGCTGAAGATGCAGCGCCAATATTAATAAACGTATTAGCAAATGACTCAGATGAAGACGGCGATAGCCTGACGATAAGTGCAGCCTCAGCTAATATTGGTTCGGTTTCAGTAGTTGGCAATCAAATTCAGTACACACCTGCAGCCGATAGCAACGGCTTAGCAACAGTTACTTATACTGTTAGTGATAATAATGGTGGAACGAATACCGCTACGGTCGCTATTACGATAACGGCAGTGAACGACGCACCTATTGCCAATAACGATACCGCGACCATGGCTGAAAATGCAGCGCCAATACTGATAAACGTATTAGAAAATGACTCAGATGTAGATGGCGACAGCCTGGCGATCAGTGCAGCATCAGCCGATATTGGCTCAGTCTCAGTAGTTGGCAATCAAATTCAATACACCCCTGCACCGAATGAAAATGGACTCGCCACTATAACTTATACTGTTAGTGATAATAATGGTGGAACGAATACTGCCACACTCACTATTACGATAACTGCAGTAAACGATGCGCCTGTTGCCAATGACGATACCGCGACCATGGCTGAAGATGCTGCACCAATACTGATAAACGCATTAGCAAATGATACTGACTCTGATGGCGATAGCTTGGTGATTGCCTCAGCCTCAGCTGATATTGGCTCGGTCTCGATAATTGGCGATCAAATTCAATATACGCCTGCAACCAATATCAATGGACTTGCCACAGTAACTTATACTGTTAGTGATAATAATGGTGGAACCAATACAGCCACAGTAGCCATTACCGTAACAGCCGTTAACGATGCCCCCGTAGCATCAGTTCAAATTTTTAGTATTAATGAAAATGCTACAGATGGTGACATTATAGGGACTGTTAGCGCGTCAGATATTGAGAACCAGACTTTAACTTATAGTTTAACTGGCGGTAACACTGCTTTATTTGAAATTAATAGCAGCTCTGGTGTTTTATCAACCGCAGGTGAAAGCCCATTTGATTTTGAAACAACTAATCAATATATCTTAAATATCACTATAACTGATGATGGCACCCCTAATGAAAGTTCAAACGTTAACATAACCGTTAATATTACTGATGAAGTTGAGCTTTTTATTCCAATTGAAGATTTGACATTTGGACGCCCAATTACAGGAGAGCTTGATCTTTCAGACATTTTTTCTGGTGGCGAATTTAAAGACAGTATAGAGCTTAATGGCAACCTTTATTTTGTTGGCTTTACCAACAATGCTGATAAAGACCTTCTTATTATCTCTTACTCAAACAATGGTGATATGAATACTGCCTTTAATAACACCGGCACTAAAATACTCGATTTAGATCAAGACGAAGAAGCCACCGCTATTATTTCTGACGGTACAGATCTTTTCATTGCCTATTCTAGTTTTGATGGCACCCATAATGAAGCTTGTATACTTAAAATGGATCTCGCTGGAACGTTAAGTACTGGTTCGGATGATGACGATGATGATGACGACGATGAAAGTGGCGCAGATATTCAATGTACAACGCTTAATAGTACTACCGTTATTAATGACCTTGAAATTGATGGCGATAAATTACTGGCTGTGGGCAAACACTTTGACGGCACTCAAAACGATAGCCTATGGATACATTACAAAAAATCAGATTTAGATTTTGAGAACTCTACTCCAGCTATTGTCGATGTTAGCGGCGCTAATCGAGATGATGAAGGCTTTGCCGTTAAGAACTTTGATAAGTCTGATTACTTAGTTGTAGGGAGTGTTACCAATGCAGAGGGAACAAAAGACTCTCTACTTCGTTATTTAAAATCTGATGGCGATAATGACAATAACTTTAATGGTGGCGCTGCACTAACAATTGATATATCTGATAATGATACAGACGACGAACTTTTTGCGGTAGGCGGAGTTGTTGATTCTGAATTTACTGCCTTTGCCGGTGGGTATGTAACAAGAACCAGCGGTGAAAAAGAAGCCGTAGTATTAGCTATTAATGAAGATGGGGAACTAATTACCACTTTTGGCAGTGCTGGTATAGCAATTTACGATGTTGATAGTAATGGCGGAAATGGTAATGGCGGCGCTAAAATTTCCGGTATTAAACACGAGCCTATTAACAATGGTATTAGTTTTTCGGGGACTACAGGCGTATCAGCCTCAGAAAAATTATTTTCAGCACGGATTAATGATGAAGGTACTCTAGATGGCGCCTATGGCACCTCCGGCATTAATATAATTGATGGTATAAGTGGTAAGCAATTTGCCAATACTTTAGCTATCGACTCTAATGACACTATTTGGGTAGCAGGTGTTAACGATGACTCAAATACAAAACCGTTTATTGCAGCAATTGACGACCAAGCCACATTATTTAGTAACTTTGAAACCAATGGTCACTTTACCTTTACTAATTCAGTAGATGCAACTAACGATGAATCAATGCAAGTTTTACAGCTTAGTAATGGCCCTGATGCTGGTAAGTATATTCTTGCATCAACTGCTAAATCGGACTCAATTACTAAGTTAGTATTAACACGCTTTACGAGTGCGGGTGATATCGATACTGGCTTTAGCGAAAGTGGCCATAAAGAAATTGCCATAGGTTTGAGTAACTCACGCATCGCTTTAACCGAGCAAAGCGACGGTAAATTAGTTATTGCAGGCTCTAAAAATAGTGAAAATGGTGAAGCGGGTTTTGTAGTTAAAGTTGATCAGTCTGGTAATTTAGACACATCATTTGCAACAGACGGGGTATACACAAGCTCTGTAAGTGGCGCAGAATTGGTAAACCTGACAGATATTGCACTTGATAATAGCGGTAACATTATTTCTGTTGGATCAATCGTAACAAGCGGTACTCCTAGCCCAATCGTTATAATGTTAACGCCAGAAGGCACCCTCGAGCCTAACTTTGGCACTGGCGGAAGTATCATAGGCTCAGCCTTTGAGTACTATAACCGCGTACATACCGACAATGCAGATATTTTCATTGGTGGTAAATCAGTATTAAGTGGCACTTCAAAGCTAATTGCATTGAAGCTAAGCTCAAACGGTACTGAGGTCTTTAAATATGTAGGTGAAGAAACCACAGATACCGACAATAAAATAGCGCAGATTTTAACTGACACAACCGGGAAGTTATATTTAATAGCAAACCTTATTGATTCGCCAAATAAAGCCAATGTTATTAGGTTGCTTGTTACGGGTGCGCTTGATACTAGCTTTGCTTTAAATGGTGTCGGTGAATATACCTTGGCATCAAGTGGTGACACTGAGCTAAATGGTGCGGCGCTCAATAGCAGCAATCAACTTATTTTAGCAGGCAAGGCTAACGATAAAGGAATGTTAGCGCGTATTTTAACTAACGGTACTTTAGATAATACGTTTGGAGCCAGTGGTGCCGGATTTTATGAAGCAAGCCAATGTGCCAGCACACATGTATTTACTTCAATTATCTTGCAAAATGATACTCAAGTTGTCCTAAGCAGCACCTGTAATGATACTAACTCTAACAATGTTAGTATTTCTAAATTCAATTTTGAAGAAGATGGAGCTTAGCCTTAAATTATGAAAGTTGAATTTTTTGGTGTTAGAGGCTCAATGGCTTCAGCTGGAAGTAATACCCACATTTTTGGGGGAAATACCTCATGTGTGTACATTGAACAAAATAATGGCAAAGATCTTATTTTAGACTCTGGTACCGGTATTGTAGAACTCGGTACACGTTTATTAGAAACACAAAGCCCTATCAATATTTTGCTAACACATAATCATTGGGATCATATTCAAGGGTTTCCTTTTTTTAAACCTATATACCAACCCAATCGCGATATAACTATTGCGGTGGGTAACGTTGATGATAAAAAAAGCCAAGATGCCATATTAAAGCAAATGAGTGGTTCGTATTTTCCAGTGTGTTATCAAGATTTACCTGCCAACATTACGCTTAATACTGATTTATCGTCTCAAAAGCAATTTACACTTAATGGTTTTTTGGTTTCGACTGCTCCACTAAATCACCCAGGTGGTGGTACTGCTTATTGCATTAAAGCGGATGAAAAAAAGGTGGCTTACGTTACCGACAATGAGCTAAACCCGCCAGAAAAAGCAAAAACAAGCATTAGCAAATGGGTCAACTTTATTGAAGGCGCTGATTTACTGATTCATGATGCTCAATTTATAGATGCAGACTTGCCTCTTAAACACGGTTGGGGGCATAGCACTATAGATCAGGTTGCTGAGCTGGCTATAAAAGCGAGTATTAAAAATGTGGTTATTATTAGCCACGACCCATCAAGAACCGATGAGCAGTTATCAGCTATAGAAAAATACCTACAAACAAATTACGGAAAACAAGTAACGATTGAATGTGGTCGAGAAGGACGAGTTTTTGATTTTTAGCCTATCAAGGAGCGTTACTCATTAGTTCCTTAAAACCAATTACTTCAAAGCACTTTTTCATTGGCGCTGTTATTACATTATTAATTGCATCAATAGAGCTATTTTCAACTGGGTCGCTCGCAAAGTTAGTTAACCGCGTAGAAGGTATAATATACGACTCTCGGCTTTTACTAACACTTTCAGAGGCGCCTAGGCGCATTGATGAATCTGTAGTAATAATTGATATCGACGAAAAGAGTATGCAAGAACAAGGACGCTTTCCTTGGAGTCGCTCAAAAGTAGCTGACCTTGTTACAAAGCTTACCGATGCAGGTGTTATTGTTATTGCATTCGATATATTTTTTTCTGAGCCGGAAGAAAATCCGGTTACAAAAATCATGTCCGAAATACCCGATTTATCAAAAAAGTACACTATTCCCTTTGCTGAAATTACTAAACAGGTAGATGCAGACTCAAAACTAGCAAGCGCACTATCTAAAAATGATACTGTTCTTGGTTTTTTATTAATTGATGAACAACTCACAAATCAAAACTTGCCAGCTAAAAGCAGTGTTGTATGGGCGAATGCGGATCATACTAATTCACAAATAAACCACTTCCCTGGTGCTATTGTAAATATTCCTAAGCTGCAAAATGCGACAACGGGTACCGGTTTTATTAATGCACATAGCGATGAAGATGGTTTTATACGTAAAGCAGCTCTTGTAAATCGAGTTGGCGATACACTCTACCCTTCTTTAGCACTTGAAGTTGCTCGGCTGTATACCCTTGCTGAAAACATAGAAACCCGTTCCAATATATTAAATGATATAACCTTATTCGAAGGTATAAAGTTTCAAGATAAGTGGATTCAAACTGATGAATATGGGCAAATATTAATTCCTTACAAAGGGCGTGCACATAGCTTCCCTTATTATTCGGCTACCGATATTTTGACCAAAAAAATTGGTTTAGAGGAATTAGAAGGCACAGTAGCCTTTATTGGCACATCGGCAATTGGACTCGCTGATTTAAGATCAACACCTGTTGGTTTGCAATACCCTGGTGTGGAGGTTCATGCCAATATATTTGAAGGGTTAATGCACCCAGAGCTACTTCCCTCTAAACCTAATTGGTCACTGGGAGCAAGCTTACTCATCATTGCATTAACGGGTAGCGTACTGTCGTTTTTTAGCCACGGTAAGAGCGCACGTTTTATTATTGTTTTGTCTCTTACAGTTACAAGTGTCGTTATATTTTTAAACGTTTATTTATGGTCAGTGCAAAAAATTAGTTTACCTTTATTAATGCCTCTTTTACTCATCATTATATTAGCGGGTTATTACATCATTGTTGGTTCTATCGCTGAAATGAAGCATAGCCGAAAAATAAAATCTATGTTTGACCAATATATGCCTCCTGAGCGTATAAACCAGATGATACTACAGGGTAAAAGTTTATCTCAAAAAAGTGAGCGAAAAAATATGACGGTGTTGTTTGCCGACATTCGTAGTTTCACTTCACTATCAGAAAGTATGTCGCCTCATCAGTTAAGTGAATATTTAAACGAATATCTTACGGCTATTACCAAAATCATATTTGATCATAACGGGACTATTGATAAGTACGTAGGCGATATGGTGATGGCATTTTGGAATGCACCACTAAAAGATGAAAACCACGCTCGCCATGGTGTTGAAGCCGCAATGGGTATGATTAACGGGTTAACGCAAATAAATCAGTTATTTGCAGAAAACAATCAGCCTGCAATAAAAATTGGTATCGGTTTAAGTACTGGCGATATGAATGTAGGTGATATGGGTTCGGTTTACCGTAAAGCCTATACAGTTCTTGGTGATACTGTTAATTTAGGTGCTAGAGTAGAAAGCTTGACCAAATTTTATGGCGTAGCTATTCTTGTTACAGAAGAAACGATGAAGGAATGCCCTCATATTTCATTTCGTTTAATAGATAAAGTACAAGTTGTCGGAAAAACAACGGCGGTACAGTTGTTTGAGCCTATAAACTTTACAGATAAGCTCGATGAAGAGCAGTTAAATGAAGCTAAAAAATCACAGCAGGCCATGACGCTTTTTTATAATAAAAACTGGCCACAAGCGCTTAGCTTATTTAAAGAACTACACAGCACGACCGTATTTAGCTCTGACGTTTATACCATTTTTATCGAACGTATTAAGGGCACTGATTTGCAAACACTAGCTAAGGATTGGAATGGTGCCTTCAAACATACTAAAAAGTAGTAAACATATGCGACAGCACATTAAAGACAAAACAAACCTTCAGCATTTTATCGATATTAGTATTAGGCTAACAACAGAAAAAAACTCGTCTAAGTTACTTGATGAAATACTGCAAGTTGTGATGTCGATAGCAAATTCTGATGCTGGCAGCATTTACTCTATTACCCCAAACAAACAACTCAAGTTTGAAACGGTAATAAATAAGTCATTAAATCTTTATTTAGGTGGCACTTTAGGGAGCCCTGTAGATTTTCCTAATATAGATCTTTTTATTGATGGCAAACCAAACGAAACCGCTATTGTTGCCCACTCTGCAAATTCTGGCGAAGTGATTAACATTCCTGACGTGTATGATGCCCTGCCCTTTGATATGAGCGCAGCTCGCAAAATGGATGCCCGCACGGGTTACCGCTCTGAGTCCATGCTAACAATTCCTTTAAAAGATCATGAAGATGACATTATTGGTGTAATCCAGCTTATAAATGTAAAAGATGCGCAAAATAAAAATATCCCTTTTAGTGAAGAGCTTGTCACTCTAATTCGATCTTTTGCCTCTTTAGGCGCTATTTCACTAACTAACTCGACACTAATTAAGGGAATGGAAGATCTTTTTTCAACCTTTGCTGAAACAATTGCGATGGCAATAGATGAAAAGTCTCCTCATACCGGTGGCCATTGTAAACGAGTGCCAGCACTCACGTTAATGCTAGCTGATGCCGTACATGATATAAATAAAGGCCCTTTGGCTTCATTTTCGATGAGTGAAGCCGACCGACATGAACTCGATATAGCTGGCTGGTTACATGACTGTGGGAAAATCGCGACTCCCGATCACATTATGGAAAAGTCGACAAAACTAGAAACTATTTTTGATCGAATAAAATATGTAGATGCTAAATTTGAAATAATTAGCCGAGATTTAAAAATAGCGTATCAGCAAAAAATCATCTGTGCGATGAAGCTGCAAAAACCTATCGAAGTTCAACAATTTGAACGCCTACTTGATACCGAGCTTAAACAGTTGGCATTAGACCGTGCATTATTACAGCGTGTGAATGTAGGGGGCGAGTTTTTAGGTGATGCAGAACTTGAGCACATTGAACGCATTGCAAACAAATACCAACTCGTTATAAATGATATTAATACACCATTGCTTTCAGCTGATGAAGTTGAAAACTTAACAATACGAAGAGGCACGTTAACCGAAGCCGAACGTGAAGTAATGAAACGTCATATGGATGTAACTAAAAATATTTTAGATGCCCTGCCGTTCCCTAAACACTTAAGCAATGTGACTGAATATGCTTTAGGTCATCATGAAAAACTTGACGGCACTGGTTACCCAAGAGGTTTAACCAAAGAGCAAATGTCGGTGCCTGCAAGGTTAATGGCTATTACGGATATTTTTGAAGCGCTATCTGCGGTAGACAGGCCCTACAAAAAAGCAAAACCGGTCAGTGAGTGTTTATTTATTTTAGGGTCAATGGTTGCTAAAAACCATCTTGATGCTGACATTTTTGCTATTTTTATTGAGTCGCAAGTCTATAAAAATTATATCAATGAATATGCTAACCCAGAGCAGCTAGATGAGGTAGATTTTGATAACTTACCCGGTTACACACCTATAAGTTAGCACCTATAAAGCCATGCCTTTATTCAAAATACGCTTATTACAGCCTATACCTATCCAAACAAAAAAATGCCACCTTACGGTGGCATTTACACACGGGGTTATTTCTACTTATAGAAATCCTTTTACTTTTTATTTGTTTTTTTATGTTGTTTTATTAACAAAAAATATGTTCCCAAAGGTAGCATTTAGCGCTTTGGGTAGCAACAGTAAAAGGTAAAGTTCATATATCTGCCATATTAACGTCATAAAAAAGCGCGAAGTAAATTCGCGCTCGTATACTTAACTGCCGTTATATTTTAATACAAACGTATTTTTCTTCTAGGTACTCATCCAGCCCTTGATGCCCGCCTTCGCGACCTAAACCAGATTGTTTAACGCCACCGAAAGGCGCTACTGGGTTTGATATAACACCTTCGTTTACACCTACCATACCAAATTCAAGCCCTTCACTAATTCGGTAAATTTGCTTAATATTTTGGCTGTAAAAGTAGGCTGCCAGACCAAATGGTACATCGTTAGCAAGTGCAAGCACTTCACTTTCTTCATCAAAAGGAATAACCGTTAATACTGGACCAAATACTTCTTCGTGGTAAATATCCATCTCTGTCGTTACGTTGTTTACTATTAATGGGTTTTGAAAGCTGCCACCTAAGTCACTATTATCGCCAATCAACGTAGCACCTTTATCGAGTGCGTCTTGTACTAACTGCTGTACCTTCTCTTTGGCTTTAGGGTAAATGAGTGGGCCAATATCAACATCGTCTTCAAAACCATTTGCCACTTTTAACGCTGCAACCTTAGGCGTGATTTTTGACAGTACTTTATCGAGAATATTACGCTGTATAAAGATACGGTTTGCAGCAACACATGCCTGCCCACTATTTCTAAATTTAGCCGCCATTAGCCCTTCTACAGCTTCATCTAAATCTGCATTATCAAAAATGATAAAAGGTGCATTGCCGCCAAGCTCCATCGAGGTGCGTTTAATTGTGTCTGCACATTGCGATAGCAACTGCTTACCTACACCGGTAGAACCGGTAAATGTAAACTTACGCACGATTTCTGAGTCAGTCAGCATTTTACCTACTGTTTTGGCATCTTGTGAAACCAGTACATTAAATGCACCTTTAACAAAACCAGCTTGATCGGCCAGATAGGCAAGTGCAATAGCACATAGTGGCGTGTGTTCAGAAGGTTTAAGTATAAAGCTACAACCCGCAGCGTAAGCTGGAGCTACCTTGCGAGTAACCATAGCAACAGGGAAGTTCCACGGCGTAATACCAGCTACAACACCTACAGGCTGCTTAAAGCTAGTTAAACGGTGCGAGTTATCTGTTGGCGGAATTACATCTCCGTAACTACGCTTGGCTTCTTCTGCAAACCATTTTATAAAACCAGCACCGTAATCAATTTCGCCAAGCGATTCTTTGAGCGGCTTGCCTTGCTCTTTGGTCATTAGCTCTGCAAGTGTTTGCTTGTGCTTTATAACTAGCTCGTACCAGCGCATCAACGTTTCGCTTCGCTCGGTGGCATTCGCCGCTTTTAACTTAACAAAAGCCCCTTGAGCTGCAGTTATTGCGCTATTTACACCCTGCTCGTCAATATCGCTTACATCAACAATACTTTTTTCGGTCGCGGGATCGTTAACGCTAAAGTGCGTGTCTGTTTTATAAAACTCGCCGTTAATAAATGAGTCTGAGAAAATAAGATTACTCAAAATAAACCTCCGAAATAGATTTTAGGGATTGGGTTGAACTCGTAGCAGCGGGTTTACCCCGCGTTTATATAATCTGAAAAATACGTGATCATTTTGATGTTCAAGTTTGAGGTTAGAAAAATTTAACTTAAAACGTTTGAGATTTAAAAACGCGACATAAAGTCGCTGCTACGTGTTTATAAATGCTTTTTTGAAACAAAAAAGCCGCTGTATCAAACAGCGGCTTTTAATATATACATCGTTAAAAACTAGTGCTCTTCATTAACGATATTGAGATTGTACTTAGGTATTTCAACCACTAAGTCTTCATCTCTTATAATTGCTTGGCAACCAAGGCGTGACTCAGGCTCTAAACCCCATGCTTTATCTAGCATGTCATCTTCTAGCTCATCACTCTCTTGTAGTGAATCAAATCCTTCACGAATCACTAAATGACACGTAGTACATGCACACGACTTTTCGCAGGCATGTGCAATGCTAATGCCATTTTTAAGTGCAGCGTCGAGTACCGTTTGGCCTGTAGGAGCTTCAATTGCAGCGCCGTCAGGACATAATTCAGGATGTGGAAGAAAAACAATTTGTGGCATTCTAATCTCTCTTAAATGTTGTCTACTGACTGCCCTGTAAGGGCCTTTTTAATTGATGCATCCATTCTACGCGATGCAAAGTCGCTACTCGCATTATCGACTTTTTCGATAGCTGCTTTAATTTCGCCAGGCTCTTGTGCATTTTCGCGCACTTTTACCAGTTCTGCAATTTCAGCGCGTAAGTTAGCAAGTTGCATATCGTCAAGTAATGCAGCATCGGCTGCAAGTGATGCATTAAGCGCTTCTATTACGCGTAACGCTTCTACTTGTTGCTCTTTAAGCATACGTGCTTGCATGTCGCCTTTAGCGTTGCTCATTGACTCTTTTAGCATGTTAGCTACTTGGTCGTCAGATAAACCAAACGAAGGCTTAACCTGAATATCAGCTTGTACACCTGTTGATTTTTCCATAGCTGAAACACTTAATAGGCCATCAGCATCAACTTTAAAGGTTACACGAATATGCGCAGCGCCTGCCGCCATTGGTGGAATACCTTTTAAGCTAAACTTAGCAAGCGAACGACAATCATCAACAAGCTCACGCTCGCCTTGCAGCACATGTAATGACATGGCTGTTTGGCCGTCTTTAAACGTCGTAAATTCTTGCGCGCGTGCTACCGGAATCGTCGTATTGCGCGGAATGATTTTTTCAACCAAACCACCCATCGTTTCAAGACCTAGCGATAACGGTAATACATCAAGTAATAACATGTCAGAATCGGGCTTATTGCCAATTAACACGTCGGCTTGAAGCGCAGCACCTAAAGCGACAACACGATCAGGGTCGATTGAAGTTAGCGGCTCTTTATCAAAAAAGCTTTGTACTTGGCTACGTACCAGTGGCATACGGGTTGAACCGCCTACCATAATAACTTGCAGTACTTCGTCGTTTTCTATGCCAGCATCTTTTACAGCACGACGACACGAACGCAGTGTTTTTTTAACGAGAGGCATAGCCATTTCGTCAAACGTTTCGCGTGTTACTTCTACTGTGTATTTTTGATCGTCAAACTCAAGACCCACGTTTACTTTAGCGTATTGGCTTAATGCTTCTTTACACGCTTTTGCTTTATTGATGAATAAACGTAAAACTGAAGGTGACAACGCTGACACACCAGTTTGCTGCTTAAAGTAATCAACAAGTAGTGAGTCAAAGTCATCGCCGCCGAGGCTTGAGTCGCCGCCAGTTGCCATTACTTCAAACACACCTTGGTGTAATCTAAGTACTGATATATCAAATGTACCACCGCCTAAATCATAAACAGCAATAATACCTTCTTGGCCAGAATCTAAACCATAAGCAACAGCTGCTGCTGTTGGCTCATTTAATAAACGTAGTACGTTAATACCAGCAAGTTCTGCGGCATCTTTAGTACTTTGGCGCTGTGCGTCATCAAAGTACGCTGGTACTGTGATTACAGCCCCTAAAATTTCTTGGTTGCCAAAACTTTGCTCAGCTCGTGCTTTTAATGCAGCTAAAATATGGCTTGATGCTTTAATTGGACTGATTTTACCTGCCGCAGTTTCTATTGCTAGCGCACCATTGTGCTCACAAAACTCATACGGTAGTTGCCCATAACTTTGCTCTATTTCAGCCTGAGTTTTACCTAAAAAACGCTTAACCGAAATAAGTGTATTAGCAGGGTCTTGCGTTGCTGCTTGTGCAGCTTCTGCGCCAACAGTAATACCGCCTGCTTGATAACGAACAACCGACGGTAACATAGCCGCGCCAAGATCATCAGTTAACGTGCGGGCTTCGCCACTTTGTACTGTTGCAACTAATGAGTTAGTTGTACCAAGATCAATACCAATAGCTAGTTTATGTTCGTGTGGTGCCGCGCTCTGCCCCGGCTCAGCAATTTGCAATAATGCCATAATGCTCTTTAAACTCGTGTTGCTCGCTTTGCAGCAAGTAATTAATCGTCAAATAAACTGTCTTCAATACGCTCTAGTTCGTCACGTAACTTATAAACAAACTTCAGTTTACGAATATTATCTGCGGCAAGTTGATATTGCTGCTCATCGTTACTTGCTAGTTGCTCGGCAAGCTGTGCACTGTACTGCGTGTTTAGTTGCTTAATTTGTTTTTCAAAATTTGCAATCGCAGTATCAGGATCGCGCGACGATGTTAGCTCTTCAAGCTCTTCGCGAAGTTCCATTTGCTGCATTAAAAACATTGGATCTTGCAAGGTTTGCTGCTCTGCACGAATATCAACGCCTAGCTCGCTCAGCATATATTCAGCACGTTTTACTGGGTGCTTTAATGTTTGTAGCGCATCGTTAATTTCGGCGGCGCTTTGCACTGCCATTAACTTATCGCGGCTGCTCGCATTCGCGTGGCGATCTGGATGTACAGTACGCTGTAATTCCAAGTAGTGCTTGTTAACCGTTGCTAAATCAATATTGTAATCAACGGGGACTGCAAATAATTCAAAGTAACGCATAACTTCAACCAATAATATTCAGAAATAACAAAGCCCTACATTAACTGGCAGGGCTTATTTATACTACAAAGATATTTTAAGCTTAAACGGTAAAGCTTTCGCCACAACCACACTCATCTGCTTGATTCGGGTTTCTAAATTTAAACCCTTCATTTAAGCCTTCTTTAGTGTAGTCGAGCTCTGTGCCATCGATGTAAACTAAGCTTTTAGCGTCAACAATTAATGTGACACCTTTAGCCGCAAAAGTTTCATCGTCTTCGTTTAAATCGTCAACAAACTCAAGTACATAAGCAAGACCTGAACAGCCCGTCGTTTTAATGCCAACGCGCAGGCCTAAACCTTTACCGCGGTTTGCTAAAAATGATTGTACGCGGTTTGCTGCCGCATCTGTCAATGTCACTGCCATGAGTTTCTCTTCTTACTTCGCTTGTTTGCTTTTGTAGTCTGCAATTGCTGCTTGAATTGCGTCTTCGGCTAAAATTGAACAGTGAATTTTCACTGGTGGTAATTCAAGCTCTGCACTGATATCAGTGTTTTTAATTGTCGCTGCTTCGTCTAGCGTTTTGCCTTTAACCCACTCTGTTACAAGTGAAGATGAAGCAATTGCGCTACCACAACCGTAGGTTTTGAATTTTGCATCTTCAATAACGCCTTCGGCAGATACTTTAATTTGCAATTTCATTACGTCACCACATGCTGGTGCGCCTACCATACCCGTTGCCACTGACGGATCATTCTTATCTAGAGTACCTACGTTACGTGGGTTTTCTACGTGGTCGATTACTTTATCACTATAAGCCATTATTCTATCCTCATTACCTGCTAGGGTATGTGCTCACACTATTAGTGGTGAGCCCATTCAACTGAATCTAAATCAATACCTTCTTGATGCATCTCCCAAAGTGGAGACATCTCACGTAGGCGACCGATAGAGTTTTTCATTAATTCGACGGTGTAATCAATCTCTTCTTCGGTAGTAAAGCGACCAATACTAAAACGAATTGAGCTATGTGCTAATTCGTCGTTACGGCCAAGTGCACGTAATACATAAGAAGGCTCTAAGCTTGCAGATGTACAGGCTGAACCTGACGATACTGCAATGTCTTTTACTGCCATAAGTAACGACTCACCTTCAACAAAGTTAAAGCTGATGTTTACAATGCCAGGTACTGATTGGTCTTGCGTGCCGTTAAAGTATACTTCGTCCATATCAGCCATAATGCCGTCGATTAAACGATTACGTAAGGCGCTGATGTGTGCGTGATCTTTTTCGAAATCTTGCTTAGCAATTTTAAACGCTGTACCCATACCCACTAATTGGTGAGTAGCTAATGTACCAGAGCGCATACCACGTTCATGTCCGCCACCGTGCATTTGCGCTTCAAGGCGAGCACGTGGTTTACGACGAACGTAAAGTGCACCAACACCTTTAGGGCCATACACTTTATGTGCAGAGAACGACATAAAATCAACTTTAAGCTGTTGCACGTCTATTAGTACTTTACCCGCGCTTTGCGCTGCATCTACGTGGAACATAATTTTGCGTTCGCGACACATTTCGCCAATAGTCGCGATATCTTGAATTACACCTAGCTCGTTATTAACGTGCATGATGCTTACAAGTACTGTGTCGTCACGCATTGTGTCGGCAAGTTTTTGTAAATCAAGTAGGCCGTTTTCTTCAACGTCCATGTAAGTTACTTCAAAACCTTGGCGCTCAAGCTCACGACATGTGTCGATTACAGCTTTATGCTCAGTTTTAGCGGTAATAACGTGCTTACCTTTTTTCTTGTAAAACTGTGCTGCACCTTTAATAGCAAGGTTATTTGATTCTGTTGCACCCGATGTGAAAACAATTTCACGTGGGTCTGCATTAATTAAATCAGCAATATCTGTACGTGCTTGGTCAACAGCTTCTTCTGCTTGCCAACCAAAACGGTGTGAGCGTGACGCAGGATTACCAAACTTACCGTCCATTGTCAGGCATTGCATCATTTCTTTAGCAACACGTTCGTCAACAGGCGTGGTCGCTGCGTAATCTAAATAAATCGGTAACTTCATTTCTCTCTCCGCTGCAGGTCAACCTTAAAGTTGACAGCTTACTTGAATGTTTTCCAACTGCTTAATTGCATTATTAATACTGTTATCTTGGCGCGATGCTATTTCTTTCACATCTGATTTTTCCACCAATTCAGCAAGGGTAATATTATTCAAAAATTCTTCTATGCGTGCGCTTAGGTCTGACCACAAATTATGTGTTAAACAACGCATACCACTCTGACAGCCGGTATCGGCACCTTGGCAACGTGTTGCATCGACCGATTCGTCTACGGCGCTAATAATATCGCCAACAGAGATAACGCTCGCTTCACGCCCTAGTAAATAACCACCACCAGGTCCACGAACAGAACTTACTAGGCCATTTTTACGTAAACGAGCAAATAATTGTTCAAGGTAAGACAAAGAAATTTCTTGTCTTTGTGAAATATCAGCAAGGGCTACAGGACCTACACCTGTGTGTAGTGCAACATCCAGCATAGCCGTAACGGCATATCTGCCTTTTGATGTTAACTTCATAACGCCCCCTGCACAAAAGAGTGCAAATTTTAATTACCAGAGTAAATTAGTCAAGTATTATCACTTGATAAAAATTTGATTTAGAAACTCTTACTTTTAAATTGTAGAGTTAACAAATTTTCAATACTTGACCTCTTTGGTCAAGTATTACAGCCATTGTAATTACCTGAGTAATTTAGTCAAGTATTAGCGCGTTAATTAGTCTAGGTCTTTTATAACTAATAGCTATACCTAAGTTACTTAGGGATAGCCTTATTAATTGAGGTGAGAATACCGCGTAAAATATTCATTTCAGCATCTTCAGGGTGAGCTCGGTTAAACAAACGGCGCAATTTAGTCATAACTAAACCAGGGTGTTGCTTGATGATAAAGCCTGTTTTAAACAACGTGTCTTCAAGGTGATCATAAAACAGCTCAGTTTGCTTTGAGCTTGGGTAAACTGCATCGTCTTCTTCAACCTTTTTAGGTTGTTGATTTAAAAATGCCATGCGAGTTTCGTAGCTAAGTGTTTGTACGGCCATAGCTAAATTAAGCGAGCTGTACTCTGGATTAGCAGGAATACATACATGGTAATTACAAAGCTGTAATTCTTCATTAGTTAAACCACTGTTTTCACGACCAAATACTAGCGCTACAGGACCATTTACGGCTTCAGCAACGAGCTTTTCACCACATTCACGTGGTTCAACCATTGGCCACGAAAGCGTACGAGAACGCGCACTTGTGCCAATCGTTAATGTACAGTCAGCGATAGCTTCTTCAACGGTACCTACAATAACTGCATTGCCTAAAACATCAGTTGCGCCTGCAGCTAATGCACTTGCTTGGCTGTCTATTTCGCAAGCAGGATCAACTAAATAAAGTTTTGATAAACCCATGGTTTTCATGGCGCGAGCCGCCGAACCAATATTGCCCGAATGTGACGTGTTAACTAAAACAATGCGAATATCATCTAAGATCATTACTGTGCTACTTTGCTATGCCAAAAAATTGCGCAAATTCTAACATGAAAATGTAATAAGATCCTAGATTCAAAAGGCTAGATCCTATGATCAAACCCAATATAACGATTCTTACATGGATAAGTTCTAGGGATATAACGTCGATTTGTTTTGATGCTTAAACCATTGCCGCCTTTACATAGACATCAAAACGGTTCTTTTTGGTTTTGATCTGCATACTTGGGGTTTTTTCGTTTAAGAATGGGGCGTAATCGGGGCGTTTTACAACGACGCGCTTACTGGCAAGTGGGTAGGCAAAATCAAGTAGGTCGTCAGCGTCGTTGTCTGCACCAACAAGCTCTTGAAATACGCGCATTTCTTTTTTAACTAATGCTGATTTTTCGCGATGCGGGAACATGGGATCTAAATAAACAACATCAGGCATGCTTTCGCATTGAGAGAGCAAAGTATGGCTTGAGCCAAATATTAGGCTCATGTTTTCTTTCATCCATAAACCAATTTCAATATCGCTATAGGCTCGCTTTAAACCATCGTATAAAAGTGCAGCTACAACCGGGTGACGTTCATGTAATATAACTTTGCACCCTAGCGAGGCAAGTACAAAACCATCTCGCCCTAAACCAGCGGTAGCATCAAGTACAACAGGCGTTACGCCTTTATTTAAACCCACCGCTTTGGCAATTGCTTGCCCTTTACCACCGCCAAACTTACGCCTATGGGCGGCAGCACCGGTTACAAAATCAACGTTAATTGCACCTAGTTTAGGCTCGTCAGTTTTAAATAGACTTAACCCTTTATCATCGTAATGTAAGCTAAAGCCACTGCAATTTTGCGCCCATTGGGCTAAACCAAAGCGTGTTTCTAATTCATTTAAATAAGGGCGTAACTCTTTAAAAGCACACTGAATAACCACAATAAACTCCGACGATAAAATACGCCTGTAGTATATCAACCGCTTTACTTTAAAGCACTAAAATAGCTCTATATCACTATGATGATTCGTATTGACCTTTGCGGCTTCCGCTTTAGTACGTAAATTAGATATAAGTTCATTGCGGCTTTCGGCAACTTGTTTAAGCTGATATTTGATAAAGGCTAAATCGCTATTAGCCGATACAAATAACTGCATCGTTTGATCCAGTTGGGATATATATAAGGTGAGATCTGCAGGATTTGCTTGTGTTTGTTGTAGCTTAATGGCGCAGTCAAGCTCATGTAGCTGTTCTATAAATATTTTAGTACTTTTGTTTTGCTCTATATTTTGAGTAGTTAACTGCTTAACAATGTCTTGAAGGGCTGTACTTATTTGAGCTGCCTGCTCATAACTGCTTTCGCTTCTTTCCATGGTAACAACCTTCTCGTTGGTTACTTCTAATATATGCGGGAACAGATCTTTGTAGCGCCCATACAAAGCATCGTTATCAACTGGCATATTTTTTATCAAAAGGGACACTTTGGGGTAATTAATGATAGTGCTGCTACCAATATCAACAAATCGTTGAGCATTTCGATGTTGCTCAAGCAGCTCTTGCTCTAACGGGCAAACACCACTTTGCTGGCTGTAAAAAATACCTTTTCCTTGATACCAAAACACCACCACAACATCTAAATTTAAAGGAGCAAAAAAGGTAAAAAAGTATTCACTCAACGATTGAAAGTTATTAGCGTGATAACTTTGTCCAACGTAGCGCATTATACGCCCCATATCGCCTGACTCTGTCATTGCTATTTCAGCTGTTTTATTCGCTTTTACTATATCCAACTTTAGTTTTGCGCATTTTTGCCTATATTCGTAAAGTACCTTTATTCGCGCTATTAGCTCTTCTGCATTAAAAGGTTTTGTAATGTAATCAGATGCGCCGACGCTATAACCTTTTACCCGATCGCTTAGCTCTATTTTAGATGAGAGAAACATAACGGGAATATCTTGAGTATTTTGACTCTGCTTTATAGTTTTACATACGTCATAACCTGACATACCTGGCATTTCAATATCGAGTAAAATAATATCTGGGTTGTATTTATTGGTTAGCCTTAATCCTTCATCGCCATCTTTTGCATGAATTATTTTACAAAACCCTGCTAAAGACTCTTCAATTATATGATGAACATACTTGTCGTCATCAATTGCCAATACCAACTTTGCCATGCCTTAGTCCATTTTATTAGGTGTGCTAAAAGCATAGTACGGTAGGATGAAATTACTAAAAATTATTAGATAATAATTTTAAAATAATAAAAAAGCGCCATATAGGCGCTTTAATTTGGTTTGTGCTAAATATTAATTTTTAAACAGCAATACCACTATGGCGTAGTAACGCGTCGACATTTGGCTCACGACCACGGAACTTTTTAAATAATTCCATTGGCTCTTCGCTACCGCCTTTTTCTAAAATATTTTGCATGAAGGCTTGCCCTGTTTCAGCGTTAAAAATACCTTCTTCTTCAAATTTAGAAAATGCATCAGCAGAAAGTACTTCAGCCCATTTATACGAGTAGTAACCTGCACTATAACCACCGGCAAAAATATGGCTAAAACCATTTTGAAAACGGTTAAACTCAGGCGGTTTAACGATTGATGTGCGGCTACGTACATCGTTTAGTACTGCTTGAATTTGGCATTGCTCACCCACTTTGTAATCGTTATGGATTTTAAAATCGAATAACGAAAACTCAATTTGACGTAGCATTTGTACGCCTGAGTTATAGTTTTTAGCCGCTAGTAATTTATCAAGTAACTCTTTAGGTAACGGCTCACCGGTTTCGTAGTGGCCCGAAATAAAGCTCAGGGCTTCTTCGTCATAACACCAATTTTCTAAAAACTGACTAGGAAGCTCTACCGCATCCCAAGCTACACCATTAATGCCAGCAACTGGCGCGGCATCAACTTGTGTAAGCATGTGGTGAATACCATGACCAAACTCATGAAATAAAGTAGTTACTTCGTCATGAGTAAACAGCGCCGGTTTATCGCCAACCGCCTTATTAAAGTTACACACTAAATAAGCCACTGGAGTTTGTAGTTCGCCGTTAGCGCGTACTTTACGACCCATACAGTCATCCATCCACGCGCCGCCACGTTTGTGGTCGCGTGCATATAAATCGAGATAAAAACGTCCGCGTAGAGTATTGCTACTATCTACAATTTCAAAAAAGCGTACATCTTTGTGATAAGTATCAAAGTCAGTAACTTCTTTTACGCTAATACCAAATAGGCGATTAACGGTTTCGAATAAGCCGCTAAGCACTTTATTTGCTGGGAAGTAAGGACGTAGTACTTCGTCTGAAATTGCATACTTTTCTTGCTTAAGCTTTTCGCTGTAGTAACCAAAATCCCATGCTTCTAATTCAGAAATACCGTGTTTTTGCTCAGCATACGCTTTTAGCTCGGCCACTTCTTGCTCTGCTTGTGGTTTTGATTTAGCTGCTAGGTCTTCTAAAAATGAGAATACTTGTTCTGGTGTTTCGGCCATTTTAGTTGCCAGTGACTTTTCAGCGTAGCTGTTAAACCCTAGTAACTGTGCAAGTTCATGACGAAGCGCAAGCTCCTCGCTCATAATATCAGAGTTATCAAACTCACCGGCGTTGGGGCCTTGATCTGATGCGCGCGTAGAAAACGCGGTGTAAGTTTCTTTGCGTAATTCGCGGTTATCTGCGTAAGCCATTATTGGTAAATACGATGGAAAATCGAGTGTAAATAACCAACCATCTAATTCTTTACTTTTTGCTGTGTCAGCTGCAAGTGCTAAAGCAGATTCTGGCAAGCCTGCTAAATCACTCTCATCAGTAATATGTTTGTGCCAAGCAAGTGTGGCATCCATTACGTTGTTACCAAATTTTGAGGCAAGTTCTGATAAACGCGCGCTAATTTCGCCGTAACGTGTTTGCTGTTCTGCCGCCAGAGCAATACCCGATAATTTAAAATCACGTAGCGCATTAGTAATTGTTTTTTGTTGTGCTGTCGTCAGCGTTTTAAATTCGTCGCTGTTATAAAGCGTATTATACGCGTTGTATAAACCTTGGTGCTGACCTACAAATGTTGAATATTCAGATATTAACGGTAAGCACTGCTCGTAAGCTTCACGTAATTCGTCGTTATTCATTACTGAATTTAAATGCGATACAGGGGAGAACATGCGCGATAATTTATCGTCCGCTTCTTCAAGGGGTAATACTAAGTCATCCCACGTGTACGAGCCTTTAGCTAACACGTCATCAATGGCTTTACGACAAAGCTCGATACCGTCTTTTAGTGCTGGTACTACGTACTCAGGCTTTATTTTTGAAAATGGTGGTAAGCCTTCAAGGCCAATTAATGGGTTGCTCATAAATACTCTCTTTGCGTTAATGCATTACATTTTAAATTGGGTCTAAAAGTAAAAAAACAACTCAACTGCTTTTAAGTTGTGTAATTTTAATAGGGTTGCTCCAGAGCAAAACACAAATAACTCATTAGTGAATCAGCCACTTTATAACGCTCTAGTACCGTATCAACTAAATTATTGCTACATACTTGTTTTTGAGTAAGCGAGCTAATGGCTATAAAGTCTTTTCGTTTGAGCTCATCTATTAAGGGATGATCTTTTTCAAAACCTCTTGGCAGGCGTTTTAGCGATTCTCCTGACATTTCAAATATAGATTTAAATTACTCATCATAAATTGCTTTTTTATAGCTATTTGGGTTTTCATCTATGCAGGTTCTAATTGCGTTAAGCGCCTTTGATTCTGGTCGCCAAATACCAGCACCTACAAAACATTCGTCATTTGCTAAGTGAAAGTAAAAACCCGGGGCGTGTACGTCTTTTCCCATAAAATGGCGAAATTGAATTCCTACATTAATTTTATACGGGGTTTTATCTTTACTAAAACGCGCGTCTTTATGGATTCTCATTAAGCTACCGCCCACTTTTTTATCTGATGCGACAAAATGGCTAGAAACATCAGCAAGTGGTGCTTGCATTTGCCTAATGAAATCTAAAGCGGGCTCTCTTACGTATTCCTCATACTGTGATTTATGGTCGTTAAACCAGTCTCTATTATTGTTTTTATCAAGCTGAGCAAGAAATTCGAATGTTTTTTTACTAAACATAGGTCACCTAAACACTCTTTATTTTTAAAACTTAATGTTATGCTAATGCGCATAAAACTCAACGCCTAAGGACATAAAATGACACAACACTTTGATTATATTGCAATCGGTGGTGGCAGTGGTGGTATTGCCTCTGCAAATAGAGCGGCAATGCGTGGCGCTAAAGTAGCACTTATAGAAGCAAAACACATGGGCGGCACGTGTGTAAACGTGGGCTGTGTACCTAAAAAAGTAATGTGGCACGGTGCTCAGGTTGCCGAAGCAATTAATTTATATGCCCCAGATTACGGCTTTAATGTTGAAGTTAAAGGCTTTGATTGGAGCAAACTAGTAGAAAGCCGTGAAGCCTACATAGGCCGAATTCATAAAGGTTACGACAGTGGCCTTGCTAGCAATGGCGTTACTGTAATTAAAGGCTTTGCTAAATTTGTAGATAATAAAACAGTTGAAGTAAACGGCGAGCACTACACAGCCGATCATATATTAATTGCAGTAGGCGGCCGCCCAAGCATTCCGCACATTGAAGGTGCTGAACACGGTATTGATTCAAATGGCTTTTTTGAATTAAAAGAGCAACCTAAACGCGTTGCAGTAATAGGCGCAGGCTACATAGCCGTTGAGCTTGCTGGTGTATTACATGGTTTAGGTACTGAGACACATTTATTTGTACGTAAGCATGCACCACTTCGTAGTTTTGACCCATATATTGTAGATACGCTTGTTGAAGTAATGGCTGCCGAAGGCCCTACTCTTCATACAGAATCTGTACCAAATAAATTGGTAAAAGAAGATGATGGCTCTGTAACACTACATTTAGATAACGGCAAAACTCATAACGTTGATCAAGTTATTTGGGCCATTGGCCGCGAGCCAACAACCAATGCTATTAACGTTGCAGCAGCGGGCGTAGAAGTAAACAGCAGTGGTTTTGTAAAAGTTGATGAGTATCAAAATACCACAGCTAAAAATGTATACGCGGTTGGCGATATAATCGAAAATGGTATTGAACTTACACCGGTAGCAGTAAAAGCAGGCCGTACTTTATCTGAGCGTTTATTTAATAAAGAACTACCTGATGATTTAAAAATGGATTACAGCCTAGTTCCTACTGTTGTATTTAGTCATCCACCGATTGGTACTATTGGTTTAACTGAGCAAGAAGCTATTTCTCAGTACGGCGAAGAAAACGTTAAAATTTACCAATCTGGTTTTACGGCTATGTACACAGCGGTAACTAAACATCGCCAGCCTTGTAAAATGAAACTTGTATGTGCCGGCCCTGACGAAAAAGTAGTTGGCCTACATGGTATTGGTTTTGCGGTTGATGAAATGATTCAAGGTTTTGCCGTTGCCATGAAAATGGGCGCAACTAAAGCTGATTTTGATGCCGTTGTGGCTATTCACCCGACAGGCTCGGAAGAATTTGTAACGATGCGCTAGGCGCTAAACTCTAAGTTCTCAATTATAAAAAGCCCTTGCTAAGTAAATAGTAAGGGCTTTTTAATGCTTGTTATATTTTGCACAACAAACTACTTAAAACGTCACATTAAAAACATCCATTCAACATTAAATAAATATCTAAGCCATTATTTTAACAGCAAAAATTTTAGACCGATAAAAATATTAAAAGTTTAAATTTTGTTTTGGCTTTAAGGCATTTTTACAATTAGAATCTCGCGCATTTATAGTTTCTCTTGGTTTTTTATGTTTTTACTACGGTCATTTATTTACTTACTGTGTCTAGCGGGCGTTGCTCATTTAATTCAACTTGAAGGTTTTGAATTAAAACAGTATGCACTTTACAGTGAAGAAACTCTTACTGAACATATGCAAGATGTTTTAACTTTTTTAAGCTGTATTTTGTTTTTCTATGCTTCGCGAATTAACTTTGAACTTAAAATACCGGCAGTATTACTTGCTGCATTAACGGCCATGATGTTTGTAAGAGAGTTTGATACCTACCTCGACTTATACTTTTTTGATGGCGCTTGGCAAAGTATCGTCTATTCAATTTTAGCTGGTGTGTTTGTTTATTTAATAACAAACAGAGGAAGTATTTTTAACTCTTTAAAAGCCTATAGCCTCACTCCTAGTTATGGTATTTGCTTATCAGGCATGGTTACTTTACTCGCATTTTCGCGAATGATGGGCAAAGGCGCATTTTGGCATTCAGTAATGGGCGATGACTACGTACGTGCAGTAAAAAACATTGTTGAAGAGGGTATAGAAACGCTTGGCTATACTCTAATCTTTATTTCAGCCATTGAGCTTGTACTCATATGCCGAAAAAGAATGGCTAAAAATCACAAACATTGCACTGATGAAGTAACTCAATAGCGTTTCTCCATTTTTATTGGTTACTTTTTTTGCACTAAATTTGCTAATTGGTTTAATAAATCAATATACTGAGCCTGTTTTTATCAACTCGCGTTTAATTGGATATTATGACTAAAGATATATTGCTGCATCCGTTTCTTCTTTCAATTGTAATGATCACAATTGCATTTGTACTAAAAGTCCTTGTTGATAAGCTGGCTAAAAATCGCGCAGAAAAAAAAGAAAAAGATATTCGTTACATCGCACACAATATTAAGCATTTTATTAATTTTGTAATGATGATATCGCTGCTATTTGTGTGGTCTACCGAAATTCAAAACTTTGCACTTTCTATTGCTGCTTTTGCTGTGGCGATTGTACTTGCAACGCGTGAGTTTATTCAGTGTGTAATAGGCTTTTTTTACCTCGTAACAACCCGCCCGTTTAGAGTCGGTGATTGGATACAAGTTGGTGATTATTTTGGTGAAGTAGCTGAAACGGATTGGATAAAAACAACCATGCATGAAATTGATATACATACTTATCAATTTTCTAGAAAAACCATATACATACCTAATAATAAGCTGATTACCAGCTCTATTAAAAACTTAAACTTTGTAAAACGCTTTGTTACACATCATTTTATTATTGTCCGAAGAGAGAGCTTTAATCCGTACCCTATTCACGACACATTAACTGAGCAAGCTAAGCTGTATTGCGAAGAGTTTCAAGAAGTAGCAAGCCGTTATAATTCGATGATTGAGCGTAAACTTGATGCAAAAATATCTGGCCCAGAACCAGTAATTCACTTTGGTACAACCGATTTAGGTGAATTTAAAGCAAGCTTTACCTTGTTTTGCCCAACAGAAAAAGCGCTTGAGATAGAGCATAAATTAACAGAGTGCTTTTTTGCATTATGGTACAAAGAGGCTGAAAAAAATAAAGAGGATGAAGGAGAAGCCTAAACCTCGCCTACACAAAGTAAAAATACAAATCGTAGGTGCGAATTTATTTCGCGCTCTATTTCTAAGTCTGTATTTAAAAAGCGAGGTGTAAAACCTCACCTACCCAAAGTAAGAATGCAAATCGTAGGTGCGAATTTATTTCGCGCTCTATTTCTAAGTCTGTATTTAAAAAGCGAGGTATAAAACCTCACCTACAATAAACATCAAGCACGTAGGTGCGAATTCACTTCGCGCTTGAGTAATATTTAAGCTGTACCACCGACTGTTAACCGATCAATTTTAAGGCTTGGTTGGCCTACGCCTACCGGTACGCTTTGACCATCTTTACCACAAACACCAACACCTTTATCAAGCGCCAAGTCGTTACCAACCATCGATATTTGCTGCATTACTTCTGGGCCATTACCAATAAGCGTTGCGCCTTTAATTGGTTGGGTAATTTTACCATTTTCGATTAAATACGCTTCTGATGCGCTAAATACAAACTTACCAGACGTTATATCAACTTGTCCGCCGCCAAAGTTAGGCGCGAATACCCCTTTTTTAACTGAGCTGATAATATCGGCTTGGCTGTGCTCACCACCTAACATGTAAGTATTAGTCATGCGAGGCATTGGTAAATGTGCATACGACTCACGGCGTGCGTTACCTGTAGGGCTTACACCCATTAAACGCGCGTTTAGCTTATCTTGCATATAGCCTTTTAAAATACCGTTTTCGATAAGAACATTGTAAGCGGCTGGTGTGCCTTCGTCATCTACATTAAGTGAGCCACGGCGATCGGCCATGGTGCCATCATCAACAACAGTACACAGCTCAGATGCTACTTTTTGGCCCACTTTACCACTAAACGCAGACGCGCCTTTACGATTAAAGTCGCCTTCAAGCCCATGCCCTACCGCTTCGTGTAAAAGTACACCTGGCCAACCGTTACCAAGTACTACTTCCATAGTACCTGCAGGGGCATCAATAGCCTCAAGATTTACTTTAGCTTGGCGTACTGCTTCTTCGGCAAATTCCATCCAACGCGGTTTACCGTCAACAAGTTCTTTAAAGTAACCATAATCTAAACGTGCACCACCGCCTGCGCCACCGCGTTCACGGCGACCATTTTTTTCAAGCAGTACTGAGCAGTTTAAACGAATAAGCGGGCGAATATCGGTGGCAAACGTACCATCACTTGCTGCGATTAATACTTCTTCGTAAACCGCTGACATTGAACTAATTACTTGCTCTGCATCGGGTGCTAGTTCGCGAATATAGTTTTCAAGTTCGCGTAATAAGCTCACCTTGTCGGTGTCGCTCATACTCGAAATTGGCTGATGCGGTGCAAATTGCTCTTTAGCTTTAACATCACTAAATACTTTAATCGCTCTATCTTCGCCGGCATCTGCAATACTACGTGCTGCTGTTGCCGCTTTATTAAGCGCTTCGAGGTTGATTGCATCAGAGTAAGAAAAACCTGTTTTTTCGCCGCTTACAGCACGTACACCAACGCCACGTTCAACGTTATAAGAGCCTTCTTTAACTAAGCCGTCTTCAAGCACCCATGATTCGTGGTGGCTTGATTGAAAATATAAATCGGCGTAATCCACTTTATGCTGATGTATGTAAGCGAGCGTTTTTTCGAGCTCTTCTCTATTTAGCTGGCTGTCGTGTAGTAAATGCTGTTCAACCGAATTCATAATAAATGCTCTCTAAATCGTTGATGAGACTGCACGGGCATGTCTCGTCTAATTTTTTGTAACTGGTCTAAATCTGCGTTGCAGCTTATAAAACCGGTGCCTGTTGGCAATTCACTCAGGGTATTGCCCCAAGGTGAAATAATAATACTGTGGCCATATGTTTGTCGGCCATTTTCATGTGTACCGTACTGAGCTGCTGCAACTACATAACATTGTGTTTCTATTGCGCGAGCTGCTAATAGCGGTTGCCAATGCGCTTGCCCTGTAGGGACTGTAAATGCACTGGGTACTAAAATAATATCGGCGCCTTGGCGTACTAGTTCGTTAAATAAGCCACTAAAGCGCAGATCATAACATACTGTTAAGCCAATTTTACCAAAGGGAGAATCAACAACAACCACATCGCTACCTGCTTGGGTAAAATCTGACTCTCGATAGCTACCTGTTTGATCATCTACGTTTACATCAAATAAATGTATTTTGTTATACGTTGCAACCAGCTCGCCTTGATTATTATATAAGTGCGATGCTGCATAATATTTATGTTCGTTAAATGGCTCAGGCATTGTCCCTGCATTTAACCAAATATTATGGTGTTGGCACAATTCACTAAGTTGTAGTTTGTATCGCTCAACTTGCTTAGCAACACGTAACGTATCGTTACCACTTTTACTAAACACTAAAAAAGCCTCAGGCAAACAAACAAGTAATGGTCTTGTTGCTGGAAGTGTTTTAAGTGCACGCTTTAAGCTTGCTATGTTGTCATCAGGGTTTAGCCCTGAACACATTTGCAGGGCAACTATTGTGGGAGTGCTTAGTATTTCAGTTTTGTTCATTGCGTTACTGTTACTTGTGCATCTTTAAGTTTTAAATCGACTGATGCTTGTGGCTGATTTTGCGCAGCTTGAGGAAGCGTAACTTCACGACTTTTTCTGTCGAGTTCTTGAACAATAGGATCGTTCATTTTACCCGTTACTTTAAAGTTGATCTCTGAGATGACGCGCGCAGAATGAATAACTTTATCAATTGCTAAGGCAGCAAGCCCTGTTACTGGGTTTACCATCCATGCAACTATAACCGGAATACTCGAGGTTACCTGCGGCGCTACAGCAAGATCATAATCTATATCAAGCGTGTTTAAATTTGCATAACCTTTAATGGTTAAATCGGCGGGTACGCCGTCCATTTTGGTATCTTTAGTGTAAGCAATACCGTTTTCTAACTGCATAGTGCCTTGCATGCTGTTATAAAAAAAGCCTTTTGAAAACACATCTCTAAAATCAAGTTTCAGCTTGCGTACTAATGAATCAAGGCTCAGTAACGAAAATACGCGTGCCCCGCCATCGCTAACTTCAGTTAAGTGACCTTCTCCTAAATCCCAAGCTATCTCGCCACTTAAACTTTTCACATCAAAATCATAAGGTGCTGCTTGCCAAGTAAGATCATAATTTAGATCGGCTTTTGAGTCTTTAATCGCGGAGGTTATATCAAACTCACCAAACAGTGCGCCTATGTCATCACTTTTAAGCTCGCCACTTAGCGTTGTTAATCCATTTTGCCATTGCCCTTTAGTGCGCAGTAAATGATCGCCTTTATCGACTACAAGTTCTGATATTGATAAACGCTCTCCATCACCTAATAATGACGCACTCACTTTATCAAGTTGGTAGCGGTCAATTTTGCAATCACTACATTCAAACTCAATGGCAGGTATTTTAGTAAGCCAGCTCAAGTCTTTCTCAGGAAGTACATCTGTTATTTCAAGTACTTGCTCATTGTGCGGTGCAAAATTAAGCCTTAAGTAATCGGCATTAATTCGTATGGGCTGGCTAGGCTGTGATGTAGGGATAAAAACCCCAGCTCTAAGTTCTTTAGCATTTAGCTTTAGGTATAAATCGTCTTTTGATGGTGCTAAACGCATTTCAAAATCATTAAAGATGATGTTACTCGCATCAAGCATACCTATATTTGCGACCACCTCATTAAGCGGTGGCATAATCCCTTTTGATTTTTTATCTGGGTTTGCTTTACCAGCTTTAATTATTTGATCAATCAGATCAAACCAAGGCACTAGTTCACTCTGTTCAAGATTTATATTTACGCTTAAGTCTTTTTGGTTTAATCCTAAATCTTGTTTTCCGAGCACAAAATGGACATTACTAAACTGTGATTTTCCATTTTCTAAAATAGCATTAAAGTAAAACTGTTGATTAGCGTTTGCGGTAATGAGATTAGAAATATCATCACCTTGTACTACTGCATCAAGCGCCCACACTTGTTCACTATTTTTATTATAAGGTGCAGGTAGATTACTTGTTAGACCAAGTAGCTCCGAAGTAACTTGGGCGCGGTAATTAAAACCTTGTTCTTCAAAATTAAGTACTAAGCCAATATCAACATCACTTTGCCCGCTTAAATAATTTTTCAATATGCCTTGTCCACTATCTATTAGTGTATCGGCATCAATTTTGGCGTTTATATCTATGTTTGCTTGGTAATTTTTTGCATCACTTTTACTGCTGTAATCAATAGTTAGCGGCATGCCCAGCCACTTCGCAGTCGCATTTTTAAGTGTGATATTGTCGTTTTTAAAATTAAGCTCGCCAGTTAAGTTTTTAAGCTCAATCCCTGGCGTTGCTATAAATACTGGCAAGTCATTTAAATTAACCTTGCCGCTAACACTGGCCCCACCTTTAAATTTTGAGCCTACTAAAAGCTCAATACTGGCATCGGCTTCGCCTTTGCCCTGCACAACTTTAAAAATTTCAGCAAGAGGTTTAGCAATAGGTGTCGCTGCAAAAAAGTCATGTAACTTTTCCATTTGTGCTTTTTTATCAATTTGCACAATAAGTTCATCAGCATGCATTAAATCTGCAATGCTTACCTGTACACTATTACCAATATCTAAATTAACCAACTTACCTTGCTGGCTATATATGTCCATACGCTCATTATCAAAATGTAGCTGTACGTCGGCATTGGTGACCAAAGGCCAATCAGGATCAAACTCATAGGTTGCGTTGTCTATTTGCGCTAATACACCAAACTGGCCACTGCCATCGGTGAATGGAAAACCAGATAAAGGTCCTGCAAATAAGACTTGTGCTTTAGATATTTCTCCGCCTTTAATTGCGCCATTTAAATAGCTAACGAGCTCAGGGCTCATAGCTTTTAATGGGAAATAATGACCTGCAATTTTGGCATCTGGGGCGAATGCTTCAGCATAAAGATCTAATCGAGGATCATCTGTTAGACTAATTTGTAATTCTGCAGCAAGAGTAACTTCATCATTATCAAACCATATATTGTCACTACTTATATACCAGCCATCATCTCGCTTAGCTAAATCTAGCTCTACATTTAGCTGATTATAATTTATGTCGTTACTAAAGCTTTCGCCTGTAACTAATGTGCCATTTTCGCCAAATAAATTTATTCGACCACTACTTTGATTAAGTAAACCATTTACTCTAAGTCCTTGTGCTGCAGGTACCGATCTTAATTCTTGCCAACCAATATTGTCAGCCTCAAACCATAATTGCCATTGCTTTGCATTGGAAAAATTTAAATAAGCTTGATCTATTTGCCCGCTAGGTTGGCGCTCTAAAAATGGTTCAAGTGCATTAAAATTACTTAGCCCTGCTAGGTTACTCAGTAATTCAAAATCAACTTGATGGAGCCACACTTCATTTGTCGCCCCTAGTTGAGCTTCAAACTCTAAACTTGGCCATGCTTTATCGTTACTATTAAATGTTAAACCGGTGCTTTTTAAGTGCCAGCTATTTTGCTCGGGATATAGATGGAATCCACCTTCACTCAAGCTAACTTGTTGGCTTTGCTCTTCTCGCTGCCAACGCACAAAGCTTGGTAGCCACTGCATTTTTATATCGCTTACAAAACCTTTATCTAGTTTTAGCCACGCTTGTAAATTAATATCGCTATGCAGTTGTTGCTTTTGCGTATTTATATATTGCGCTAACCAGTTAGATACATCGACTTTGTTAGCCTGCACATAAATGTCGCCCGCAACTTGCTCTAGGGTATCGCCAGTGAGTGCTATGCGCGCATCAAAATCACCGACCGAAATACCCGGCAGTGCTAAGCTCCCACTACCAAGATGCCGCTCATCTTCATTTTGCCAAACAATATTTTTGAGGAGTAACTTACGCTCTTTACCGTCTTCTAGAACAAAGTTAATACTGGAATTTTCTATTGCAAAATGACCCGTTTTACCCAAAAACAGTTCTTCAATTAGCTCTTTTTGCTCAAAAGAGACTTCGTCGTTGTCACCGGTTTTAAATAAGTTGGTGATATTTACACTGGTATGAAAACCATTAATAACAAAATAATTAGATCTAAGTTGCAGCGCTTTTAAGCTTTCCCATAAGTTTAGCTCTAAGCTGGTTTTAGCAATGGTGAGTGATATTGGTGCAGTTTCGTTATCTTTAAACGATAAATTCTCTAATACTAATGCAGGACCACTGCCCTGCCAACTAGCTGATATTTCACCTATAGATAAGCTTATTTCAAACTTTTCGTGTAAATAGCTTTCTATATTCCCTTTGTATTCGTTTGCATACGGAAGGGTATATTTTAAAATTGAAACAATAACGGCCAGTAATACCAAAATTATGGCGCAGGTCTGCCATAACTTTCTAAAACAAAAAAAACAGACCGCTTTTGCTTTCATTACATCATTACCACATCAAACTGTTCTTGGCTGTATAAGCTCTCTGTTTGAATATTGACTTGCTTACCAATAAATAGTTCAAGCTCGGCAAGGTTATGGTACTCATCGTTTAGTAAGGCTTCACTTACAGCAGGCGCTGCGTATACCATAAACTTATCGGCAGCGTATGCTCGGTTAACACGCACTATTTCACGTAGTATTTCGTAGCAAACCGTTTCAACTGTTTTTTGCGAACCACGACCAGAACACGCAGGACACACATCACATAAAATATGTTCTAAGCTTTCGCGTGTACGTTTACGTGTCATTTCAACAAGCCCAAGTGCTGAAAGCCCATTGATATTTGTTTTAGTGCGATCTTTTGCAAGTGCTGATTCAAGTGAATGCAATACTCGGCGCTTATGATCCTCACTTACCATATCGATAAAGTCGATAATGATAATACCGCCTAAATTACGCAGCCTAAGCTGGCGAGCAATTGCAGAGGTTGCTTCTACGTTGGTATTAAAAATTGTTTCTTCTAAATTACGATGTCCTACAAATGCACCAGTATTAACATCAACAGTCGTCATTGCTTCTGTTTGGTCAATAATTATATAACCACCAGATTTTAGTGTAACTTTACGATGTAGTGCTTTTTGAATTTCGTTTTCAACATCAAACAAATCAAATATAGGTCGCTCACCGGGGTAGTACTCTAGTACTTGAGACAGTTGTGGAACAAACTCTTCAGTAAATAACTTTAGCTCTTCATGAGTAAGTTTAGAGTCAACGCGAATGCGTTCCATATCTTCGCCTACATAGTCACGTAGCGTTCTGAAGGCAAGCGTTAAATCTTCGTGAAGGATGCTGGCCTTACTGGTTTTTTTGCGACGAGCTGTAATTTTTTCCCACAGTTTTCTTAAAAAACCGGCATCGTGTCGTAATTCTGCTTCGCTAGCGCCTTCGGCTGCTGTACGTACAATAAAGCTGCCATTTTCATCGCCATATTCTGCGACTATTTTTTTAAGGCGTGAGCGCTCTTCTTCAGTTTCAATACGCTGACTAACCCCTACATGGGTCGCATCTGGCATAAACACTAAATAGCGAGAAGGAATAGTTATATCTGTGGTGAGTCTTGCGCCTTTAGTGCCTAGCGGATCTTTTACCACTTGCACCATAATGTATTGGCCTTGACGAACTAACTCTCTAATGTCTTGTACTTTTTTTATTGGTACGTCGTCTACGCCTTCAACAATAGAGGCACTATTTACAATATCGGATGCATGTAAAAATGCCGCTTTTTCAAGGCCTATATCAACAAAAGCAGCCTGCATACCCGGAAGTACACGGCTTATTTTTCCTAGGTAAATATTGCCTACAATACCTAGATTACCAATTCGCTCTAGCTGTATTTCTTGCAGTACACCGTTTTCTATTAGGGCAACACGGCTTTCGCTCGGTGTGACATTGATCAGTAATTCTGTACTCATGTTACCTTCTTAAGAATGTTTTTAATAATTGTTCGGTTTCATATAAAGGTAAGCCTACAACAGAAAAATAGCTACCCGCAATGTGAGTTACAAAGCGACCACCTAAACCTTGGATACCGTAGCCACCGGCTTTATCTTGTGGCTCATTAGAATCCCAGTAGGTATTTATTTCTTCATCAGTTAAAGTTTTAAAGGTGACATCTGTGCTTACAACACAGCTAAGCACATCATTTTGCGTCGCAAATGCTACTGCGGTAAGTACTTGATGTGTGTTACCTGATAAACGTTTTAATGTGTGTATAAAATCGTTTTTATCACGAGGTTTACCCAGTGATTCGTTATCGATAACAACTACGGTATCACTACCAAGTACAGGGCGATCGGTATATCCAAGCTCTACACCGCTTTGGGCTTTCAAGCGAGCTAAACGCTCAACAAGTGCTCTAGGTTGCTCGTTTGGAAGTGGGCTTTCATCTGCATCAACACTAAATTGTGTAAATTCGACACCTAATTGGCTTAATAACTCTTTACGACGGGGAGAGGCTGATGCCAAATATACTGCGGTAGTCATTACCTGATCCTAAAATGTCTGCGATATTTACGAAGTAGTAAAAACACCCAAAACCAACTAACCATTCCGGTTGCTACTGGCCATAAATACTGTGGATTAAAGTAAACCCCTAACAAAAAGTGATTTAGCCAAAACTGCATTAAATGATACAGCGTTAAAAACAAACCAATTAATAAGCTTTGTTGCCAAAGCGAAAAGTTACGAATTTTTTGAAAGTTGCTCGCGGTTACAAATATACATATTGAAAATGTAAGCGAGTTGACACCTAGCGGTGAACCAGATGCTAAATCTATTAATAAACCAACAACCCAAGCAGTACCAATATTTAAACGATGCGGTACTGCCAACGACCAATACATAAGTACAAGTAAAACCCAGTCAGGTCTAAATGGTTCAAACGAAAAAGGGAGCGGCATTAATGCCATTATTAAAGCAAAAAAGATGCTTAGCGCAATTAACAATGAATAACGGTTAATCATCGTTGATTTGCTCCTGTTGATTACGCCATAAAATAACCAGCAAACGAATGCGATCTAATTGCGCAATAGGTTCTGCAAAAACTTGTGCAAACGGGCGGCCTTCATCACGATTTATTTCGGTTACTACAGCCACCGGGTATCCCTCTGGGAATGTGCCACCTAATCCTGATGTAACAAGTACATCGCCAATTCGCACATCTAAGCTGTGCGGAACGTGAGAGAGCTTAACTACGTTAATTTTACCTATGCCCTCAACAACAGTTCGCACATCGTTACGCAGTATACGCACAGGTGTGGCATGCGTAGTGTCGGTCATGAGTAATACGCGTGACGTAGTTGATCCTACTTTAGTTAATTGCCCTACTACACCCATCTCATCAATGACGGCTTGGCTTTCACTAAGTCCATCGGTGGTACCACGATTTATAACAACTTGATGGCTATACGGGTTTGAATGCACAGAAAGTACTTGAGCAATAATTTTACGATTTGATTGCTTTGCAGATGAGCCTAATAAGGCGCGTAGTTTTTGATTTTCTCTGGCTAGAAATTGATACTGCTGAAGTTGCTCGCTTTGTAGCATTTGCTTTTTTTTCAGCGCTTCGTTTTCAGTAAGAAGTTGCTCTCGCGTATGCAGGCTTTTAGCACTTAAGCTAAATAATTCGTAGGGTAAATTAGCAACATAAATTAGTGGGCTAACTAAGGTATTGAGGCTGGTACGAACAACGGTACCACCTTGCGTATATCTGTCTCCAACAATGAGTGCGATACTCAAAAGCACTGCGACAAAAAGTCGCAGTTGCAAAGAGACTGTGCGTCCAAACATTAATTTCATTAGTCGTAACTAAAAACGTCACCACCATGAACATCGATCATTTCCAATGCTTTACCACCACCACGTGCAACACATGTAAGTGGATCATCAGCAACAACAACCGGAATACCCGTTTCTTCCATTAATAAACGGTCTAAATCTTTTAACAATGCGCCACCGCCAGTAAGTACCATACCGTGTGCAGAAATATCTGATGCCAGCTCTGGTGGTGATTGCTCAAGCGCAACCATTACTGCACTCACAATACCCATTAATGGCTCTTGTAGAGCTTCTAGGATTTCGTGTGAGTTAAGTGTGAATGAACGCGGAACACCTTCAGCAAGGTTACGACCGCGCACTTCAATTTCGATTGGCTCATCAGTTTTAAACGCAGAGCCAATTTGATGCTTAATATTTTCAGCTGTCGCTTCACCAATTAAGCTACCAAAGTTACGGCGTACATAATTAATGATAGCTTCGTCAAACTTATCACCACCAATACGAACAGATGATGAGTAAACAACGCCGTTAAGTGAAATAATAGCAACTTCAGTTGTACCACCACCAATATCAACAACCATAGAACCTGTTGCTTCTGATACTGGTAAGCCTGCGCCAATAGCTGCTGCCATTGGTTCTTCAATTAAGTAAACTTCACGAGCACCTGCACCCATTGCAGATTCACGTATTGCACGTTTTTCTACTTGAGTAGCACCACACGGTACACAAATTAGTACACGCGGACTTGGACGCATAAAGTTATTGTTATGCACTTGTTTAATGAAGTGTTGTAACATTTTTTCTGTTACAAAAAAGTCAGCAATAACACCGTCTTTCATTGGACGAATCGCTTTTATATTACCCGGTGTACGACCTAACATAAGCTTTGCTTCTGTACCTACAGATGCAACACTTTTAGGTCCACCAGCACGCTCTTGGCGGATAGCAACAACAGAAGGTTCATTTAATACAATGCCTTCGTCTTTTACATAAATTAGGGTATTGGCTGTACCCAAGTCGATCGATAGATCGTTAGAAAAAATACCACGGAGTTTTTTAAACATGAGGCTGGATGACCTTTGAAATACGTTCTTATATTAGCTGCCTCACTTTAACATGCTCAACTATATGAGCAATATAAAGCGCAGCGCCTTTGTGAATTTGTGAAAAAAGGAAGCAAAGCTTCCTTAATTGAGTTTTATCGTTCGCGAACTAAGCGAAAACCAATGTAGTTAGATCTAAAATCAGGCGCTAAAATTAAACGCGTAGATGCACGAGCAAGGCTTGGTGCAAAGTTCCACGCTCCGCCTCTTACTGCTACATCAGACTCACCTGATTCTTTATCGGTCCATTCCCATACATTGCCTACGGTATCGTATAATCCAAATGCATTTGGAGAAAAAGAACCTACTGGTGATGCACGTCTGTTTGACCATTCACTACCACACCAACCACAGTTAGCTAGGTTTTTACCAATTTCGTTACCCCAAGGGTATTCTGTTTCAGTTCCTGCGCGTGCTGCGTATTCCCACTCAACTTCGTTAGGTAAACGAAATTGCTGTCCTGTTTGACCAGATAACCACTCAGCATAAGCTTTTGCATCGTTATAAGTTAAACATACAGCAGGAAAGTCACTACCTTGCTCAAAACCAGGATTACGCCAATTTAAATTTGCTTCCCATACTGGTTCGCCATTTAAATAATACGCACACCCTTTATTTTTTTCCGCTTGAGTTTTATAACCTGTATTTGCTACAAACTTTTCGTAGGCACCCACGGTTACTTCTTTACTTTGCATAGCGAAAGAATTTGCTATTACTTTTTCAATTACTGGACGTTCATTAGCTAAACCATTGCCGTTAATATCGCCCATTTTAAATTTGCCTGCAGGAATAACGACAACCGGCGTTTCAACGTTTGCATTTAATACATTAACGTTTTCACTAACCTGGCGTGTTGTTACTTCTGGTTGCTCTCGAGTATAGGCCGGTGCAGCAATCGACTTAGGCTTTTTTACTAAATTTGCATTAATTGTTTGCGCTTTATTCAAATCAACACGAGCTTGATAAGGTTTATAACCAAGTTTACGTATTTCAATGTTATGAATGCCCGGCGGTAAACGTGTAATCAAGCGTGTTGAGCCAAAGCTTACACCATCGATAAACACTTCATCGTCGTATACGTTTGATCGTAATGTTAGCTCTACAGATTGATCCTTCTTCTTATTAAGGATAGAAGGGTAATCTTTTTTCACCGATGCAGGTTTAACTGAATAATCACGTACTGGCTGCTCATTTAAACGAGAAACCGACACTGTGTTGCTATTATCCGCGCTATTACTGAATGTTAACTGACTATCAGTAAATGTATTGTTATACGCTGGTTGATAAGCAGCCGTAAGTGGCGTGCCGTACTCAGAACAATAGCGGTTATCTATGCTTAATAAGCTACATAAACGGCTGCTATTAACTTCGCCGCGCATAGTTACGCTTAAGTTAACGTTGTAATTACCTTGGCCGCTAAATGCACTGTTAACTACATGGCTACTTAATATTTGTACTTGAGCGCCCGCCAAATTGCGTTTTGGCTCAACAATGCGCTCTTCTGTTAGATTTGCAAAAATTTGATCAACAAAGCGTTTAGTTGCTTTTTGTAGACCCATTTGCTGACCGCGTTGCTCACATGCTGCTAGCGTTTCTGTTCGCTTACAGTTAATAGTGTGGTTAACCTCAAGCGTACCTTCACGTGTAAACTCGTTACGTAAACGCTCTACGCGGGCTGTAGTTAACTGCTCTTTTAAACTTTCTAATGTATTTAAAAGCGTATGCTTAGCAACACGAATTTGTTCTATATCTTTACGGTGGGATGCAATTGCCGCCAACTGCATAGAAATGTCATCTTTATTTTGCTTATGATCAATCACCGCTTTTTGATAGCGTGATTGAGCCGCACTAATATTAATAGTGGGATCGTCAATTAAACGACGGTACATTTCGTTCATCGCATCGAGCGCTTGGTTTTTTTCTTTATCTAGCTCTGTAGAACGAGAACGAAGTAGCTCTAATTGATTTTGTAACTGACTTTCTTCTTTAAGATGTTTTTCAAGTATTCTTGTCGAGTTATCGTATTCTGTCTGTTTAACACTAATCTCTGAGTCAATTCCAGTCACTGTAGCTGTGTCTTGTGCAAATGCACTACTAGCTAACAAACTAGCTGAAATTAACAGAGATAAAGGAGTAATTCGCATATATTCCAGTCCCAAAAAGCGGCAATTATTTGGTCGTTATTATTTTTTATAATTAAAGCCTTATGCTATGTACTTGCAGCACAAAACACAAGCTTTGTTCAATTATTATATTAGTTTACAACTATTCGCGTGTTTCACGCCAGTAAATAACCCGATCATTTCCTCTAAAGCGTCCAAATTGTAAAATAGTACGAGGATCGAGCTGTGTTCCATCGCCCTGCCAATCCCACTTTAACCAATCATAAGTATTATATTCTAAGGTAAATTCACCCAAACCATTTGGCTGTGCATAAATACCGTTATCTGCCGGATATACTCCCGCTTCTAGCTGGCCAGATACACCAGTCCCATATTTATAGGTTAATTGTGGGCTGCTAGGTGATATTTGAGTGATTTGGGTATGATCAAATACACTACAGTTATCTTCAGTGTTATTTACAAATCCACTGCCGTTGTAATACTGAGCCTGCATAGGAATAAGTAAAGGGTCGAGATCGGAGCCTGCGTTATTGCCAAGGACTAAGCGTCCAAATCTAAACTCTATTGGTAATGCATTTAGTCGTACGCTATTACAACCACCCGAGCATGCTGTTTGTGTATTAGGTTTATCATTTGCATCAATAAGTGTTGCCCCTTCTATGTCAGAAAGCGTTGCCATTAAGCTCACCATAGCGAACGGTCCGTCTACTTGCCCTACACCTAATCTTTTAAGTGTCGTGTTGAGTTGGCTCATTTGCCATTGGCCGTCGCTTATATCTCCCCAGTTGTTATTTCCTAGGTTTACTAAGCGGCTAGTAAAATTAGTTGCAGGTACATAGTTACCTACTTCATTATTTTCGGCATTAACGTCTACACTGGACTTATCAAAGCCCTCTTTATAATTAGCCATTAGCTCACCATTTTGATTTTGTGCTTGTACTGTAAAGCCAAGTTCAAAAGGTTGATCAAGATAAGTTAAATTACTGCCGTATTGCGTGCATTGCGCGGCGGCTTGAACCCCCACTACCTGAAACTGCGAAGGTGCAAAACGACCAACGTTATATAGCTCACCTTTTACATCTCCCGCACCAAAATAATCGGCATCTTGAAGGCCTGCTGTTAAATCAATTATGCCAACTTGGTCGTAATTATATTGCGATATAGATTCACTCAAACTACCTGTATCACTAAACGCAACAGTACTCATCGCTTCAAGCGTACCTTGAATGCCTGGCGTAGGCGCTTTAAGTAATGCCTCTACAAGCGGTTGCTCTGTAATAAAATGCTTAGCTATGTTGTTATTTGTAATATTGCTGTAGTTGTCTGGGAAACCATCGTTGTTAGTGTCTTGCCCTGTTTGCCACTGCACCGCATTCATTTTTAAATCGAATGCTTCGCCCGTTAATCTAAATAAGCTCCCATTAGCGTCTGCTGCATAACCATCACTTGCTACCTCCATGGCTAATCCAAATGGTTTTACGACATATTCATTTGAACTACCCGTTAAATTTACTGATAAATTAGTTAGTGGGTCTAAAATTAAATTGGTATTTACATTTAAACTCAACTTTCCTGCATCGGGGTAATTTATAACAATCGGGGCTTTAGACTCACTATCAAAGTTAAGTATGAATGATTTAGAGGCTTGCTCTACCGCAAAGGTATTATTGTTATTACTAAGTGAAACCGTATCAGAGCAACTTGCACCAGCACTGCATGTATACGATAAATCTAAGCTTACATCGCCACCAGCGGGAAATGCAGCTTCGCATACGCCCGTAGTGGTATTTGTTTTTACCGCTTGAATAGATAGCGCTTTTGCATTAAATCCAGTATTTGAAGGCTTTGCTGATAACTGAGTTGGAATTGTAGTATTTCCATCAGTATCATTATTAAAAATAAATCCAGCATCAGAAAACGTAACTTTACAGCCACTCAAACCAACATTATTACCACCGATATAACAACGAAGAGGTGCAGAAGGATCAGCAGTGTTATATCCAAATGTAACACTGCCTGTGGTGCGTTTAGCAAACTCAACAGTTGTTGAGCCTGTAAAATTAATATTCTCCCCTGTAACCCAACTTTGCTGACCACTATTATCTGGAGAAAGGTTTAAACTAGACGGCTCAGCAAATAATAAATCGCAGGCATCATTAGCGCAGGCTGTTAGTGTCATTTCTTTAGCTTCACACGTTAGACCTTTGTTATCGCTTATTGTTAAACGATAATGATCCAGTGTTTCTGGTGTATAAATACCACAAAAACCAGGGATACTTTCGGGTACTGGTAAAGCGTCAAACGTTGAGCTCCCTTCGGTAATAATTTGAGTAGCCGATGTAATTGATCCCTGATACGTTACATTTTGAGCGATTCTTACCTCACCAGTTGCAACAATATAGCCCGCAATATTTGCATCGGCTGCAATAGCAACCGCACCATCCACATAAATAGCCAAGTACGCGCCAGTTTCTACTACTATATTTGTTTTACCTATATTCAAAAATGAAGTTGATAGAAGTGAGGTTGTGTCTTTTAAAAAAATACGTGTAGGCGCTGTTACTCTGTATTGTGTTTCCAGCATACTTAACTGCAACTCATCGTAATAATAGTCGCCAGCTAAAGAAGTAGGTACGGGCCCTGTTGAGCTACCATCATTTGTAACCGTTGGCACCTGCGCCGCTTGATTCGGTTCTAAAGAGTTATAACCACCAGCAACACACGCCTGACCATTACACAAAGGAGGGCTCGTCAGCGCTGTAGAAATTAAACTTGTGGTGGTGACAAACTGCGCATTACCATCGGTTATTTCTACTCCCTGCACCAGCTGCACTTCACCATTGTTATAAGTAGAAATAGCGCCCGGGAATAACGTATCACAATCTAAAATATCACCATTAAATACAAAGGTACTGGTCATGGCGAGTATTGATGCTTCCTCGTTTACGTGACGGCGCTCGTTATCGCCATCACGATCTTCGTCAACAACTAGCCCTAACCTGTCGGTCCTTAGGTTACAGCTGCGTAGCCACCCGCCATCATCTTCTTGGCGTGAGTTTTTACTTGCTACAACTAACGGAGCCACACTAAAGTTATTAGTAAAACTAAAGTAATTACAGCCATTGCTCCAGCCGTCAACTTCAAAGCCTGTGAAAAAAGTTTCCCACGATACCTCAACGCCATTATCATCAGAAAATGTGCGGTTACTTCCGGGCTCTACAGCCATATAGGCAACAGTTTCGGTTTTTATGAGCCCAAGTGCTGTTTCAGATGCTTCTAAAGCAATATTAACGCCGCTGGCAGATAGAGAATTACTTTCTACTGCAACTGTTAAAAACGGAATTAATGCCTCAGAAGGTGGATTGCTGTCTATGCTATTGAGTGTTTGTAACGAATGGAAAAAGTTTGGCCTTTGAGTAAACGGTTCAGCAAATGTTAAAGGCTTATAGCCTTTAGGTGTTAATGGAGCAAAGCCAGACTTAGAGCCATACTGTAATTCGAGCAATAGATCAGTATTACCTACTTCCATAATTGTGCCGTCTGGAAATTGATGCACACCATACTCAATGGCTAAATAGTGCGCTCCCATACTAATATGCCCGCCATCCTCTCCTGAAGGTTCAAGCGGTAAGGCCTCAAAGCTAGTTGTGGTTATATTACGTATTCTTATTATTGCAGGGTTTCCGCCTTGGTTTGTTGAGAGCATAAAAACAGCAGGAGGCGTTATATATTGCTGTTGAAAATTAACTTTTGTCCAAACAGGCGATGTATATGTATCTTGCAGCTCTATATAACGGCCTTCGATTTTTGGAGGCACTGCATTTGCGTAATTACAAAGTAACACGCAGCTAAAAAATATAGTGACCAATGCATTTTTCATCATGGTAAAGTTTTAGCCTCCACACTGAGCGTTCTTTGTGTTTGCCAATAATCTTTTCTGCAGCTACTCCCTGCAGGGCAATCAATTGCGGCGCATGTTGCACTGCTTTGTAAGTAATATATATTCACAAGCCCGTTGGTTGTACTGCTATCAGGTAAGTCTATATATTCATCGCAACTCACCACTACTTTACAGTTAGCTAAATATGCAGTTTGGAAGGTTAAATCAGTAGTAACTGATGTACAGCTTTGAACTGAGCTATTTGTTGGAAATAGTTGCGTTAAACCACTTTCTAGGCCGCTTTGTGCTGCCATAAAAGCGCGAGCCCCATAATACTCAATCGTATTTTGTTGAGATGCACCAGAAAGCACTTTAACTAATGCTAATCCTAGTGCTAATAAAGCAACAATAATTACCAAAGAAACAATTATTAAGTTCCCTTTTTGTTTACTGAGTAAGGCTTTTCCGTGAGGATTTTTTTTAAGGTACATTAGGAATATGTACCTCATGGTTAAAGTTCATTACTTCAGTATCGTTAAATTGCATTTGCGCATTCACATTAAGCACAGCGTTTCTTTGTAGGGAGAGCGCATCAAGAGTAAAAAATAAATCGCTCGCTAAATTATTGGCAATGTAAATACCTAATAAATCACGTTTAACACCACTGCTTATTTGTAAGCTCACGGCATCTAATTGATTAACAGTAAAACCGTAATTGGTATATCTATATAAATACTGCCCTTCAACGCAAAAACTTACAGGTTCTGAAAGTAAATAAAGGCGTTTACTCGGCGACTCTTGGGTAAATGCTTTGCTAAATTGCCACTCATCAATTTCGCTCGCTGAACTATTAAATGCTGATACTTGCAAACGCTTATTATTATTCTCATCGTATATATCAGCACTGCTTAATGGGTATATCGTTGCCCAATTTCCAGCTTGCGGCTGCGTTAAGTTATTAAGTTCAAAATCAACAGCGCTAACATTAAAAGGCGCTACGGTAGGTAGGTAATTTGTATAGTGAGTCGCTGATAAAAACGGCGTATATTCTAAGCACTGCTGAGCACTACACGCTCCGCTAGTACTGTTATCGCAAGAGAGCCTTAAAGAGTTTGGCGTAGCGTGGCGAAGCTCTTTACTAAGTCGCGTTATTAAAAAGCGGGCCTGGGCTACTGCTTCTTGGCGTTCAACCCCTTGCGAATAAATACTGACCCCAGCACCAATAAACGAAAATGCACTTACGGCTAAAACACCAATAATAACCATGACAAGTAATAGCTCTATAAGGGTAAATGCATTTTGGTATTTAGCTCTTTGCATTAGTAATTCCCTTTATATGCACTAAATCCGTAAACTTCGCCTAAGGGTGATGTTACTTCAATAGTAATACGCTTAAAGGTTGTGCCATCGTTGATGGTCAATTCGTTAACGTCGCTATCGTACTCAACAGTAACAACTAAGTTAAAGTCACTGTATTGGCTTAACACCTCTCCTAAGCTATTAGTAATAGGCTGGTTAGACAGTGCAATATAGTCATCTACATCGTTATAACTAGTTCGGGTTTCTAGGCCTGCCCCTAAGTTATCGACGCCTAAATCGCCCTCTGCGGTACAAGGTTCAGCACCCAAGGTTGTTTCGCCGCAACGTCTAAAAGGTGCGCTTCTATCGCTGTGCTCATCAAACGATTTACTTTGAATTTCGTTCATTAGTGATTGACCAAATTCAGAGGCTCTTAAAGCAATAATTGGCTCTGCACTTTTTTTTGCTTGCGGGGCAATTAAAGCGGTAATAATGCTTAATGCAATAGCAAACATCACTATGCCAATAATAAGCTCAATTAGAGTAAAACCTTTTACTTTAAGGGCACGCATATATAAGCCCTTCACCACTTATGCATACGCCAGCTAATCCAACATCTATTCGACACTGCGAAGTGCAGGTTTGATTTGATTTACCTAAAGGATCAAAACTAATTTGGGTAAATATATTTGCGTTACTATCTAAAGCGCTAAATGTTATATCACTTCTTTGCGTGTTTATTTGTACCACTAAATGATCGGTGTTGTTGGTATCAGCGCCACCAATACATGTATCAGGTGTGGGGGGAGCAATAAGTGTGGAGGTTATATAAAGAGTATGGCAACTTGTTGTCGCTGTATTTTGCATTGCACGTAACTGCACTGTTCTAAGTGCATTTAAAGTACGGTCTCGATATGAGTATGCATCTTCTGTTGAGCTGCCCAGAAATTTGGGAACTGCCGTTACCGACAGTATTCCCAATATCACTAGAGTAATAATTAACTCAATGAGTGTGAAGCCACGCAATCGTTGCTTACTACTGCTTATCATTTATGTAATTAACAGCCCGTAGTAACAAGTGTTATTACTGGAGGAGTTACAACTACAGGGCCCGTCGTCGCAGTAGCTTGCTTATAATCAATACGGCAATCATCTCCCTTTACATAGCTGTTAGGATAAATAATTAAAGTACCATCGGCTGCTGAATCATCTAGATTAAAATCCGCAGAATCATCAGTAGCGAAACTAACATCTAAAAATGCTTCAAATGCAGCAAGTGTTGCTGCTGGGTAACCATAAACTGTATCGACTGCATCCCCTGTATCTACAGTAACTTCAGCCGTTGCCTTTTTGTGATCACTAGCAATAATAGACTTACCATTTACAATATTCATACCACTGCGAATCGACCCTTGTAAGCCTTCAAGTGTTGAAGCATTCGCATCACCTTGCAAGTTTAAAAAACGAGGGGCTGCAGTAACAGCTAAAATGCCTAAAATAACAATTACGATGATCAATTCAACAAGTGTAAAACCTGCTTGTTTATTTATTGGTAAACTTTTTAACGATTGCGTTTTCATAGATAAGCCTCTTTTTAATTACTTAGTTTTTAAATATTTTTACTTTGCCTGTTTTAGCAAAGTATGAAAAACCTGTTAAACCTGATATTTCACCCGTATTGGTAGGTATACTTTTAATATCAATGGTATGAGTTAAATAATAGACGCATTGCGTACTTTCTGCATTGTACCTAACTAAAAAACTTACACTTTTTATTATCGATATTTCACTACTTAAGGTACTGCTTGGTGCATCTTGTAAAATTACATTTAATACTTGGCGGCATTTATGAGCATTTATAGACTCTGCGCGAGTACCTTTTTTTTCTGTTTCGTCACCCGTTGGTGTACCTAACGATCCATCAACAGCAACTATCACTCCTCCATAATTAACGAATGTTATATTTGACTTACTATTTGGTCTCCCTTCTAACTCCCATTGACCTCTAACCATGCCAACAGCCGATGAAAAACTACCCGCAATAGCATCTACGCTTGCATTATGCGCTTGATTTTTAATACCTATATATTGAGGTATAGCAAAACTCAAAATTACTGCCAGTAAAATAACAACAATAACTAACTCAAATAATGAGAAACCTTTTGAGTAAGCTATTGTTGTGTTCACCTTAATTCCCTTTAATTGCCGACATCATGTTCCACATAGGCATAAAAATACCCAATGCTAAAATCAGCACCATAATGGCAACAAACACAGTTAAAATAGGTTCTATTTTTGCAGTTAAGCTTCGTAAGTCATAATCAACTTCACGCTCATAATAATCAGCTGCTTCTTGAAGTAACTCATCAACCCGACCGGTTTCTTCACCTACGGCGACCATCTGTAATACAAGCTGAGAAAACAGCTCAGAACTTTTTGAGGCTCTAAGTAAGCTATCGCCTTTTTCTATATCTTGGCGCATAGTAATAATCGCTTTTTCCATATAGCTATTATCTACAGCATGCGCTGTTAGCGATAATCCCGTGGTCATAGGTACACCAGACCGTAATACCATAGCTAAACTTTGACTATAACGTGCAAGCAACGTACGTTTTAAAATATCGCCAATAAAGGGGATTTTTAATTTATATTGATCCCACTTGAAGCGTCCTGGTTCTGTATTTAAATAACGCTTCCAAGCGAATACCGCTCCAATCCCCACAACTAATAGCAACCACCAATAGTTAACAAAAAAGCTACTGGTGCCAATTAATATTCGTGTCATTAACGGCAATTCGGCATCAAATTTGGCAAACATGCTCGCAAAGGTAGGAATTACAAAAATATTTAAAATGACCATAGCTGCTACAAGAGCCAAAATAACAAAAGTAGGGTAGCGCATAGCTGCTTTGATACGCTTACGAGTTTCCTGTTCTTTTTCAAAGTAAATAGCGAGTTGATAAAATGCATCTTCTAATCGGCCAGAACCTTCACCAACCATTACCATTGACACAGTTAAGCGGCTAAATACCTCGTTATGAATTGCCATTGCACTGGATAAGTCGCGGCCTTGCTCAAGTTGCCTGGTAACTTCCATCAATACATTTTTAAATTCTTTATTTTGTGTTGTATCTGCCAATCCAATCATTGCTCGTATAATTGGAATACCCGCTTTTAGTAGCGAATACATTTGTCTAGAAAACATAATCATGTCGTCTAGCGTTATTTTTTCGACAAATAAATTATCAAAAATTTTAATATTATTTTTTGTTTCAACTAAAGAAATTGATATGGGTATAAATTGACGCTTCATTAAACTATCAGCTACGCCAGCTTGGTTACTCGCTTCTAATTGGCCTTTTACCAATACACCTTTGCTGTCTTTCGCTTTATAGCTATATAGTTGCATCAATATCCCCTACTATTTCTGGGATATATTCAGCCACTTTAAATACTTCATCTAAAGAGGTAATACCTTTCTTAGCGTAATTTAATGCCATAGCCGAGAGTGGTGAAAAGTTAGCACTATTTTTAGCAGCCTTTGCAAAGCCTTGTGTATCGTTAGCGCGCAATGCATCCATCATTGCATCATCCATTTCGAGCAACTCAAAAATACCTACACGTCCTTTATAACCAGTGTGATTACATGCTGTGCAACCTTGCCCTTTAGAAAATTGAGCATCTGTAATCTCTTCGCCTAAATATTTTAACCAACTTATTTCTTGGCGATCTGGCAAGTACGGTACTCTACAGTCATTACATACTCGCCTTACTAATCGCTGAGCAATAATCGCTCGCAGTGAGCTTGCCACTAAGTAAGCCGGTGCACCCATGTCGATTAAGCGCATAGCGCTGGTAATTGCATCATTGGTATGTAACGTTGATAGTACTAGGTGGCCTGTTAAAGCGGCCCTTAATCCAATATCTACGGTTTCTTGGTCACGCATTTCGCCAACCATTATAATGTCAGGATCTTGCCTTAGAGCGGTCCGTAAAATACTGGCAAAACTTAGCCCTATTTTATTATTTATTTGTACCTGGTTAATACGTCCAATACGATACTCAACAGGATCCTCTACTGTAATAATTTTACTTTCTTGTTGGTTTAACTCACTTAATGCACCATAAAGTGTGGTTGTTTTACCCGAGCCTGTTGGCCCAGTAACTAAAACCATGCCATGTGGACGTTTTATAATGCTGCGCACACGTTTTAATATGTGTGCCGGCATGCCTGTTTCATCTAACGATAATAATCCTGCAGATTGATCAAGCAAGCGCATTACAACTGATTCACCATGCTGAACCGGCATGGTAGATAGGCGCACATCAATACTATGGCTGCGCACTTTTATATTAAACCGGCCATCTTGAGGGAGGCGTTTTTCAGATATATCTAATCCCGACATAAGCTTTAAACGTAGCACTAGTGCCGATGCTATTTTTACTTGGTTAAGAGTGTGCTCTTGTAATATTCCATCTACACGTTGACGAATGCGAAGCAAACCTTCATCTGGCTCAATGTGAATATCAGATGCGCGAACTTGCACAGCATCCTCAAATATTGATTGCAGTAACTTTACAACGGTTGCATCGGATGTCTCATCACCTAAAGAGTTTAAATCAAACTCTTCTACGTCTTGATATTCTTCATGGAGTTGTGCTGCAAAGTTGGTAATTTCATCTGTACGACGATATACGTTGTCAAATGCAGCCATGATTTGGCTTTCTTGTACAACAGCTAAATCTATTCGTTTAGGAGCAAGCATAGTCGCAAGTTGATCAAGCCCCCTTAAATCAGCAGGATCGCTCATCCCAACCAAAACAGAGTCACCATTATCTTCGATTACTAGTGCTCTGTAACGACGCGCATATACCTCAGATAAAAGCTTAGATACATCGTGTGATATTTTTCGCTGTGATATATCTAAAAAAGGTACCTGTAATTGCTGCGCTAAAAAGCGTAATAATTGTGGCTCACTAATAAACTCAAGTGTAATAAGTGTCGAACCTAATTTACGGCCCGTTGCAGCTTGAACATTTAATGCTTCACTTAGTTGCGCTTCGGTGATCATGTGTTCGTGAACAAGTAAATCGCCTAAGCGCATTTTTAAACTAGGTCTCATACGGCCTCCTTTAGTGCAACTAAACGCTGTAATGCATGCTGGGTCATAGCGGTATTTAACCCACCTAAATCTAGAGCCACCTTATAAAGCTGTTTAGCATCGAGGTACTCTCCTAATGCATCTTTTGAGGTTGCAAGTGCAAGCCACCACTTGGCTTGGCTAGGCTGGAGCTGTGTAAGATGTTTAAAGCTTTCAAGTGCTTTATGGTGCTTACTCGCACTTTGCGCAGCAGTACCTTGCAGCACCCAAAAATCAAGATTCGCCTGGGATTCAAATTCATCACTTAAAAGCAGTAATACCCCTTCATACTGTTGTTGCATAATGAGTATTTTGCTTAGCATTACACGCCATTCAAGTACGTCAGGGTTTTGGCGAATACCTGATTGCAAAACCTGTTGCGCAGAATTTATATCTTGCTGTCTAAAGTAAGTTGCAGCCAGTAAGTTTCGGGCCTCAACATGTAAAGGCGATTGCGCTAAAATAATGTTTAAATCACTAATTGCTTCGTTGTATAAGCCAAACTGTATTGCCTGTTTAGCTGCTGCTAATTGCTCGACTAATAAAGCCTGTGGTGACTTAGTTTCTGCCGCGCTTTTGATCATAGTATTTTGTGGCTTAGTTTTAGCCACTGAAGTAATTTTTGGCTTGCTGACAATAACTTCGCTAGCCACTAACACATTATCTTTAGCTAGTGCAGGGCTTTGTTTAACCTCGGCAATTACAACCGGCTCAGCCGTTGGTTGAGAAACCAGTAATGTTGCTTCACTCAACTTGGATTCAGCTAAATCATTCACTTCTGGTTTTATTTGCTCAACTTGCACAGCCTTCTTCACAACTTCTTGCTCAACTAAAGGCTCTACAGTGCTTTTTTCATCTTGAGAATCAGATAAATTAGAGCTCAAAACCGCAACCATTTTTTGCTGTGGTAACACAGACTCACGTTGAGTTTCTTTTTTGTCGGCGGTCGGTAAATACAGGTATGCTAAAAAAATGACACTTAGCATAATAAGTAAAATTACGGCTTTAAATACAATGTTTTTTACATCATATATTGGCTTTACGCTTATACCTTCTTGAATATTCACTTGTTTAGCTTCACGTTGCTCAATATTTTTAAGCATATTATTTATAACGCTCATAACCACTGCCTCCATACCCATATGGCAGCAATAGCTAAAACACTAAACATTAAAGCGCTATAACTCCAATATTGGCCTGTTCGGTATTTTGCGCAGTCTTCAGTATCTTTTATGGCAAGCTGAATATGGCGATTTGTTATTGTATTTAACCCTTCACCGTACGCTTGTAATAGTGCTTTGTGGCATAAAATATTAACTAACCTAGGAATTCCACGGCTTGCTCTGGCAATCTTAAGCCCCATACTATTATTAAATAAAGGAGGCCTATTAAATCCTGCAACTTGTAAGCGATGATTAATATAATAAACAACCTCAGCGCCAGTCATCGCCCGTAATTTATACGAAAAACTAATACGTTGGCGTAACTGCCTTACTTTATTATTTGCCAGTTTTTCATCAAGTTCAGGTTGCCCAAATAACACAACTTGAATCAACTTTTCGCTTTCTGTTTCTAAGTTTGTAAATAATCTCAGCGCCTCTAGAGTCTCCCAACTCAAGCATTGCGCCTCATCTATCAAAAGCACTACGCGCTCATTATCTTCTTGTAAGTCGAGTAAGTGATGATTTATAAGCTGCCCTAGTGCTTGTTGGTCCAATGCTTTATCTACATCCATACCCAGTTCAATTGCAATCGCCCATCTAAGCTCTTCAGGACTTAAATAAGAGTTAGGTAAATAAGCCACAATGTAATCTGGCTCAAGTTGGTTTAATAGTTTTCTACAAAGCAACGTTTTACCTGTCCCAACTTCACCGGTGACTTTAATAAACCCTTCACCCATTTCAATGGCTGTTGTTAGCACTTGCATCGCTTCATGGTGCGGTTCAAGTGCACAAAAAAATTGTGTGTTAGGGGTTAATGTGAAAGGCATTTCACTCAAATTAAAAAAGCTTAAATACATAGTTAATTTTCATACCATGTTTTTAAAAGCTGACGGCTTTCACCTTGTTGTTTTTTCCAAGTATCGGGCATAACAACGGTTGGTTTGATTAAAATAATTAGTTCTTTTTTCTCTTGGCGTTTACGAATACTTTTGAATAAGTTGCCAAATATGGGGATATCACCCAGCACGGGTGTTTTTGATTCTTCATCCTGTGTTGACGTTTGCATCAAACCACCAATAACCACTATTTCGCCACTTTGAGCGCGAATAACGGTATCTGACTCTCGAATGTTGCTTTGCGCTAGAGGTAACTCAAAACGTTGATCGTCTAAAGTAATTACTTTTAGCTGCTCTTCTGTTTCAGTTACTGAAGGGTGAACATGCAAAATAACTGAGCCGTACTTGTCAATTTGCGGCGTTACATCAAGGGCAATACCAGAAAAGAACGGCGTTAAATCAATCTCAGGCGAGGTAGTTGTAGCAGTACCTGTTACCGTCGTACTTGATACATTAGTAACAAAGTATTCGTCTTGCCCTACTTTTATAACTGCTTTTTGGTTGTTTGTAGCCGTAACACGAGGGTTGGATAACATTTGCACATCACCTTGGGTTTCTAGCAAATTAATAACCCCGTTAAAGTCACCTTTTTGAATGGTTAGCGATGACGCTCCGCCAATGGCAGCCGAAATGCTATTACTAATTGTAGAACCCGCTGTTGTAGCAAACGAAATACCGCCTTCTAAACCACTGGCTATGCGCTCCCAGTTGACCCCTTGTTGGTACTCATCTTTTAAGGTTACTTCTATTATTTTTGCTTCTAGAATAACTTGGCGTTGTAGGTTTTCTTGGCTTTGACGTAAAAACTCTTTTAGCTGACTAATTTCGCTTGGTAATGCATTTACGGTTACCAAACTAGCTTGTGGGCTTGCAACAACATAGCGCCCATCGCTTGCGCCAATTAAAGACTTAAGGGCAACTTCTAATTCCTTCCAAAAATCGTTTTTATTAATTGTTTGGATTCGAGAACCATTTAAATCTAAGCTTTGATTATCGCCGCCAAATTCACTATTTTGCTGGTTACTATTACCTGAACTTGAACCACTCGAACCACTGCCACTTTGTGCAAATTGACTCACCCCACCAGCAACAACACTCACTGTAGACTGACCATGGCGTTGCATCATTAAATAATTTACAGGTATTGTTTCTGTGCGCATTTTGGCTGGTAGTACTTGTACAATTCGTCCTTCGTTAACAATATCTAAAGGATACATACGCTTAATAACATTAATGACTTCATTAAACGTAACGCTTTTAAGATTTAAATTAATTGTGCCATTTACCTCAGGATGCACAGCAACACTAAAAGGGGTATCGTCTGTTAAGCCTGCAAAAAAAGCGCCTATTTCGACATCATTTGCTGCGACATCAAAACGCTTGATAGATAAATCATCACTTATAGTTTGCTCATTATTTATAGATGACAATAAGCTTTGTGTAAGTTCGCTTGGCATTTGTAAAGGCGCAATTACTTTAGGCTCTGTAGGTCTTTCAGATAACTCTTGCTCTATATGATTTTTAACCTCTTTGCCTGGTTTAAAGCTATGGCACGCAGTTAAAAATGTAGGTAACAATAGAAGAACAAGCCACGGATGAGATAAATTATTTTTTAATTTCATAGTCATATAATTCTAATTTTATTTGTTTATCATCATTTGCTAACACAACCTGTTTTGAGTTAATGCTTAGCACCCGAAAATCATCTACAGCATCACCAACTCGATAAATATGGCCTGAAATAATGGCCTTAAATGCTGTACTGTTTTTAATAATAGATTGCAATTTAAGTTCTGTACTTTGCTTAACTGGACTATTGTTACTCACGAACATATTTGGCTGAGTCGGATCGCGAAGTTGCGCAAGCGCACTCGGTGCTAAAGCGAACAAAAGTAATAAAAAATATAAATTATAATGCGATAAATTTTTCATTAGCGCTCACTGTAGCAATTTGTAAAGTTAATTCAGCTTGAGGGTACTCTAGTACCTGATAACTAAACTCTTGTATTAATAACTTATCTTGATTATTTTTTAATGCGGCTAAATACTTTTGTAAGCTAAAGTAGCTACCTTGCAAAGTAACTACCATCTGATGCTCAAAAAATAATGTTTGCGTATCATGTTCACCTAGTTTTTCTACATCGATAGCCCGTGCTGGTTTGACATTAAAGCTACTCACTTTTACGTCGCTACTATCTACGAGCAAATCTTTTAAAACGGCAGGTACATTTTTAGCAGCTACAAAGCCTTGGCTAAAACTATTAAGTTGATTATTTATTTCGGCTAATTCATCTCTGGTTTGTGCAATTTGACCGCGTAAAACCTTAGTGTAGTCGTAGTTTAGTGCTTGGTTTAACATGGAGAGTTGCGCATTTATCTGCTGTAACTCTTGCAGCGTTGTATTGTGCTTTGAACGTATGTTGGCAACTTCATCTTGCTGTGGAAAAATAACGAACCAGAGACCGAGGTAAATCACTATAAACAAACCAACAAATAAGGTGGAATACTTCTCACGTTTTTGCAGCGATGCAAACTGAGCTTGGTATTTGACCCATAATGGCCAACCTTTATTTTTATTATTCTGGCTACTTATTGTTTGGCTCATGGTTTATCGCCCTCATCACTAAGCTCTGTCGCTACATTAAATTCACTCACACCTGCTTGCGTAGATAACTCTAAAACTGAAAACTCTTTATCAATAAAAAATGGCGACTGTTTTAAATTATCAAACCAAATTGGTAAGAATTTTGATTGCGATGTTTGACCTTGAAGCGTCACACTTTGCCCTACAAACTTAATGTGGGTCAGCCAAATATTAGGTTCATGATACTTAGCTAAATCGTGCATTACCTGTGCGTAATCGGTTGCAGACTGATCTGAACTTTGCTCTAAATAGCTAAATATTTGCTGCTTGTGCAAAACCTCTTGCTGAAGTGTTTTTAGCTCATTAATAAAGAGTGTTTTATTTTGTTTCTCTGCTAACTGCTGTTTTACAACTTCTAACTGAGCTTTTCCTTGTTTGAGGTATTGCCTATTTTGTTCTAAATCAAGCTCACTAGAATATGTTTTATAACTGTAAAAAGCCCACGTGATTGCAATAATTAATAGCGCACCTAACCATAACGTAATCATTCCAGACAAAGGGACTGGGTCTCGCCGTACGCGTAAGGTTTTTTGATAAAAGTTAATCCGGGTTTTCATAGCACAGACTCAGGATCTGTTAATTGATAGGCTGCCCCAAGCGCATAATAAAAATTTGGCTCTAATTGCTGCGCTAATTCTAAGTTAGGCTCAAAATCTACAACTTTTACTTGTAAAAACTCTGCAAGCCCGGCTCTAAGAGTTAATGAAGATAAATCATCGCACTGTAACTGAATGCTGCGAATTGGTGGTTGCTTGAGCTGGCTTTCAAAAAAGTCCATAGAACGCTGAATTTCTAATCCTAACGCTTCTATCAATTCTTGATTTTGATCTTTATCAGAAATACCTAAAAAACCATTTAATCGTCTAGCTAATACTAATTGCCCATCACGAATAATTAAGATTCGAGGTTCATGATTAGCATGTTGCACAATCAGCATATGCGCCTCTTTGTATGAGCCAAACAAGGTAACTAAAACCATTTCTTCAGAGGTCATTGCACGCAAAACAGGTTTAGTTTGTTCAAAACTGTCTATAAACGGAAGTAGTTGCAGCTTATTCGTAATAAACACATTCATTTTGCTGCTTTGCATCGGTAATGTTATTGGATAATCGATAAAATCAGCCACAATATTTTCAGAAGCTATATCAACTAAATCTTTTGTAGTCCAAGGGAGTGACTGAATAATTTCTTCATCACTAAGGTTTGGTTTATCCATTTGCACTATTTGATAAAAGTAGTGCGGTATGACTAAATTAACGGCACAAATATCAGTAGAAACCTCATTTGTACAAGCAACAATTGCAGCGGTATAATCGGTTTGCTCAGACACATTTACACTGTGAGAACTGTGAACCATCCATTGGTCGCGTTGTTTTTTTAAACATACTGCGTTAACAGTATCTGCGTAAGTTGCAACACCAATAGCTGTATTTGGATCTAAACTACGATTTAACCATGAAAACAGCTTTTCTTTCATATAGCTACTATTGTTAATTGTGTATGAAATAAGTGTCGTACATTTTAACTACTTTGCCAAATTGAAAACCAAAAAAATGCATGAAACATTCAAAATAGATGAAAATAACTATATTCAACAAATACATAGCTCGTTTCTAAAAAAGAGAAAAATTTATTTAGGTATAAAACGTGATGATTTGCTCCATCCGCTAATAAGTGGCAATAAATGGCGTAAATTAAAATATAATTTAGCGTACATGCAAAAGATAAATAAAACAGAACTTCTGACTTTTGGTGGTGCGTTTTCAAACCATATTCACGCCTGTGCAGCTGCCGGAAAAGAATTTAATATAAAAACTCGCGCGATTATTCGCGGACCTGAACTGGATAACAACAACCCAACAATCCAATTTGCAAAACATTGTGGTATGAACCTACATGTAGTTAATCGTATAGAGTATCGAAAACGCCACGACACCGATTACCTTAATGCTCTGCAAGAGCGCTTTCCAAATGCTTATATTATTCCTGAAGGTGGCACTAACGAGCACGCCTTATTAGGATGTAAAGAGTTAGTACAAAGCTTACCTGAGCATAGCTACTTAGTGTGCCCTACCGGTAGTGGTGGCACGCTTGCTGGATTAATAGAAGGCAGTGCTTCAACAACACAAGTGATTGGTGTAGCAGTATTAAAACAAGCTAATTATTTAAATGAAGAAATTAAAAAACTAAGTAACAAAGCCAAAAGCCAAAACAACTGGCATTTACTCACAGAGTTTCATGGTGGTGGCTATGGTAAGTTTTCTCCTGAGTTGTGGCAGTTTTGCCAAGATATGAGTCGCACACATAATCTACCGCTTGAACCTATTTACAGCGGAAAAATGATGTATGCATTGTGGCAACTTATTGAGCAAGATTATTTCCCATCTGGGAGTAAAATTATTGCGGTTCATACTGGCGGGCTTCAGGGCTTGAATGGACTTAAATATAGAGGGTTAATTTAATTAAATACCGCTTGCGTAAACTCTTGAAGTGGCTCTGAAAAGTAAAACCCTTGAGCTCCCACCACTCCCAATTTGGCAAGCGTAAACAACTCTTTTTGAGTTTCTACACCAACGGCATACACAGGTAAATTTAAAAGGTTTGCGGCTTCAACTATCTTTTTTATTTGCCTTTGATTTTGAGTTTTTTCATTTAATAAATGAATTAGTTCGTATGATAATTTAAGCCCGCATACTTGGTTATAATTAGCTAATACAGCTACTTTTTCACTACTTTTTACATTATCAATCACAACTTGTGAACGGCTTTTTTTAATTATATTTAGTGCATTAGTTATCGATTCTCTATGAGTAAAAAACTCAGCCTCACTTATTTCAAATTGTAATTTAGCACTTAATTTAAGCTCTGCTATTTGACTAGGTAACCATTCCCAAAATACATTATTAAACCAATTTTTAGGGTGTAGATTTACACTAACTGTTAAGGCCGAAGATTCACTCAGCATTAGCTTTTTAACTTGTGTTATTACTGCTTTATCTAATATTAAAGCGTCTTGATTACTATAAACCTGATTAATAAAATAACGAGCAGCTAGTAAACCAAGTTGGCTATGCCTAACCCTAATAAGAGCTTCATGTTCTAAAATTTCCCCGCTAGAGAGCTCAAATAAAGGCTGGAAGAATAATATAAATTTATTCTTTTTAATATTTTCGATAACTTGCTTACTAGAAAGTGGTTTTTCTTGACAGTAATTTAACGCTAAGCGGTGAGAATGCTGCACTAAGCTGTTTTGCGATAGCATAAGTGCTGATTTTGCTAACTGATAAACCGCAATTTTATCTGCGCCTAATCGATAGTCGCACGCACCTATTTTAATGTTTTTATGAGTCATACTTTTTTGATGATTCTGGCATAGTAAAAACACACTTTTATGGAGCTTTTCAACGTAGCTGTCTAACTCGGGAATAGGAATGTGTGGCAAGGTTACGGCCAAGTAACTGGAATTTAGTATTTTTACCGACACATCTTTAAATTCAGTCAATTTTCTAGTGATTAACACTTTAAAAATAGCTTCTTTATCGGTTTTCTTATCAAAGTTACATTCAATGAGTAAAAATAAGCTATGTGATGCTGTATTACCCCCATACAAAGAACTTAATTCGCATTTTTTTACTTGTTTAATTAATCGTATTTTATTTTGTTTTTGTTTAATAATTTTAGTAGGTTGTATCATTGTATTTTTAGGCGTAACTTTGCGGCTTACATTCAATAACCCCCACCAGCGATAAGACCAGCTAGCTGCGCCTAATATGATCAAGTTTAGCAATATAAATAAGTAACTTTGTGTTACCCAAGCAGGATAATGATAGAGGCTCAAACTTAATGTTTTATAAGAAAAAACTTCGCGCTCTATATTTACTAAATGCCTAAAATGCTCTGCAGGCTTTGGCACTTCCAACACAAAACCTTCACTTTTAGCTAATGCGGCCAACACTTCATTGTTTATAGAAGGAGATAAATTCAGCTCGTAAACTTGTTTAACGAACTGCTGGCCAGAAGCATGAACTTTTTGATGTAATGCATCATTTAGAACGAAATTAAAACTAATAAGTATCATTAAAAATAAGACAAAAGAGATACCTTTGAAGTACTTTAAAAGCCAGATTTTACTCTTTTGCATAGCCTGCCACTCGTTAAATTATTAACTAAAGTGTTGTTCAATATCTATAGAAGTACAAGGCTGTAAACTAAGTTTAAACGTTTATTAATAGCGCTAAACAAAAAACACTCAGATAAACGAGAACTTACAAAAACAAACAACTATGCCCTTTATTTTATAAATAGATAATATTGAATCCTCAAGCTTAAGCGCGTTTTGTTTGTAGTGTGTACAGCGAAGCGATGTGCTTTGTTTATGGTGCCTAACTCACTAACTTCTGACATTGATAATTCAACCTTTGCTGAAATAAACATATGGGGAAAAGAATGTATGAGACTTCATATAGCAACCGGTGGCCAGATTCTATTTTATGAATTGTCTTTTTAAGTTATCCAAAATAGGCTCAAGCAACGGGAGACATTACGATAGGTACTTAATATGAATAATTATTAAATCACTTTAATGGCTCAGCTATTTATTTAAACAGCGGATTATAGTTTCACGTAGATTTTGCGCTTTAATAGGCTTTGCAACATGGGCGTTCATGCCAATGGATAAGTATCGTGTAATATCATCTTTCATAACATTAGCTGTTAAAGCAATTATTGGAATATTTGCGATTGCTTTGTCACTATCGCTACGAATAATTTTACTCGCCTCAACCCCGTCCATAATAGGCATATGAATATCCATCAAAATAATATCGTACGATTGTGATTTCACGGCTTGAATACATTCTAATCCATTGTCAACCAAGTAAATTTGAGCATCAGCCTTCTCTAGTATGTTTGTAACGATAAGCCTGTTGATCGAGTTATCTTCCACAACCAATATTTTTATACCTGTCAGCGACGCTTCACTTACGGTGTTTACTATAGGCACTTCATTAAGAGGGCCTACTACTTTACTTTCAATCGCCTCATACAAAACACTCGTGTATACAGGTTTCTGCAAAATAGTTTTTATACTTACTTTTTTGGCTGCATTATTAAGTAAACTTTCGTCACTCATTATAAGCACAATCGTGTTGTTATAAAGTTGAGGATTAATATTGAAAATGCGTATTAAAAAAGTTTCGCTACTCATTGATGGCATAGCCCAGTCGACAATAATAATTTTAAATTTCTCTTTATTGTGTTCAATAATATCAACAGCTTGTTTAGCAGATTGACAGGCCGTACATACCAGCCCCATAGCCGTTAGCTGATTTTCAATTACCTTAAGATCATCTTCATTATCATCTATAATTAATACCTCAAACGAATCAGTAAATGTTAGGTCGGGAGTGTTATCAATCAACGCTTGGTTATTCAATTTCACCTTAATCGAAGCTATAAATTCACTACCTACACCTTGAGTACTTTTTACCGTTATATCCCCACCCATCGATTGGCATAAACGCTTACTTATAGTTAAACCTAAACCTGTGCCGCCAAATTTCCTGGTTGTAGAGCTGTCAGCTTGAGTAAAAGATTCAAATAAATCGGTAAGGCTTTGCTCGGCAATCCCAATACCGGAATCCTTAACAATGAAATACAAACAAACGCTCTTAGGATCAGCTAACGATCTTTTTGATTCTATTAATACCGATACAAAGCCCTGTGTAGTAAATTTAATTGCGTTAGAGCATAAATTTAGCAGTACTTGGTTTATTCGAACTACATCACCTATTAAATCGAGCTTAACCTCTTTACCAATGACAATATCAAATGTGATCCCTTTGCTTTGAGCTAGCTCATCAAAAGTTGCTTTGATGTAGTCAACAACCGAATTTACAGAAAAAGGAAATTCCTCAAGGTTAATATTTCCAGACTCAATTTTTGAAAAGTCTAAAATATCGTTAATAACTACAAGGAGTTGATCTGAAGAATATTTAATTTTATTTAAATAATGCTCATATTCCCCAGGCAAACCTTTTTCGAGCAAAATGTTGGTTAAGCCAATAATCCCACTCATAGGGGTTCTAATTTCATGACTCATATTTGCTAAAAATTCAGACTTAGCGGATGTCAGCTTTTCGGCCTCTTCTTTGGCTTGCAACAGTTCTTCAGTACGCTGATCAACGCGAGACTCTAATCTTTGCTTTTCTTCATCAAGCTCTTTTAAAAGTTGAATGCGGCGTTGATTTAAAAACAATACGAAAACTAAAAAGCTGCTAAGAATAGAAATAATCGCAGTAGCGCTGTAAATTAATGTTTTATTTTGCTCAAAATAGGTTGGCTCGTAATAAGATATGATCGACTTTTCTGGCAAGCTTTGTGGAGCTATATCGAACTTGTTTAATTGACGCCAGTCATAAGCGTAAACACTTAGCCCTTCACCACTGATTTCACTTAAGCTTTTATTTTCATTGTATAAAACTATCGAATCGGCAATGCGTTCGCCTATTTTTTCACCCGACAACACATACCCACCAACAACACCTGAGCCTAATAGTACCTCCCAATAACTAAAAACGGGCGCAGAACTTGCTTTTGCTAATTGCTCTACGAGCTGATAAGGGCTAAGGGATTTATTGTCGTAATGCCTGAAAATGGGAGTAAACAATATAATTGAATCATCTGGCGCATTTTTTACTTTAGTGAGCAGCTCTGGCATTGAAAGATCAAACCACTTCTCTACGTCTAAATACGAAAAGTCACGGTTAATAACCGAAAAGAGCCCTCGATAAAAGCTCATCCCAATATCGTTTTTTGTATCTAATATAACGATTAATTTTTTAGGCTTCATTAAATTAACAGCGCTTGCTGTTGCTTGCGCGTAATCTAATTTAGCTTGGATCACTGCTCCGTTAGTATTTTTAGGCAAACTAAATTGAGCGCCTGGTTCCAAATATATTCTTGAAGCATTTATAAAAAAGTCATCTAATTGCGATAAAAGTACTGCTGCAGAAGGAGACTGAGTAACAATGATATCGATGTGCTTATTTTTATATTTTTGTTTGAGGTAGTCCTTCATTAACTGTTTTTGATTTGCTTCATCGAATCGGTTTACATCCATATTTTCAACGAAGAGTTCATAACTAAAAGAACGTTCTATAAGTTTTTTACGCAGTCCAGAATCAACACTTTTGTGCCAAGGCATATCTTGGTTTGTTGAATTTATAAATAAAACATGAGTAACATTTGAAGAAGGTTGAGCGTTTGAAATTGGACTCACAAATTGAAAAACAAGAAATAAAAATAAGATATTAGTTTTCATGTTTCTCATTGCGTAATCAAGGTGAAAGTCCTTTAATGGTAAGTGTTAACGATATATATATCAATTAAATAAAATGTAAATACCACCATAATTTAACATGTTTACTAATACTATTTCATTTTATTGCTTAATGACGATATTCATTGATAGTTCTGGGTTGCCCTCACTACACAGCTCGTATAAAAAAACCCCGTAAAAACGAGGTCTAATATGAGTATTACACTAATAACTTTATATCATTTAGAACGGGATATCGTCGTCAAAATCAATGGTTGGTTCCATTGGGTTTGATGCGCCACCTTGCGGAGCACTTTGTGGTTTAGGAGCGAAACCACCTTGCTGTTGTGGTGCACTTTTTTGCTGTGGTGCATAACCACCTTGCGGCTGATATTGATTACTTTGCTGCTGTGGTGCTGGAGCCGGTTTTGGTTGTGCTGCTGGTGCGGCTTGTTGCTGCGGATTATAGCCACTTTGCTGTGCGGCTTGGCCTTGGTTATTTTGACCGTAACCACCACTTTGTTGACCACCTTGCGGCTGATTACCTTGGTAACCACCACCTTGTTGTCCACCTTGCGGCTGATTACCTTGGTAACCACCACTTTGCTGATCGCCACCACGTGCGCCTAACATTTGCATTTGACCAGTAAAGCCATCTACAACTATTTCTGTAGTGTATTTTTCTTGGCCTTGTTGATCGGTCCACTTACGTGTTTGAAGTTTACCTTCAACATAAATTTGTGAACCTTTACGACAATATTCACCAACAATTTCAGCTAATTTGCCAAAGAACACAACACGATGCCACTCAGTTTTATCAACCATTTGGCCAGTGTTTTTATCTTTATAGCTATCCGAAGTTGCTAAGGTAATATTTGCTACACCATTGCCGTTAGGCATATAACGAACTTCAGGATCTTGCCCTAAATTACCAACCAAAATTACTTTGTTCACACCGCGTGCCATGGAACCATCTCCTATAAATGTTAGATTAAACCAGCTACTTTACGTGCTTGGTCTAGGTCAAATTCTTTATCATTAATCTTTAAATAGCTGCGACTTTCATCGCGAACCACAGTTGCTTCTATTACGCCTGGTAAAGCAACTAACTGAGAAGCGAGTGTTTGAGCATGCTCTTCAGAATCTAATTTGGTCATTAAACTAATAACTTTACTTTTGGGTGGGACTTGCATTTTCCACGCAATAATAAGCCATATTAACCCAACAAGTGCCGCTGCCGCAAACACAGCTTGCGTCGTTGTAGTTTGTGCTACATAACCACCTAACATACCGCCTAAAAAGGCGCCTAAAAACTGACTAGATGAGTAGCCACCCATTGCCGAACCTTTTTGGCTTGCAGGTGCTATTCGCGATACAAGCGCAGGCATAGTGGCTTCTAAAAAGTTAAACGCCACAAAATAAAGCAGCATACACACAGCAATGCCTACTACACTATTAACCCATACCGACATTGCTAGCATACTAATAGTTAACAAGGCTACTGAGCCAATAAATGCTTGTTTTTCTTTCTCTTTTTTAATGGCTACAATCATTATTGGTACCATTAATAAAAATGCTAAAAATAGCACTGGAATATATAAATACCAGTGATGGTCGGCAACTAAGCCATCTTTAATTAATTGACTCGGCAGTACGACAAATATTGTGGTTAGCGTTAAGTGTAATAGCAATACACCTGCATTTAATCGTGCTAACTGAGGGTGCTTAATTAGTTTTTTAATGTCGCTAAAGCTTGCTAATGTATCGCCTTTGGGCGCTTTATTTACCGCATTTGGCACTAGCATAGTCACTATAAATATACCAAAAACAGCTAAAATAGCAGTCAACCAAAATACACCCGCAATACCCCACGAAGCTGCGACAATTGGCCCAAGTAGCATAGCAAAGGCAAAGCTCATTCCTATGCTCATACCAATAACGGCCATTACCTTTGGTCGTTGCTCATCGCGGCTTAAATCTGAAGCAAACGCGAGTAGCGCACTGGCTATTGCGCCCATACCTTGTAGAGCGCGGCCTACGGTAACCATTTGAATAGAGTCAGCTAATGCAGCAACTACAGAGCCAATAGCAAATACGACTAAGCCACCAACAATAACCTTTTTACGACCAATCTTATCGGATAATCGACCCATAGGTATTTGCAATACGGCTTGCGTTAAACCATACGCACCAATGGCAAAACCAATCCAAATAGGCGAAAAACCTTCAAGCGATTGTCCATAAATAGCCAATACAGGCATCAGCATAAACAAGCCGAGCATTCTAAATGCAAACACACTCGCCAGCGATACTGCGGCGCGTTTTTCTCGTGAATTAAGTGAAGATGCGGTCATTATCTGCGTGATCTTACTCTATGAAAAATTGAGGTTGGGATTCTACCATAAGCTTGGCAATAATTAATCGCCTATAAGTAAGGATTTTTCATTGATCAAGGATTAATATTGCTTCGTATTATGCGATACTGAGTAAATAATTTTGGTAATAAACGAGATAGCATGGAAAACATTGAAGTCCGAGGCGCCCGTACGCATAATTTAAAAGACATCAGCCTAACCATCCCACGTGATAAATTAATAGTTATTACTGGTCTATCTGGTTCGGGGAAGTCATCACTTGCATTTGATACACTTTATGCAGAAGGACAACGCCGTTATGTTGAATCACTCTCTGCGTATGCAAGACAATTTTTATCGCTTATGGAAAAGCCTGATGTAGATCACATCGAAGGCCTCTCTCCAGCAATTTCTATTGAGCAAAAATCAACGTCTCATAACCCACGATCAACTGTGGGTACTATTACCGAAATTTACGATTATTTACGACTTATGTTTGCCCGCGTTGGCGAACCACGATGCCCTACACATGATTTACCACTTGCTGCGCAAACCGTTAGTCAAATGGTAGATACTGTTTTGGCACTGCCTGAGGGCAGTAAGTTAATGCTGCTTGCGCCAATAGTAAAAGAGCGTAAAGGTGAGCATGTTAAGTTATTAGAACAGCTATCGAGCCAAGGTTATATTCGCGCCCGTATAGATGGTGAAGTATGTGACTTATCTGATCCACCAACACTTGAGCTTCATAAAAAACATACAATTGAAGTTGTTGTAGACCGTTTTAAAGTAAAAGATGGCTTACAACAACGCTTAGCAGAATCGTTTGAAACCGCGCTTGAAATGTCTAATGGCGTTGCGCATGTAGCATACATGGATGATAGCAGCGCTGAAGAAATTCTATTTTCAGCAAACTTTGCCTGTCCTACTTGTGGCTATGCAATGACTGAACTTGAGCCGCGTTTGTTTTCGTTTAATAACCCAGCTGGTGCGTGCCAAACCTGTGATGGTTTAGGTATACGTCAATATTTTGATCCTAATCGCGTAGTGCATAACCCCGAGTTAAGCCTTGCTGGCGGTGCAATTAAAGGCTGGGATAAACGCAGCTTTTATTACTATCAAATGCTACAAGCCGTTGCTGAGCATTATAGTTTTGATTTAGATGTGCCTTATCAAGATTTAGACAGCGACTCGAAAAAAATTATTTTAGATGGCTCTGGTAGCACTAAAATTGCGTTTAATTACCGTAACGACCGTGGCGATTTAATTACGCGCAATCATGAGTTTGAAGGCGTTTTAAACAACATGAATCGCCGCTACCGCGAAACTGAGTCAAACTCAGTACGCGAAGAGCTTGCTAAATACCAAACAAGCCAAGCATGTCCTAGCTGTAATGGCTCGCGTTTACGCGAAGAATCTCGAAATGTATTTATTGGAAAAACCAACTTACCTGCAATCACGTGCATGAGTATTGGTGAAGCTATGGAGTTTTTTGAAGGGTTAACGCTAACCGGACAAAAAGGCCAAATAGCTGAAAAAATACTAAAAGAAATTCGCGACCGTTTATCGTTTTTAATTAACGTTGGCCTAAATTACTTATCACTTGAGCGCAGCGCCGACACACTATCAGGCGGTGAGGCTCAGCGTATCCGCTTAGCGAGCCAAATTGGTGCCGGTCTTGTAGGTGTAATGTACGTACTAGATGAGCCATCTATTGGATTACATCAACGCGATAACGACCGCTTGCTACAAACACTGGTCCATTTACGCGACTTAGGTAACACCGTTATTGTAGTAGAGCACGATGAAGATGCTATTCGTGCCGCTGACCATATTATTGATATTGGCCCAGGCGCGGGTGTTCATGGTGGGCATATTATTGCTCAAGGTACACGCGACGATATTTTAGCAAGCAAAGAGTCTGTTACGGGCCAATTTTTATCAGGCGTACGTAGAATAGAAATACCAAAAAAACGTCATCCAACGAACGACAAGTGGCTAGAGCTATTTGGCGCAACGGGTAATAATCTTAAAAATGTGGATTTAAAAATCCCATTTGGTTTAATGACCTGTGTGACAGGTGTATCGGGCTCGGGTAAATCAACGCTAATAAACGACACTTTATTTAAACTTGCTCATACAGAGTTAAATGGCGCAACAACAGCCGAAGCGGCACCGTATAAATCAATTAGCGGTTTAGAGCATTTTGATAAAGTGATCGATATTGACCAAAGCCCGATTGGTCGTACTCCGCGTTCAAATCCGGCAACCTACACAGGTATATTTACCGGTATTCGTGAGTTATTTGCAGGTACACAAGAAGCGCGCTCACGTGGCTACAAAGTAGGTCGCTTTAGCTTTAACGTTAAAGGCGGACGCTGTGAAGCGTGCCAAGGTGACGGCTTAATTAAAGTTGAAATGCACTTTTTGCCTGATGTGTATGTACCGTGTGATGTATGTAAGAGCAAACGCTATAACCGCGAAACACTCGAAGTACAATACAAAGGTAAAAACATACACCAAGTGCTTGAGATGACTGTTGAAGACGCTCATGATTACTTTGATAAAATACCGGCTATTGCCCGTAAACTTAAAACGCTGATGGACGTTGGTTTATCGTATGTTCGTTTAGGACAAGCCGCTACTACTCTTTCAGGTGGTGAGGCGCAACGTGTAAAACTAGCGCGCGAGCTATCAAAGCGCGATACAGGTAAAACGCTCTACATATTAGATGAGCCAACAACAGGCTTACACTTTGCTGATATTGAACAGCTGCTTGTTGTATTGCACAGACTTCGCGATCACGGCAATACAATTGTTGTTATTGAGCACAACCTCGATGTAATTAAAACAGCAGATTGGGTTATCGATTTAGGACCTGAAGGCGGTGCTGGCGGTGGTGAAATACTCATTGCAGGCACACCAGAAGAAGTAGCCGAATGTGAGCGTTCACATACAGGGCATTACTTAAAACCTCTATTAAATAAATAGAGGTTTTAAGTTGTGGCAAATCAATCGGCATTAAAGTTATTTAACCGTCGAGATTACACTTAATTAAAAATGGCGAGAAGACTCACTTCTCGCTATTTTTTTACTCTAACTTTTCATTTATCAACATAATACCAATCCGCAATAATACTTAATCATTTTGCGGGGCTAAATGTGTCGCTACCTGTGTTAAAAAATTCTCATTTAGACAAAATCGAAAATGCTATTAAAGAAAAAAAACACACCGCTGCAAATTTAACTTCGAAAGATAAACAGGCCCTAGTCGTTCCAACTTATCTGTATTATTTGCATGTCTTTATATTTTGATGCTGTAAAGAAAATCTGATTGTTATCACTAATAAAAAATGCGATAGGTTTAAAATCCACGTGCACATCTTTTACTGTTTTATCTTCTAAATTAAGCCTTGCAACTCTTGAAATTGCATCAGAGTAGTAAAGGTAATTACCATTAATGGCAAAAAGTTGTGCTTGTCGCGCGTCTTTAGGCAATTCCCAACTCTGTTTATTTGATAATTTAATTAACTGATTATTAGTAATTGCATAATTAGTACCGTCAGCGCCTGAAATTAATTTGTTGGCTTTAACATCCTCTAATATAGTTGTGTCTCGCGTTAATAAATTAAACTGAGCAAATAGATTTTCTGAACCATGTCGCTCTAAATAAATTATACTTTCATTATCTTTAGACCATACATAGCTTAGTATTTTTCGCCCTTCAAACTCAGCTATGGTATAGAGCTTGTTCGACATAACGTCAAAAAATGCAATATCACTATTAACTCTTAATAAAACACGATCTTGCTTACTCGATACTCTTAGTCCGCCAATAGCAAAGGTAGATTTACCTTCATAAGTAAAGTTACTAAGTTGCTTTGTAAGTCCATTTTGAGATAACCACAACTGACTGCTACCAGAGCGCTCCGATACAAAAATATGCGCTGGCCCTTTCTCATTAATGACTTCTGCAATGATGTAGTCGTCTTCATCACTTTTGTAGAGTGCTTCATACTCAGGAACATCGCTAAAAAGATTAGTCGCTTTAATTAACGAAAATGCTTGTGTTTTATTTGCTGAGTAAAAAAGGCTATTAGCAGATTGAACTGCAATATAATAAGGTGAAATTGCTGGGGTAACCGTTAGTGTGCGTTTAATAATATTATTTTCATCAAACACAATGGTTGAAAGTTCAGAGCCTTCAAAAACAATCACGCCTTTATCGTCTGCAAGCCAGTCAAACGCGAAGCTAATTATGCTTTTCTTTGCTTTAAATAACCGCTTGGTTTCATGGGTCTCAAAGTTGTAGCTAAATACAGAAAAAGGCTTACCCTTTTGACTAAGTACATATGCTATTTTACTACCGGAATGAGATAAACGAGGCATGATTACGCCATACATGACGCCTGGTGGTGGGATCACTATGAATTCTTTTTTAAGTTCTAAATCATATTTATATAAACCTGAACCCTCATGCTCATTTTTATATTCGGTGTAATAAATATGCTCACCACTTTCGTCTACTTGCGCATAACCTGTGTATCTAAGGTCACACTTTTTAATTAAGGTAGCCTCTCCTATAACAGGAAACTGGCTTAAATCAACGAGAACCATTTTACACTTTTGCTGCTTTAAGTTGGTCGCTTGTAACAACACAGAGTGCTGATTTAACTGCCACGATAAAATGGATACTTGAAAGCCAGGATAAGTAATTTCAACTTCCCTTTGATCAGATAGTCGCTTTACAAATGCATGCATTACGTCATTTTCAGGTTCAACATTTGTATAAGCTAAATATTGTTTATCTGAGGACATCTCAGGGTGAACCTCACTGCCTATATTCCACGTGCTTGCTACCTTATTAACCGTGATCTGTTTAATCTTTTCGCTAGAAGGTGCATTAATAAAAAACAACCCAAACCATACTAAAAAGCACAGGCAAATAATGACGAATAAAGAATAAATCAAAAACTTTTTACTATTCGTTCTTTGAACTGGTTGCAAAATAGTTGCAGTAGCTATCTCTTCATTTTTGGCGGAAATACCCGGTGAATCAGGCAAAATGTTTGCAGGCTCTTTAGAAACGTTTGCTTGCGTTAAACGCTCAGGCATTACTGTTAGGCTATATCCTTTACGGTAATGTGTTTTTAAAAGCGGCGCTTTTTCAATTGGGTGGGCAAGTTGCTTTCTTAACTCTGATATTGCACGGTTAATCGCATTATCGTCAACAAAGCTTTGTTGCCACACACTCTCAATAAGCTCTTGGCGGGAAACGATTTGTTGAGGCTTATCTATAAAGTGGAGTAATAACTTTACTAAAAGTGGATCTAATTCCCTTTCTAAATGGTTTGAAGTAATCACACAGCGATTACTAATAAATTGCCAAGGTCCGATTTGATAATTCATAGTCTTTACGTATTTTTATTTTTATAAACCGTATCACATCTACACTTTATTTTATAGAAAAAGCATTTTAAACCTTATATTAGCATTATAAGGTTTAAAGCTAACATACTAAATTTAAACAATTATTTAGCTTTAAAACCTTATCTATTAATTGCTCATAACTAGATAAGCGACTCTTAATAAATTCAGCGATATTCTTTAAACCGTCATCAACAAGCAGCTTAGTAAAAAATCATTTGTGATTCTAAATTGGCTGCAGCAAAAAATACAAAAGGTTTAATTATGAACAGCACAATGAAAAAAGTACTACCGGCTTTACTACTAGCAACTGCTTTTAATACTACTTCAGTTATTGCAGCTGACACTAAACAAAACACCGTTCAAAATAATTTTGAGAAATGCATGATTGGTGAAAGCATAAAGGCAATTAGCCCTGTTAATCAAAAACTACAAAAAACAAACAAAATAGACGCTTCTGAGTCTTTAAAAAGTAATGTTGATAAGCAAACGTTACTTTCTTCAATAGATGAAAAAATATCAGCTGAGCTTGACTCTTCAATGAGCAAAATAAACTCGCAAATTGATAAAAATCTTTCAAAGGTAACATCGTCAATCACTACATATTTCAACAATGTGTTATCGAACTAAAAACAATAAAATTAAAAGTTATATTAAGGAATTATCATGAAAAAATTCACAAAAAAATTAGTATCTGCCAGCGTATTACTTAGTTGCAGCCTTTTAGCAAATACAGCACAGGCTCAAAGCTCTGTATGGCAAGTAAGTAATGGCAATGACTCACTATTTATTGGCGGTACAGTTCACATACTACCTAAAGCTGAAATGCCACTACCCGCTGAGTTTAACCATGCTTATGAACAAGCAGATACAATTATTTTAGAAGCACCGTTACCTGACCCAGCCGACACCAATGCACAAATGCAAATGTTAGGTGCGCTATCGTATACAAATAACGAAACGTTAAGTCAAAAGCTAGAACCCGAGATTAAGGCTTTACTTGAAAATAAGCTTAGCGAGTTTGGCGCTAACCTAGCTAAGTTAGATGGTTTTCGCCCTGCTATGGTTAGTATTGTCTTAATGTCGATGGAGCTTCAAAAGCAAAATTTAATGGGTGAAGGGGTTGATGCTTACTTTACTAAAAAAGCGACTGAAGATAACAAAACAAAAAATTACTTAGAAACAATCGAATTTCAGTTAGAGCTTTTTAAAACAATGGGTCAAGGCAACGAGAACGATTTCATTAAACGTAACTTAGCCGAGCTTCACAACTATGGCGATATGTTTAAAGAACTTTTAGCTGCCTGGCGCAAAGGTGATACAGACACACTGAATAAAGTAGCACTTGAAGATATGCAGCAAAATGATCCGAATAGTTATAAACAAATCATTACAGATAGAAATAATGATTGGTTACCAAAAGTAGAAGCCATGTTTAACAACGACAAAAATGAGTTTGTACTTGTTGGAGTTGGCCACCTTGCAGGACAAGATAGTTTACTTACCTTACTTGAAAACAAAGGCTACAGCGTTTCTTTAGTCAGTGTTGATAGCACGGCAGATATAACAGTAAGAGGCGCTGAATAATGGATAAAACAGATAAACTAGCGATATCGCTACTGTTTCTATTTGGGTCTATCATGTTGATATGTGCTATATAAAAAATGCCGCTAACAAGCGGCATTTTTTTATTTTAATAAACTTACCCGCGAGGAATAAAACCAAGCGCATCGTATACCGATTTCAATGTTTTCTCAGCACGTACACTTGCTTTTTCAGCACCTGATTTCATTATGCTATTAAGTAGGTTTTGATCTTCTCTGATCTCTTTAAAGCGAGCTTGAATTGGCTCAATCATGTTTACAACTGCATCTGCTGTATCTTTCTTTAAATGGCCATACATTTTATCTTCATACTCAGGAACTAGGTCTTCTATTGAGCGCTTAGTTGCAACACTCAATAAAGTAAGCAAGTTTGATACGCCAGGCTTTTCTGTGCGATCAAAATAAATACGTGCTTGTTCATCTGAATCTGTTACTGCTTTTTTAAGCTTTTTCACAATTTGTTTAGGCTCATCTAATAACATGATGTAGCCATTTGGGTTTTCGTCAGACTTAGACATCTTTTTAAGTGGGTCTTGCAAGCTCATTACGCGTGCACCAAACTCAGGAATATACGGCTCTGGTAATTTAAATACGTCGCCGTATAAATTATTAAAGCGTGTGGCTATATCGCGAGTCAGCTCTAAGTGTTGCTTTTGATCTTCACCGACGGGTACTTGATCAGCTTGGTATAATAAAATATCCGCAGCTTGCAATACCGGATATGAAAATAAGCCCACGTTTACGTTATTTGCATGCTTAGATGACTTGTCTTTAAACTGAGTCATTCGATTAAGCTCACCCATTTGCGCGTAACAATTTAATACCCACGCTAACTGTGCGTGTTCAGGTACTTGTGATTGTACAAATAACGCAGATTTTTCAGGATCAATGCCACATGCCGCGTAAAGAGCAATACCATCCAACACTCGAGAGCGCAGTAATTCAGGCTCTTGGCGAACCGTAATAGCGTGTAAGTCTACTAACATAAAGAAACTTTCGTGGTCTTCCTGTAACTTTAGCCACTGGTTAATAGCGCCAACATAGTTGCCTATTGTCATACCACCGGTTGGCTGAATGCCGCTTAAAACTACTGGTTTACTCATGATTTTCCTTTATTTTGCTTAATTAATAATATTTAACGCTGCGTTAGAACAGGTATTATATCTAAGAAGTGATCGCATAGGTACTGTGGATTATAATCCTTAAGATTTTCACCTTGGTTATAGCCATAACTAAGTGCAATTACGTCTATATTAGCGGCTTTAGCTGCAAGTATATCGCTTTTAGAATCACCTATCATTATTGCTTTATTAGGCTCTGCATTTAGTTTTTTGCAGGCAAATAGCAATGGCTCTGGCGATGGTTTTTTTGCCATATCGTCACCGCATACAATCACATCAAAATGACTCGTTAGTGCCAGTTTATCAAGTAGTTTTTCTGTAAATATTCGAGACTTATTAGTGATTAGTGCTTTTGGCATACCACGAAGTGCTGCAAGCCCGGTTTCTACATGTTGGTACAAAACACTATACTCACCAACTTGTTGTTCATAGTGCTTATAAAACTGTAATATTGCTTTACTACTAAGTGACACATCTAGATGTTCACTCACTTGCATATCGCCACTCAAAGCGCGTTTAACGAGGACTTCAACACCATTACCGACCCAGCTTTCAACCAAGCGTTGACTAACAATAGGGAAAGCAAGACTGCTCAAGGTTAAATTAATAGCAATATACAAGTCGTAAACGCTATCAACCAAAGTACCATCTAAATCAAATAAGGCGACGTCGTACTTCATTATTTTACACTTCCAAGCTGTTTACGCATTTGGTCAATCACAACTTTGTAATCTGGTTGATTAAAAATAGCTGAGCCTGCAACAAACATATCAGCACCCGCTTGTGCTGCTGCAGCAATATTATCGACTTTAATACCCCCATCAACCTCTAAGCGAATATCTCGGCCTGACTCAATAATACGCTGTTTTGCTTGGCGTAATTTTTCAAGCGTATGAGGTATAAAGCTTTGCCCGCCAAAACCTGGGTTAACCGACATAAGTAAAATGGTATCGAGCTTATCAATAACATGGTCCAAATAACTTAGACTTGTTGCAGGGTTAAACACTAAGCCTGCTTTACAGCCGTGATCTTTAATCAGCTGTATTGTACGATCAACGTGCTCGCTAGCTTCTGGATGAAAAGTAATAATTGATGCGCCAGCCTCTGCAAACAATGGAATAAGACTATCTACAGGCTTAACCATTAAATGTACGTCGATAGGTGCTGTAATGCCGTAATCTCTTAGTGCTTTACACACCATAGGACCAATTGTGAGATTAGGTACATAGTGATTATCCATTACATCAAAGTGAACCACGTCAGCGCCCGCTTCGAGTACTTTATCAACATCTTCGCCTAGTTTTGCAAAATCAGCAGACAAAATAGAAGGGGCTATTAAATATTTTTGCTCTGGGTTAAACATGATTAACTCCATCAATAAATAGTGTATTGCGTTAATGTAACTTAATTGAAGATGTTACCCAAGTAATATGGCGTAATAGCCCCTATTTCAGGTAACTTTAAGTTTGATTTTTAATCAATATTTGCTATGATTAAAAAAGTAACAAATTATTGGATTTCATCATGCGTGCTTTTAAAACTGGGATATTAATTGCGTCGGCATTACTGCTTATCGGGGCGTTTAGCTTTGGTTCAAGCTCTGAGCAAGAATTAAGCTCAGTGGGTAATTGTCATAATACACAAGTGGTAAGTGCTCAAAACACATTAACTACAATCACGTGTGTTAAAGCTGAAGAAGAGTCATCGTGGTTTTCGTGGTTAACTGGCGATAGCCGTAGTGCTCAGTTTCATTACCTCGATTTACTAGAGCTACTTACTAGCTCTGATGATTCTAAAAATACTCCATCTTTAAAACCTTTATTTTAAATAATGCTGCAATTTTTTAGTGCGTTGCAAAGTGTGCTAGCAGCATTTTTTGGTGTTCAATCTGAAAATAAACGCCAAGTCGATTTTAAACAACACTCTCCTGTCTCTATCATCCTAATTGCGGTTGTACTATTTATTGCTTTTGTTATCGCAATTTACGCTGTGGTTGCTTGGGTGCTAAATACATAGCCATCAACTCGTCAACTTTATTTCTAGAGCCACCTTTGGGGCTAATAGTGCGCTTTACTTGAATTTGGTCAAGTGATGCTTGGCTATAAATTTTTCGAGTCCATACGGTATCGTGATTAGAGATAAGCACTGGTGTATCATTTTCAAAGGCAGCCTTCTCAGCCAGATTAGCCAAATTAGCCTGATCATCTAAATTAAACCCCCCTTTAGCGTAAGACGTAAAAGAAGCGGTTTTACTTAATGGTACATAAGGTGGGTCGCAATAAATAACTGCATTGTTAGGCACTAACTTAAAAACGTCATCGTAATCTAAACAGGTAAAGGTTGCTTTTTGTGCTTTTTCAGCAAAAAAATACATTTCTTTTTCAGGAAAGTAAGGCTTTTTATATTTACCAAAAGGCACATTAAAAATACCTTTTAAATTATACCTACAGAGTCCGTTGTAACCATGGCGGTTCATGTATAAAAACAATATTGAACGTTCATATACATCACGACTTTGATTAAACTGCACACGATATTCGTAATAAGCATCTGCGTGATTATTCAAATCTACAAATAACTTTTTAGCGTCACTAATCAGCTCATCTGGAGAGCTTTTTAGCTCTTTGTATAAGTTAATTAAGTCTGCATTTATATCGTTGAGAATATAGTGTTTAAAGTCACTATTTAAAAACACAGAGCCTGCACCAACAAAAGGTTCAACCAACGTATCAGCATGCTTGCTAGCTTGGTTTAATCGCGCATTAATATTTTCAACTAGGCTGTATTTTCCGCCGGCCCATTTAAGGAAGGCTCTACTCTTTTGCTGCATTGGCTCTTTACTTCAATCTGGTGTTGCGCGATTTTACACTAAAGCAGTGTGTTTTACTGATCAACGAGTGCTATTTCTTGCTTTATTTTACTAATTTTTTTATAGAAAGGTTTATTTTTTCTAACCTCAGCAGATAAAGTATCCATTGCTGATTTTGCTTCGTTTATACTTTCAAAACTGCCAAATGTAACAACCCACCATATTTTATTATTTCGCTTTGTTTGGTAAGTATGAGTTTGCTGCTGTAGATTGAATTGAGCAATAAAATTATCGCTAACTTCCTGCTGAGTTACGGCTAATAATTGAATAACACTATTTGTATCTATTTGCTGCATGTACCATATATTATCTTGGCTGATCTGAGTTTGCTCTGCTGTATTTACTTTTAGAGCTTCAGATTTAACGTCACTTGATACACTGCTTTTATTATTAGTACTATCATCAACATCATTGTCTAATACGTTAACTGTGTTGCCAGGTTCGGTAAGGCTTTGCATTATGGCAGGCACATCATTAATGTGTACACGCTCTGCCTTAATATCTGGCTCAACTACTTCAAGTTCATTTAAGTTAATTATTGAGTCATTTTTCTTTATAGCCGGCTCACTTACTTGCTCTATAGATATTGCTGTATTTACTACTTGTGTTTCTTCTTGCTGATAATACTGTTGCCACCACTGCGTCATATCCGACTTATAAAGCAGACCAATAATTAAAAGCATAATCAGCAACATCAAAATCAATAAGTGTAATCGCCAAGACACTTTGTCTTTAACAATAATATCGGCTATGTGCTCACTAGGTTGCCAAGCAAGCAATAAGCTTGGATTACCGTGAGCCTCAGCTAAAAAAGTACTAAATACAGGGTCTTCATCATAGGGTAAGTCTGTAAAGTACCACTGCAATAACATCTTGCTTTCTCGAAGCGTTAGCGGCTCCAGATAAATTTCAACAGCGTTATTTAAAGCCAGTTTAGACTGTGAAGCTATTATAATATATAGCGTATTTGGGCTGTTTTTAGAAAGTAACTCAAGCTCAATTAACATCTCATCAGATAATTGCCTACCGCCATCAAGTACCCATAAACATGGCCCGCATGGTTGCTGCTGCAGTAATTGGTAATAGTTTTCAGGTAAACTTAAGTTATGATCAATCAGGGGAGAGTTAAAGCTTTGCTCTAATAACTCACTCATTAGCTGAGCATCAGTCATTTGTGCACTTACTTGCACGAAGGCTTTATTAAAGTCGTTGTATTTATCTGTAATGAAGGTTTCGAGCATGTAACTTTTACCTAGCCCAGAAGTGCCAAGTAAAACAATTAAATTTTGCCCGTACTCAAATTGCAGTGCGATTCTATCCACCAAAGCCGCACGGCTTGGTAAAATTTGTGACTGCATTTACTGCTCGATTAAGTCTCTAACTTGATCATCAGATACATTATCAACTAATGCACACTGGCCAAATTGGGTAGGTAGAATAAAGCGGATAGTGCCTTTTTTATTCTTTTTGTCTTTACGCATATGCGTTAAAAACTGCTCGCTAGTCATTTGCTTTGGAATTTCTGTTGGTAAATTATATAGCTCAAGCAGCTTAATAATTCGATCAACTTCGCTTGCGCTTAAATCTTGGCGTGTCTTGGCAAGTTTAGCTGCTAATACCATTCCTGTTGCAACAGCTTCGCCGTGTAACCAAACGCCATAACCCATCTGTGCCTCAATTGCATGGGCAAATGTATGGCCTAAGTTTAACAAAGCTCGTAAGCCATGTTCTTTTTCATCTTGAGCAACTATAAGCGCTTTTATTTCACAACATCTAAAAATGATATGCTGTAAGCATGCTTCATCTAGTTGCTGTAAATTAGTCACATTTAGCTCTAAATAGGCAAATAATTCGGTATCGTAAATCAGACCATACTTAATTACCTCAGCCATACCTGCTGCAAACTCTCGTGCAGGTAGAGTGTGTAATGTTTGCGTATCAATAAAAACCGCTTGAGGCTGATAAAATGCCCCTATCATATTTTTACCTAACGGATGATTTACTGCCGTTTTTCCACCTACCGATGAATCAACCTGTGAAAGCACTGTCGTTGGTATTTGAATAAACGGTACGCCGCGCTGATAACAAGCCGCTACAAAACCAGTTAGGTCACCTACAACACCGCCACCTAACGCAATTAAACACGTATCTCGGCCACAGTTATTTTGTAGTAAAAATGCTGATATTTTTTCAAACCATTCTAGTGATTTATATTGCTCACCGTCAGGAATAATAAAAGATAGCGGATTTAGATCAGCTAATGAATCAAGTAACCTTTGCAAATATAAAGGCGCTATTGTGTCATTAGTAATGATGATAGGCCGACAATCACCAATGTGGTGAACCAGGCGGCCATTATCTTGAAGTGCAGATTGCCCAATATAAATAGGATAACTTCGCTCGTCCAAATTAACAGTTAATTTAAGCATGCTTAGCTATTCCTTTATTATTGGTTTTTAAAAATCTAATTTCTCGATGATTTGGTTAGCAACAACTTTAGCGCTTTGCTCATCGGTACGTACAACAAAATCAGCAACTTCTTTGTATAGTGGCTCGCGTTCTTCTGCTAAGCGCTCTAGTACGTTACGAGGTGCTTCTTCAGTTTGCAGTAATGGGCGACGCTTGTCGCGTTGCGTGCGTGCAACTTGCTTCTCTATAGGTGTCTCTAGGTATACAACGATACCTCGAGCCGAAAGCTTGTTTCGAACTTCTTTGCTCATTACTGAACCACCACCGGTAGCAAGTACAATACCTTGCATCTCGGTTAAATCGCCAATAACAGACTCTTCTCGAAGTCTAAAGCCTTCTTCACCTTCAAGATCGAATACCCATGCAATATCTGCACCTGTGCGGCGTTCGATTTCTTGATCAGAATCAACAAATTCAAGGTGTAATTGGTCAGCGATGTGACGACCAATCGTGCTTTTGCCAGCCCCCATGGGGCCAACTAGAAATATATTACGTTTCTCAGCCATATCTTTTAGTACAAACAAACTCTAAAATTTGAAATAAAACCCCGCCTAACGACCTGGCCCCAAAATTAAGGAGGGGATTATCTCAGTAATTGCGGGGGTATTTCAAGTCAATTAGCATAAAAAGCCATATAACGAGCAATTAATCTAAATAATCACCCGTTGGTTAACATAAAACCACTGTATTTTAATCAATTTGTATTTTTGGTGTCACAAAAATAAGTAATTCACGCTTTTCATTAAACTCACTTGTGGTTTTAAATAGTCTTCCTACGTAAGGAATGTCACCTAAAATTGGCACTTTACTCGTAGTATTAATGATCTGCTGCTGGAAAATACCACCGAGTACTACGGTTTGTCCATTCTCAACTAACACTTGAGTTTGAATCTCTTGGGTATCAATAGACACTGCTTCACCTGTTCCCGTTTGTACAGTATCACCACGAGTATCTTGAGTAATAATTAAGTCTAGAATTACTTTATTATCAGGTGTGATATGAGGTGTTACTTCTAAGCTTAGTACCGCTTTTTTAAAGCTTACAGTAGTAGCACCACTTGAAGCTGACTCAGTGTAAGGTATTTCAGTACCTTGCTCTATTCGCGCTTTTTGCTGATTAGCCGCTATAATACGCGGACTAGCAATAATTTCGCCTTTATTCTCTTCTTCAAGAGCACTTAGCTCTAAATCAATTAATGTACCGTTAGCCAACTTTGCTATGTGCAAACCAATACTGGCCGCAGGATTAGAAATTGGTAAATTTACATTTAATCGATCTGAAATACTTGGCGCATTTGAAGTTGATGTCGCGTTATAAATACCTTCTGCGCCTTCAAGGGAGCCAGAAATACCAACACTACTGCCTTGATCACTAAACCCCCAGCGTACGCCTAAGTCTTCAGTAACGTTATCGCGCACAGTTACCATTCGAGATTCGATTACAACCTGCTGTACCGGAATATCGAGTGTTTCTATCATCCGGCGAATGTTTTCTATACTCTTTACAGTATCTTTTACCAATAAAGTATTTGTACGCTGATCAACCGATACACTACCGCGGGCAGTTATAATACTGTTCCTATCTGTTTTTAATAAGTCAGCAAAATTTTCGGCTTTAGCATAGTTTAATCGAATGTATTCACTATAGAGTGGTTCTAAGTCTTCAACTTGCTGTTTAGCTTTTAAATCTTTAGCTTCACGTGCCGCAAGCTCCTCTGCAGGCGCTACCATTAAAATAGAGCCATCCATGCGTTTGTCTAGCCCTTTAATACGCAATACTACGTCAAGCGCTTGATCCCACGGTACGCCATCTAAGCGCAGTGTTATATTACCTGTCACTGAATCACTGGTTACTAAGTTAAAATCGTTATAACCCGCAATAATTTGTAGTGCTGCTCGCACAGAGATATCTTGAAAATTTAAGGTCATAGGGCGACCTTGATACTCAACGCCACCATCTAAATAGGCGTTTTGCGTTTCATCTTTTTCTACCGTCAGCGTTAAAATATTATCTATTTGCTGGTACGTAAATGTAAACTGAGCGTTTGGCTCAATAACGACACGACTTAATCCGTCTTCTTTAAAAGTCTCGATATTACTTACAACAGTACCAAAATCTAATACATCTAATTCATAAAGTAGGTCATCTAAAATATCGGTGTGATGAAAGTCAGCGTAAATTTTACCGCCACTTTCATGAACTTCAATTGCAGCTTGAGTGTCTTGTAAAAATACGAGTACTTTCGCTTCGCCCTTTTCACCACGTCTAAAGTCAATTGATTGGATACGGTTGATGTAATTTCCACTTACGTCACCTGAGTCCATCGCTACATCTTCATTTTCAGATTCTGTAAGAGGATTATCAGACACGCGTATTGATACTAAGTTGTTATGAACTTCAGTTTCATAAATTTTTAATCTATCTAAGTTTACCGTTACCTTTAAACCACTGTTAGTTAAAACATTAGTAACACTGCTAATTCCAGCTTGATTAACTTCAACATCATTTAAACCAACCTCTAACTCTGCGGTATCAAAAAACATTTCGATTCGGGCTGGGCTATTAAACACCTGAACTTTTGGCTCAAGCGTTAACTCTTCATCAAAAACAAGCTGTAACTCAGTTTCGCCTTTAAGTAATGGATTATAACGAACATCATAAAGTAACGGCCCTGCAACGGCTGAATTTACAGTGACTAAAGCAACAGCAGCCAGTAATGTTCGTGAAATACGATGAAGCCAAAGTACATCCTTATGCATGCTATTTTTACCTTTTTTATTATTAATTTGCGCCATCTGTTGCCGCCTCTAACATTTCTAATTTAGTCAAGCGCTCTTTCCAACAGCCAGACCCATCAGGGATTAATTCCACTAACTCTATATAGTCGTTACTTACTGTTTTTACTTTGCCATCATAACTACCAAGGTAATTCCCTACCGTTACACGATGCAAAGTAGCGTCAGCTGCTGTTATTAATGCCCATATTTGTCCACTAGAACCAATTGTGCCTTTCATTGCTAAGTTATCTAGCGGGTATTTTTCTAACGGTTCGCGGCGACGCTCTTGATCTGGGTGCAAACAGTTTTTTACTTGCGTTAATTTATTTTGGATTATCTCAGGCTGAGGCGCTACAAACGGGCTACGTAGCTGACCAGCACTGTACTCAAATATTTCAAACTTTGTCAGCTCAGGAATTGATTCAACCTTTGGTGTTGTGCTTGCTTTTACTTGATCAATAAATTCTTTTTGCTCAGACGTATCATCATTACAACCACTCAAAACAAACACCATTACTACAGGTACTACGCGAAGGAGCTTCATTTTTTAACCCCTTCTTCATAACGATATGTTTTTGCAACAACACTAAATGTTAACTGTTTATCGCCCGATGATAAAATAGAAAAGTCATGTAAGCTTACAATTCGTGGTAACTGAGCTACTTTACCCACAAACTCACCAAATTCATGGTAGGTCCCTATCACTTCTATTTTAATCGGTAATTCAGTATAAAATTCTTTCTCGACTTCTGGTAACCAACCTATTTTTAAAAAAGTCAGACCACTTGTTGTGCCAACATACGACAAATCATCAAGTAAACCAGGGGTTTCGTTAGAGGTAGGTAAACGTTTTAATAATTGTGAAAACTTATCTTCCATTTCAATCATTTGTTGACGGTAGATCTCAAGCTTACTCGCGACTGCGTATTTAGTGCGATAAGTTGTGCGTAACTCGACCTCTTTCGCAACTGCACTGTGGTAACTATCAATTTCATCAGAAACTAATAGGCTATAACTAAAAAACAATACAAGTCCGGCAACAAACGTACAGCAAATTGCTTTAACTGCAATAGGCCAATCGCCAATGTTATCGAGCTCTATTTCATTCCAATCAATTTCACTCAGTGCTTTAAAATCAAGGCTCATCGCTAACCTCACCAATTTTATCAAATGGTTTTACATAAAATTCCATATTAAAATCACTAAGTAAACGCGAAGATTGATCGCCTGCAACAATGCCTTGCATTGAAGGATTCTCTAGTAAATATGAGCTTTGTACTTGGCGCAGCATTGTTGATAAACGATTATTAGATTCACTGCGTCCCAATACATGTATTTGGCTGCCTCTGCGCTCGAGTTTTGTTAAATAAACCCCACCCGGTACTATTTTGGCAACTTCATCCATTATTTGCGTACCCAAATTACGGCTGCTTTGTAATTCTTCAATGAGTCTCATACGCTGTTGTAAGTTTTCTTTTCTTTTATCTAAACTTCTAATTTCACTTATTTTTTTATCTAGCATGCTAATTTCTGAGCTTAAATAGTTATTCTTTAAGTTTTGACCGTCTTTTAATGCACTATAAAAAGAGCTTAATAAGTACATACTCGCAAAACAAAGTATAACGACACCAATAAGTATAGTTACAAATTTCTTTTTCGATTCTTCGCGCTGCGATTCACGCCAAGGAAGTAGATTTATATGTGGCATGTTGAAAAGCTCCTTAATGCCAACCCTGTCGCAATTGCAAACTGCGTTTTGTGACGCTGCATTACATTACGATCTACTTTTGGAGAAATTTCCATATTTTCAAAAGGCTCAGCAACGACAGAGTGAATACCTAGTTCTTCAATGAGTAATCGGTCAATACCTTTAATCATCGATGTACCGCCCGTTAATACAATATAGTCGATTTGCTCTTTGCCACTGGTTGTTAAAAACATTTGCACCGCACGTCGTACTTGTTGAAGTAACGAAGTTTGAAAAGGGGCTAATACTTCAAAGGTGTAGTTTGGCGGTAAATCACCTGATGTTTTACCAATTTCAGCTTCATCAAACCCTTTATTATAATAAGCAACAATACTATTTGTATATTGATCGCCACCAAAAACTTGGTCACGTGTATAAATTGTTTCCCCTGCTTGAACAACGCTCACGAGCATTAAAACTGCACCAATATCAACCACAGCCACACATTTATTAAATGCGTCGCTAGGTAATTGTTGGTAATACACATCCATTGCACGACTTAATGCATAGCTTTCTACATCAACTATTTTAGCTTCTAAATTTGCAGCTTCTAAAGCGCCAACACGCGCTTCTACACTCTCAGTACGAGCAGCTGAAAGCAAAACATTCATTTTACTAGGGTCGGCCTCATTCGTCGAAAGCTTCTCAAAGTCGAGGCTCACTTCATCAAGAGGATATGGAATTAAACTATCGGCTTCAATTTCAATTTGCGACTCAAGTTCAGCATCAGTTAACGATACATCCATGAAGATCACTTTTGTAATGACTGTTTGGCCAGAAACAGCCACTGCTGCAGATTTTAACGACTTTGGTAATTTTTTTCTTAATTTTGTAATTACGTTACCAATCGCTTCAATATCTTGAATTGTGCGCTCACTCATTGCGCCTTTTGGCATCGGCTCAATTGCAAGTGCTTCGAGTCGAAATCCAGTTTCAATTTCACGTAAAAGCACAGCCTTAATAGAGTGTGATCCAATATCAATTCCTACCATCATTTGGGACGGTTTTTGAAATAGTTGACTTAGCATGTTTCAACTTGGCCTTTGTTTTAATAATAAACAAGTTATAATTTTTATATGAAAAAATATTATTCATTTTTTAATCAATATATACTAGCAGTCAAAACTCGCAATTGGGAGTCCATTTAGGGAAATATAAGTGATTTTATTAAAACGAACTTTACAATTTTTTATCATTTGTGTGTTAATTGGTCTGATTACTTTGATCAGTCTTTATTACTACGTTAAACCTGATATCCCCAGTGTGCAAGTTTTAAAAGACGTGCAATTACAAACTCCTATGCAAGTATTCACTAAAGATGGGCTTTTAATCAATCAATTTGGTGAAAAACGTCGTATTCCAGTGACTATTGATGAAATTCCTCAAACACTCATTAATGCATTTTTAGCGACAGAAGATAATCGATTTTACGATCATATAGGCATAGACCCTATTGGTATAGTACGTTCGGCTGTTGTTCTTATATCTACTGGCGAGAAAAAACAAGGTGCAAGTACTATTACTATGCAGCTTGCTCGTAATTTCTTTTTAACACGCGAAAAAGCATATATTCGTAAAGTTAAAGAAATATTTATAGCGCTTCATATTGAAGGAGTGTTAACAAAAGACGAAATTTTAGAGCTTTATCTTAATAAAATAGAATTAGGTAATCGTGCTTTCGGTATTGGTGCAGCAGCGCAAGTTTATTACGGTAAAGAGCTAAAAGATTTAACACTTGCACAAATGGCGATGATTGCAGGTTTACCTAAAGCACCTTCAGCTTTAAACCCAATTCGTAACCCAACGCGTGCAAAAGCACGCCGAAATGTAGTTTTAGGCCGTTTACTGACCGAAGACTATATAACACAAGAGCAATATAACGAAGCAACTAGCCAACCTATTACAGCTTATTTTCACGGTGCAGAAATAAACTTATACGCACCGTATATCTCTGAAATGGTGCGCGCTGAAATGGTTTCGCGCTATGGGGTAGATAAAGCCTATAACTCTGGTTTTAAAATTTTTACCTCAGTAGAGTCAAAGGTTCAAAAAGCAGCGCAAAACGCACTTGTAAATAACTTACACAGTTACGATATGCGTCATGGTTTTAGAGGTCCAACTGATGTTTTATGGAATCCTGAAACACAACCAGCTTTAACTGAGCAACAAATACTCAATAAATTACAGAGCGTAAATGAGTTAGGCACTTTAAAAGTTGCAGCAGTACTCAGTGTTAATAATAAAACAGCTACAGTACTACTTAAAAACGGTGAGCAAACAACTCTCAGTTGGGATAGTTTAAAATGGGCGCGTAAGTATATTACTCGCTACCGCCAAAGCTTTGCTCCAAAAGCAGCTACTGATATTTTAACGCCAGGTATGCAAATATGGGTACGTCAAAACGAAGATAACAGCTACTTATTAAGCCAAATACCAGAAGCATCAAGCGCTATTGTATCCCTCGATCCACAAGACGGTAGAATAAAAGCTATTGTAGGGGGTTACAGCTTTGAGCAAAGTCAATACAACCGAGCGATACAAGCTAAGCGTCAAGTGGGTTCTAATATAAAACCTTTTATATATTCAGCAGCACTTGAAAAAGGTTACACGCTTGCGTCTATATTAAATGATGCACCTATAAACCAATGGGATAAGAGCCAAGGCGTAGCATGGCGCCCTAAAAACAGCCCTGCTGTTTACAACGGTCCTATTCGAATTCGCCGTGCTTTAGCACAGTCTAAAAACGTTATTTCGGTGCGTTTACTGCGTGGTGTTGGATTACAACGTACAGCTGATCACTTACTAAAATTTGGCTTTAAAGACGCTGACATTAATCGCAGTGAATCATTAGCCCTTGGCAGTGCTTCCATTACTCCCCTTGAACTTGCCCGAGGCATGAGTACATTTGCCAATGGCGGTCACTTAATTGAACCTTACTTCATCTCAGAAATTCAAGACGCTTATGGCAATGTATTGTTTAAAGCAAACCCTGCTCTTGCCTGTGACGAAGAGCCTTTGCCAACACTCAATGCACTCTCAATTCATAATAGTGATGGTGAAGAGGAGCAAACTAAAAAATGTGCACCGAGAATTATTTCTAAGCAGAATGCATTTTTAATTGCCGATGCTATGAATAGTGCAATCTGGGGGGGGGGTAGCTGGGCTCATAAAACAGGTTGGAGTGGAACCGGTTGGCGAGCACAAGCACTAGACCGTCGCGATATTTCGGGTAAAACAGGCACAACTAATGACTCAGTAGATACCTGGTTTAGCGGTTTTAATAGTAATGTGATGACCTCAGTTTGGGTTGGCTTTGATAATCCGGGCAACGCTCTTGGTCGCTCTACATATAACAACAACCTAGATAGCAGCCAAATATCAGGTGCTGAATCGGGCGCTAAAACCGCGCAGCCAGCGTGGGTTGAATTTATGAAAGCGGCACTTGAAGGCAAGCCTGAAGCCCCAATTGAGCCGCCTGAGGGACTCGTTTCTATTCGTATTGATTTAGCTACAGGCTTACTTAGCCATAAAAATGACTACACAAGTCGATTTGAATATTTTGAAAAAGGCACCGCACCTACAAAGTATGTGCTATCTCAGCCTAACGATATATTTGAAGAAGACACTAAAACAGAAGAAGAGCTATTTTAGTAATATGTATGTAATACAAAAACGGCAGCTTATTTAAGCTGCCGTTTTTGTTTAAACCAAATGTTTATTTTAAGTTTTGAACAAGCCAATATAAATCAGAGTGCACACCCGCAGCGGTCACTTCCCTACCCGCTCCTGGCCCCTGAATCACTAATGCGTTATCGCTATACCATTTGCTATTAATTACAAAAATATTATCGCCTGGTGTAAGGTTTGCTAACGCATCGCCATTAGGCACATACGCTATTCCCACTTTAGCAATTACTTCACCTTGTGTGATTTCTAACAAGCCCGTATATCTAAGTACTGAATTTTTAGACTTTGCTGTCACTGCATGCTCTTCGATGAACGCGTCTAGCTGTGCTTTTTTATTTAAAAAGTCATCCCAACTTCCCAGCGCAAGTTCATCTGGCATCAATGCCGATAAGCTAATATCGTCAAGTTCAAGCTCAACACCTAGCTCTCGAGCTAAAATAAGTAGCTTACGCTGCATATCTCGCCCAGATAAATCTTCGCGAGGGTCTGGCTCTGTGAATCCCATTTTCTGAGCTTCCAGTAGCAACTCAGAAAATGGCCTTGTTCCATCATATTTACTACATAACCACGAAAGCGTGCCTGAGAAAACACCTTCTATACGTGTTATTTTATCGCCACTATTTTGCAAATCAGCCAAAGCAAAGTTAATAGGTAAGCCAGCGCCTACACTGGTGTTATATCGCCAATGTAAATTACGTTCTGTAATATTACTACGAAGTGCTTTATACCAAGTAGTCGGTGCTGTTCCAGCGTATTTATTAGCACTAATTAAATGACAGTTTCTATCTACAAAGTCTGGATATAACAAGCTAAATTGTTCACTTGCGGTAATATCAATTACAATTTTATGCTCGTAATCGAGCTCATTTATAGCATTCAGTAAATCTGCAGATTGATAGCTATTTGCCTCATGCTGCCATTGAGTTTTCCATTGCTGTGTATTAATACCACTTGCATTAAACAGCATTTTTTTAGAGCGAATTAGACCGACTAATTTAATACTAAAGTCATCCGATAAACGCTCAAATTGTGCCGATAACTGTTTAATGAAAACGTCGCCAACGTTACCAAGCCCCGCAACTATAATTGCGATTTCTTGGCCTTTATTAATTAGCTTATCGTGTAAGTCACTTTGTATATCACTATCTATAAATTGATCGGTAAGCAATAAAGCATAGCCAGTATCTTGATGGGCAAAACGAGGTTTTATGCTGTGGAGTTTTAATAAATCTAATGCTTGTAAGCTTAATGTATTAACGTCTTGCTCAGGCGCTACAATTGCACAACCGTTTAAATTTGACTCGCTAATATTTGCCCTACCCGCAAAATAATTAATAACCAGATAAGTTTGTGCTGCAGGTACTACTAAATACACTTCACCATTATGGTTAAAGTGATGAAGGCTATGCTGAATAAGCTGACTAACACTTGCAACCTCACCTTCACTTAATCCTTCAACCATTAATAGGTCAACATTTTGCAACGTGGTTATAAAGCGCTTTTTCTTCGCTGAACCTTCTTTGACTATATCTGTTGGACTTGCTTGTACGTCAAAACTACTGCGAACAGCTAGCTTAATATCTGTGTTTTTAAGTGGCGATAGTGTTTTTGCATGTAATACAGGGTTACCCAAACGAGCTAATAAATTAGCTTGCCCACGGCAAATTTTGCCGTATTTAATCGCTTTTTTTACCTTTCGAGGATCAGTGCTATACACTCCCTGTGTATCAGTCCAAATACATACTTGCTTAGCATTGCAATAATTTGCAAGTAGTGTTGCACTGTAGTCACTGCCATTTCGGCCAAGCGTTACAGTATCGCCTTTGATATCTGCTGCAATAAACCCAGTAACAACATTTATCTTATTAGGCAAAATTAACTGCCCACATTGCTGCGCATTTTGCGCATGCATTAATTCGCCATCATTTAAGGTAAAAAGAGTACGTGCATCTTGAGCGCATGCCTCAATATTTAGCTGCTGTAAATAAGTAGCGAGTAAACGTGCTGACCACAGTTCGCCATGTGCAAGTAATGCAGCCTCTTTTAGCTGCTCAGCTTGAGTAAGTTCTGCAATATAGCTAAGTTCGATACTTAGTGTTTTAAGTGCGCTGCGCTTTAAATCAGCTTGTAATAACTGCTCTATTAAATCACTTTGATGGTTATTTAACTGCAGTAAAATATCAGCTACTGCTTGAGTATCTTGTTTTTGATAGCTTTGCCAAAGTAATACTAGCGTATCGGTTGTCTTACCCGCAGCCGATACCACCACACAGTCGCCCGTCTGAGTATGCCCAATAATTATTTTAGCTACGCTTTGATAGCGCTCACTAGAGCTTAAACTCGAGCCACCAAATTTATGTACACAATTGACCATATTAATCACCAAAGCGCCGGACGGGCTGCACTTAATTTAACGTTACCACCAGGAGTGCCTGCTCCTTTGCCTACACGGCCAACATTTTTATTTTGCCCTGGTTTTACAAGTTCAAACACTCGTTCAAAATCAGCGACTAAATCGTGTATATCTTCAATACCTACCGAAATACGAATAAGCGTATCGCCCACACCCGCCTCTAAACGTGCTGTTGCCTCCATACCTGCGTGCGTCATAGTTGCAGGGTGACAAATTAAGCTCTCTACGCCACCTAGTGACTCAGCTAAACTAAACGTTTTAAGGCTAGTTAAAAATGCTGCAGCGTCATTTATATCGCCTTTAATATCAAAACTAACCATGCCACCAAAACCAAGTTGCTGTGCTTTAGCCAGCTCATGTTGAGGATGTGACTCAAGACCTGGGTAGTAAACTTGGCTTACATATTCAGAGCTTTCAAGGTACTTAGCTATTGCCAGTGCATTTTCTTGATGCTGCCTTAGGCGCACATTTAAAGTACGTAAACCACGAAGCGTTAAATAGCTATCAAAAGGCGCACCCGTAATACCAATGTTATTAGCCCACCAAGCAAGCTCATCGCCTAACTTTTGTGTTGCTGCAATAACAGCGCCGCCTACTACATCTGAGTGTCCGTTAATGTATTTAGTGGTTGAATGCACCACAATATCTACACCAAACTTAATAGGGTTTTGTAAGGCAGGCGACAAAAACGTGTTATCTGCAGCCACCAATGCACCGCATTGCTTAGCCACATCGGTAACCGCTTTAATATCTGTTAAACGAAGTACTGGGTTACTTGGGGTTTCTATCCAAATAAGCTTTGGTTTAATTACTAAAATTTGTTGAAGGCTTTCTTCTTTTGTTAAATCTAATATTTCGAGCTTTAGTAGTCCGCGTTTTTGTAAAGATGTAAATAAACGATAGCTGCCACCATAACAATCATGTGGAATTACTAACGTATCGTCACTATTAAGTAGCTGAGTAGCTAAATGCACGGCAGCCATGCCTGTAGCTGTAATTATGCCACGAGCGCCACCTTCAAGCTTAGCAAGCGTCTCAGCTAAAATATCACGATTAGGATTACCGCTACGACCATAATCATACTCACGCTTAGTATCAAAGTCGGCAAACGAATAAGTAGTCGATAAATAAATTGGCGGTACCACCGCACCATGATGTTTATCAGCATCAACGCCGTTACGTACAGCAATGGTCGCTTTGTTTTTTTCGCTCATATTCGTCACCTGATTAATTTGGATGTTTAGACGTCTAAAAGAGTAAGTTATCCGTTTTGATAAGTCAAAGTATTTTAAAGCTCTAGATGGCTAAAAGTAGAAGGGGCCTCTGCGAATAACACATTTTAGCTCACAAAAGTGTGCTTATCTTTACACCTACAATAGGCTTATTAAGATAGATCGGTATCTATTATTTGACTATCTTTTTTAAATCGATAGAATTTCACGCATATTTACACGCTTTTTATACCGTGTGAGAAATTAATAATCTGAGGCAACGATACATCTTATGGCTAAATGGAATGGTGAGTATATTCACCCATACGCAGAACACGGTAAAAAATCAGAGCAAGTTAAAAAGATCACCGTTTCGATCCCGCTAAATGTATTAAAGGTATTAACTGACGAACGTACACGTCGTCAAATCAATAACCTTCGCCATGCTACAAATAGTGAATTGCTATGTGAGGCATTTTTGCATGCTTTTACTGGCCAACCTTTACCAAATGACGATGACTTACGTAAAGATAACGCCGAAAAAGTGCCAGAAGAAGTTAAAAAAATAATGCAAGAAATGGGTCTAGAAGTACCCGTTTTAAACGAAGAATAAATATTACAAAGACAAAAAAACCTCAGTAATTACTGAGGTTTTTTTATGTCTAAATTTTATTGCATAGCTCTACTGTATAGATTTACTGCATATAGTTTTCAGGTAGCTCAATTTGTGCAACACCTGACTCAATAGCAGCAAGTGCAACAGCTCTTGCTATACGCGGCAGTAAACGTGGATCCATTGGTTTTGGAATAATATACTGCGCACCAAATTCTAGTTTATCTACACCAGCGGCTTTTAAAACTTCTGCAGGTACTGGCTCTTTGGCAATACTTCGAATAGCATCTACTGCAGCAATTTTCATTTCATCGTTAATAGCGCTTGCACGTACATCAAGTGCACCACGGAAAATAAACGGGAAACATAAAACATTATTAACTTGGTTAGGGTAATCAGAGCGTCCTGTTGCCATGATTAAATCGTTGCGTGCGCCGTGCGCAAGTGCAGGATCAATCTCAGGATCTGGATTTGAACATGCAAACACAACTGGTTTTGCAGCCATTAGCTTTAAATCTTCAGCCGCTAATAAGTTAGGGCCAGAAACACCCACAAATACATCCGCATCTGCAATTACATCTTGCAATGTACGCTTATCGGTATTGTTAGCAAAAAGCTGTTTATATTCATTTAAGTCATCGCGGCGGGTATGAATAACACCTTTGCGGTCAAGCATATAAATGTGTTCACGCAGTGCACCACACTTAATTAACAGCTCCATACACGCAACAGCGGCAGCGCCTGCACCTAAACATACAATAATTGCATCTTCAATTGACTTACCTTGTACTTCTAGCGCATTTAACATACCAGCAGCCGTTACAATGGCAGTACCGTGTTGATCATCATGAAAAACAGGAATACTACAACGCTCTATTAATGCTTTTTCTATTTCAAAACACTCTGGTGCTTTAATATCTTCAAGGTTAATACCACCGAATGTGTCGGCAATATTGGCAACCGTATTAATAAAGTCTTCTGTTGTTTTGTGCTTAACTTCAATATCGATAGAATCAAGCCCTGCAAAACGTTTAAACAATAACGCTTTACCTTCCATTACGGGCTTAGACGCTAAAGGACCTAAATTACCAAGGCCTAGAATTGCAGTACCATTAGTAATAACCGCAACCATGTTACCTTTACCAGTATATTTATAAGCATTTGCAGGATCTGCAGCTATTTCACGTACAGGTTCGGCAACACCTGGGCTATACGCAAGTGCAAGATCATGAGCCGTTTCAGCTGGTTTTGTAAGCTCAATGCTAATTTTACCTGGTACGGGATGTGAGTGGTAATGTAGTGCTTGTTCACGAAAGTCAGACATAACGCGATTGTATCCTGCAATTTAAGTTAAAGTGAGAGATGGAGTCTTGGGGTACGATACCCTTATTATTTTTAAATTCCAAGCAATATCAGGTCTATCCTGTTATATGCTATATCCTATAATTTTAAGAGGTTTTTCAGTAACTTTGCAGGATTATATCAACATTTAATAAATAAAAATTCACCTAAAAAGTAAGTTTTAAGGTGCTTTTATGCCTATCAAAATCTTATAAAATGTATACTTAAAGTATCAGCATAAACTTAGAATAACAGCCTACTACCCTACTTTAAAAACAGATAAGCCCACGTTAGCTACTTTTATCAACCTAGTTAAAAATTGTACTATTTAAAATATAGAGAATATCTATCGATTTGTCTGTAAAGGATTATGCATACTCAGAATAAGAATAGGAAATAGTTATGCAAAAGGAGGGGATCGTTAAAATCAACGAAATAATACCAATCTGCTTATATATGGGGTCTATTTAACGTTAAGAAAATTACGCTAGAACTAGGCTAAAATTTTTGTATCTAGTTGTTCTAAATAAAAATTTTTTAACGACGTTATAGTGCAATTTAATTCGTTAAATTGCTCAAAGATTTATGCAGGTTGGTATAAGATAATAAATAACAAATTTTAGGCACAAAAAAAGCACCCTAAGGTGCTTTTTTTAACTAAACAGCAATAATTACTTCTTGCTGGCAAGTGCACCGAAGCGCTTGTTGAAGCGATCAACACGTCCGCCAGTGTCTAAAACTTTTTGCTTACCAGTGTAAAACGGGTGACACGCAGAACATACGTCTAAGTGAATGTCTTTACAAAGAGTTGAGCTAGTTTCGAATTTATTTCCACATGAACATGTTGCAGAAATTACTTCGTACTTAGGGTGAATACCTTCTTTCATAGGAACCTCTAGTTAAGGCCGCATCGCTCTCCAAACCCGGAGTTTGGCACCATACGTCGTTAAAACAAATTTGTTGGTGGCGGATTTTATCCAACAACCTCCCCCCACACAAGTATTTATTTATATTTTTGCCAAAAAAGTGAACAATCTCTGTCTCAAGCGCTATTGCTAGTAGGTTTTTAGCGTTATTTTTAGTACATTACAGCATTAATTTTACGGGTTGAGTTGTTATGAGTTTTGTTGAAGTTGCTATTAAAGTCCCGCTTCCACGCACCTTTGATTATAAAATAGAAGAACAGCTCAGTGGCTTATCAACTCCTTTACTACCTGGCATGCGGGTTTTGGTACCTTTTGGTAATCAAAAAAAAGTAGCGGTTGTTTTGGGTATTAAAAGCAGTACCGACGTCCCTTTAAATAAAATTAAAAATATTATAGAGGTAATAGACGACGCCCCTATTTTAAGTGCCCAGCATTTAGAACTCCTTAGCTTTACTGCCCGCTATTATTGCTACCCATTAGGCGAAACTATTCATATAGCGCTACCTGGTGCACTTCGCCAAGGTGAATCGCCTGATAAAACCAGTATTAATATGGTTGCCCTGACAGAAAAAGGTGCAAAAGTACCGTCGTTAAAAGCTAAAACACAGCTCAACCTATTAAAGCAGTTATCGCAATCAGGTAAGTCATCATTAACTGAGTTAAAAGCACTGGGCTTTAGTAAAAAAACAATAGATAGCTTAATAGATAAAGAACTCATAACACAAACTATTGAGCACGATAACCAATGGCAAAGTGTTGCTCCAACCGTCGGTAGTAAACCAGTACTAAATAAAGAACAAGCGGTTGCTTGCACAGCTATAAATCAAAGTACTGGCTTTAGCAGCTTCTTATTAGAAGGCGTAACGGGCAGCGGTAAAACCGAAGTGTATTTACAGTGCCTAGAAGAAGTACTCAAACGTGGCGAGCAAGCCCTCGTACTCGTGCCCGAAATCGGCCTAACACCACAAACCGTAAACCGTTTTCGCCGCCGCTTTCCTGATACACCCATTATGCTTTGGCACTCAGCACTTACCGACAACGAACGTTTACAAACATGGCGTTTTTGCGAAAAAGGCAGTTGCGCGATAGTTATTGGCACGCGTTCGAGTATTTTTCTACCATTTTTAAAACTCGGTATGATTGTTGTTGATGAAGAACACGACTCGTCATTTAAACAACAAGATACCCTTCGTTACCATGCTCGTGATTTAGCCGCTTACAGAGCTTTTCAGCATAAAATTCCGCTTATATTAGGCAGCGCCACACCCGCGCTTGAAACACTTCACAAAGCAATTAATAACAAATACCAGCTATTAAGTTTAACGGAGCGTGCGCAAACAGCGACTGACAATCAGTTTAAGTTACTCGATATGAAAGGTCAGCCCGACCAAGCAGGTATTGCACATGCAAGCCTTGCTACTATGCGTCAGCACTTAAATCGCGGTAAACAGGTTATGGTATTTTTAAATCGCCGAGGTTTCTCACCAACCCTTATTTGCCATGAGTGCGGTTGGTTGAGCGAGTGTAAACGATGCAGTACCAGCGCTACATTTCATAAAGCGATTGGGCAAATGATCTGTCATCACTGTGGCGACCAGTACCCTGTCCCTCACCAATGCCCTGACTGTGGAAGTACGCAAATATTTCCTAACGGTAAAGGCACAGAGCAAATTGAAGAGTTTTTATCGACCGAGTTCCCTGATACACCCGTTACTCGTATAGACCGCGATTCAACTCGCCGAAAAGGTAGCCTTGAAAAAGCACTTGATGAAATAAACCTAGGGGGCGCACGCATTTTAGTGGGCACACAAATGCTTGCCAAAGGCCATCACTTTGCAGATGTGAGCCTTGTTATAATTTTAGATGTAGATAGCGGCTTATACTCATGCGACTTCAGAGCGACAGAGCATTTAGCGCAATTAGTCACCCAAGTAGCGGGGCGTGCTGGACGTTCAGGAGAACCTGGTCAAGTGTTATTACAAACACACTTTCCAGAACACCCTCTTTTGCAAGACTTAGTTAATAATGGTTACCAAGACTTTGCCCGCTTTGCTCTTAGTGAGCGCGATGATGCTGACTTACCGCCCATTACAAATATGGCCATTGTGCGTGCACAAGGACATAGTATTAAACTAGTCGTCGATTTTTTGACGGATTTGGTTCCTGTGAATGGGGTATCTGGTATACAATTGCTCGGTCCGATCCCTGCCCCACTTGAAAGAGTCGCAGGCATGTATCGTTTTCAATTGCATATTCAAGCGCAAGATCGTCGCATATTACATCAGTACCTTGCGCAAATGGTTGATTATTTAAGTACCAGTAAACTTGCACAAAAAGTACGCTGGAGCTTAGACGTAGACCCTATAGACATGATTTAGGTTAAGGCCAAAATAACACCATGGCACAGCACGATTATATTAATAAAAAGCCTGCAGGCAGAAACAGTAAAAAAAACGCACCCGCTAAAAAACCATTTCCTATTCTTTTAGCCGTTATAGCCATCTTACTTGTAGGTGGTTTTGCCTACACACTATGGTTTATAAAAAGTAATGCCGATCCAAAACTTGTCGAAAAACAAGCTAACCCAACTGCACCCGCAAAAGTAGAAGTTGTTATTCCACGTACACCGGAATTTATTAAAGAAATTAGAAACCACGAGATTCAAGTTGAAGTAAAAGAACTTGAGCAAAAAGGTCCTTATGTTATGCAATGCGGTTCGTTCAGAACTCATGCACAAGCTGAATCATTAAAAGCTAAAATCGCATTTGCAGGGCTCATTTCTGAGATAAAACAGGCTGAAGGCAGCAATGGTACTTGGTATAAAGTACGTTTAGGCCCTTACAAAACCAAACGCCAAGCCGAAAGCGATAAAAACAAACTTAAACGTGTAAAAATAGTCGGCTGCGGAATTTGGGGCTGGACTTGAAAATAAACCATTCACCCATATAACCTCATCATAATCGTTTTTTACGAGTTGCCTCTGTAGCTCGATGATGAGGAATAACATGACTACTATCGTAAGTGTTCGCCGCGGCGACAAAGTTGTAATTGGCGGCGATGGCCAAGTTTCACTTGGTAACACCGTAATGAAGGGCAACGCCCGCAAAGTTCGACGTCTTTATAATGGCAAAGTAATCGCTGGTTTTGCCGGCGGTACTGCTGATGCCTTCACTCTTTTCGAACGTTTTGAAAGCAAATTAGAAATGCACCAAGGTAACCTAACTAAAGCCGCAGTAGAAATGGCTAAAGATTGGCGAAGCGACCGTGCACTTCGAAAACTCGAAGCGCTGCTCGCTGTAGCAGACGAAACAGCCTCTTTAATTATTACCGGTAATGGCGATGTGGTTCAGCCAGAAAACGATTTAATTGCAATTGGTAGTGGTGGTAACTTTGCGCAATCAGCGGCAACCGCCCTTTTAGAAAATACAGATTTAAGCGCTCGTGAAATAGTAGAGAAAAGCTTAACTATTGCAGGCAACATCTGCGTATTTACTAATAACTTCCAAACAATCGAAGAATTATAATAGGAACTATCATGTCTGATATGACCCCAAGAGAAATTGTTCACGAGCTAGATCAGCACATTATAGGTCAGGCTAAAGCTAAAAAAGCGGTCGCTATTGCGCTTCGTAATCGCTGGCGCCGTATGCAATTAAATGAAGATTTACGCAGTGAAGTAACACCAAAAAATATATTAATGATTGGTCCAACAGGTGTAGGTAAAACAGAAATTGCCCGTCGTTTAGCAAAACTTGCTAACGCACCATTCATTAAAGTAGAAGCGACTAAATTTACTGAAGTTGGTTATGTTGGTAAAGAAGTAGATACGATCATACGTGACCTCGTTGATGTTTCAATTAAAATGACTCGCGAACAGCAAACTAAAAAGTTTAAACATCGCGCCGAAGAAGCAGCAGAAGAGCGTATTTTAGATGCACTTTTACCACCTGTTAAAGATCAATATGGCGAAAGCCAACGCGACGATACTTCATCTACTCGCCAAACATTTCGTAAAAAATTACGTGAAGGCCAACTAGATGATAAAGAGATCGAGATTGAATTAGCGCAAGCTCAATCAAACGTAGAAATTATGGCGCCTCCTGGTATGGAAGATATGACCAACCAGTTACAAAGCATGTTTCAAAACATGGGCGGCGATAAACGCACTAAGCGTAAGTTAAAAATTAAAGAAGCCTTCAAACTATTAACGGAAGAAGAAGCCGCTAAATTAGTAAACCCTGAAGAGCTAAAAGAACAAGCTATTTTTGCAGTAGAGCAAAACGGTATTGTGTTTATTGATGAAATAGACAAAATTTGTAAACGTGGTGATTCTTCAGGCCCTGATGTGAGCCGAGAAGGTGTTCAGCGCGACTTACTACCGTTAATTGAAGGCTCAACAGTAAACACTAAACACGGTATGGTTAAAACTGACCATATGTTGTTTATTGCCTCAGGTGCGTTCCAAATGTCTAAACCATCAGACATGATACCTGAGCTACAAGGTCGCTTACCGATTCGAGTAGAACTTGAGCCACTAACTGCAGATGACTTTAAACGTATCCTGACAGAGCCACATGCATCGCTTACTGAGCAACAACGAGAGCTCCTTAAAACTGAGCAAGTAACGATTGAGTTTAGTGATGATGCTATTGAGCGTATTGCTAAGGCAGCGTGGCAAGTTAACGAAAAAACCGAAAACATCGGTGCTCGTCGCTTGCATACTGTGATGGAAAGATTGATGGAAGAAATTTCATACGATGCTTCTGAAAAAGCAGGTTCATCACTTGTTATTGACGCCGCTTACGTTGAAAAACATCTAGGCGCACTTGTTGAAGATGAAGACTTAAGCCGCTTCATTCTATAAAACGAATATAAACGTTATACTAAAAGCCTCCAGATTGGGGGCTTTTTAATGGGATATATAAAATGAAACACGTTACAAAAGTGCATTACCACAGCGTGAGTAAAAATTTAGATGTTTATTTTGACGACGATAGCCAAGCAGTCTTTAGCTGTGAATTTTTACGCGTTCACTCTCCCTCTGCTGAAGTGCAAGGCCATGGCTCTGGCCCCATGAAGCTAGTACTTAATAAACAATCTGTAGGTATAAAAAACATAGTACCTGTCGGGCATTATGCACTGCGTTTAGATTTCGATGATGGTCACAATAGTGGACTGTTCAGTTGGAGTTACTTTGAAAAACTACAAGCGCAGCAACAAACGTTGAGCGATGAATATTCGGCACGCGTAGCCGAGCACGAACAAAACAAAAACAGTGTACCAATAAAGTTTATTCCTTAAACCTTATTGGTAACTTTAGGTGGGTATTTTTAGATTAGTTAACCTAAACCCTGGTTAAGATATTTACTATCCAGAGTTCAGGTTAGTTACACTTTAAACTTATCAATAGCGCTAAATAACACTCTAGCTTGCTCAGATACTTCTTCGCTAGTTTGGGCGTTTTTAGCAGCATGTTCAGTTGCATCTTGCGCAATATCGCGAATTCTTACTACATTTTTATTAACCTCTGATGCCACTTGGCTTTGCTCGTCAATAGCAACCGCTATTTGAGAGCTCATTTCCATTATTGTTTGTACATCTTCAGTAATTGCGCCTAATAACTCACCTGCTTTAATTGCTTGCGAGGCACTTTCATCGCCTTGAGAACGACATTTGTGCATAATACTCACCACTTCTTGAGTACGCTGCTGTAAGGTACTTATAATACCTTCAATCTCACTCGTGGACTCTTGAGTACGCTTCGCTAATGAACGAACCTCATCTGCAACAACAGCAAAACCACGACCATACTCACCAGCACGTGCCGCTTCTATTGCCGCATTAAGTGCGAGCAAATTTGTTTGATCTGCAATCCCCCGAATTACATCAAGCACTGAACCAATTGTTTCGCCATCTTTTTCAAGTTGCGATACTACATTTGATGCATTCCCTAACGAATCAGATAGGGCTCTAATGTGCTTAACGGTAGAGTCAACTTCACTGCGCCCTTGTTGAGCACTTAAGTTTGTTGACTCTGCTTTTTTAGCAGCCGCTTCAGTATTATGTGAAATATCCTGAATCGTCGCCTGCATTTCGGTGGCTGCAGTTGCAACCATGTCGGCTTCATGTAATTGCTCTTGCATACCGGAGCTTGTTGCTGCGGTACTTTCTGATAAATGCTCTGTTGCTATGTTAAGCGTATTTAAAGCACCATTAACTTCGTTAATTAAGTTTTTAAAATCGCCTATTAAACTATTAAAGTCGACCGTCATGGTGGTAATTTCGTCTTTACCTGTTTGCTCTATCATCACGCTTAAATCATTATTACGACGAATATCGTTAATGGTGTGATAAACCCGCTCTATAGGCACAATAATCGAGCGGCTCGTGAAATAAACCAACATTAAAACAATAATGCCAGCAATCACAAAAATAAGAATGGCTAAAAATTGTGCCTGTTCAACGCTTTTATCTACCTGCTGCTTAGTGCTTAATAGTATCTGCGCAACGATTGCATCACTTTGTTCAACACTTTTACGCATTTTTCCAAGTGCACCTGAATTTAAATCTAAGCCCAATTCAACCTGTGCCTGGACCAATGCTTGAAATTGCGTTTGGTAGGAATTTAAAAAGCCATTTAATTGAGCTGTATACCCCGTATCAAATTGAGCCTGAGCGATTTGCTGCTTTAAAGTATCAACCCCTTCATCAAATCGAGTTAAATACTTAAGATCAAAACGTAGCATAAAATCTTTTTCAGCCCGTCTTAATTGTAATATAGAAGATAAGAGTTTGTAATTATCTTGCTCTTTGAGCAAGCTTTCGACCTCGTGTACTGCACTTCTTAGTTCGCCATACAGCCCATCTTTTGGGTGTAATCCTATGCGTTTTTGTAGCACAACAACACTCATAAAGTCATTGTTATAAGCACTTACCAAATTATCGAGATTACTTATTTTTTGGGTTTCGATACCCTGCTCTTGCATAATTACATTCAACTTAGCAATTTTACTTTTAAGCTGGTTATAATCTTGTTCAAATAAGTCTAATGCTTCTTCTTGTTTATAAAAAAGAAAGTTTTTTTCATGTTTACGCAGTTCTAATTCATGGATATTAAGCTCTTCAGCAAGCTGAATTGTTTTATTTAAGCTTAACGTTGTTCTCGCTTCATAAATTATTACGCATAAAAGGACCACCATTGCTAAACCAACAACGACTGCGTTTAACTGTAAACGTCGTTTGATTGTTAAGTTTTGTAAAAAATTCATCGCTAACGCCTTTTTTAAATATGCATTTGTATTATAGCTGATAGCTCAGAAGCGACTCATTAATTTAACTTTTTATTATTGGTTATTCTAAGCTACTTAATTATGATGCCTATAAAGCGACACTATCCCACAAACCTTTGTGTAACGATTGTGTGTTATTCCACTGTTGTTTAACCAACCAATCAATTAAAGGCGCGGGATCGCTAGGGTAATTTATTTGCTTATTTTGCGGGGCGCTATTCCAGTCATCAAGGGCTTGCGGGTTTAAATAGTTCATAACATGCGCCATGCCCATGGCAAACAAAGTTTGTGCATTTGCGGTTTGCTCAAACTGCCCATCTAAAGGCTTTAATAGTAACTTCTTACCTAACTTAAGCGCTTCACTGGCAAGCTCAAACCCCGCATTACCAATAACGCCACTCGTGTTTGCTAAGTCATTTAAAAAGCCAGAACGTGAGGGTGGTCGCAAATGTATATGTCCAAAAGACTGATTGCAGGCATTTGGGTGATAACAATAAAATTCTTTTTCGGGAAAGTCTTTTAAATAATCAACAATGCTATCTAAGTTTTCAAACGGTAAATATACCAATACCTTATTTAGTACCGCGACAGGATTCTCATGATTATGATGAGCAATAAAAGGCGGGATTATATTATTTGCAAATGGCTTCCAGTGTACGCCTAAGTAAGTAGATGCTGGTGCATAATGCTTGATGAGCGATTTTCTAAGTACACCACGACCAAATATAGGTACGTTTTCTGACAAAAATGCGGCTTGGTGACTAATACCGATAACGGGTATATCGGCCCGTTTTGCAGCCCATGCTGTGACTGGCTCAAAGTCGTTAAGTACAAAATCGTACTGTTTTATATCAAGCGATTTTATATCACTCACCAGCTTACAAACTCGCATGTTTTTAAGTGTTTTTAAATTTTTGACTTGCCCATTTTTAGTATCAAACGATAAGCCCCGATACGCTTTATAATCTGAGAATTCGTGCATATCAAAGTAATCTTTATTTGCTCGCCCTGAAAACACATAATCAACATCAATACCAAGTTTATTAAAGCAGCTTGCCATAACCCTAGCCCGCGTTATATGACCATTACCGGTACCCTGCACTCCATACAATATTTTCATACAGGTACCACAAGCGCTAATGCGAATAAGCCACAAACACTGCCAATAATCGCACCTATAATAATATCAGCAGGAAAATGTACGCCTAATACAACACGAGAAATAGCCACACCAGCAGCCCAACTAAGTAGTAGCCATATATATTCAGGGAAAAAGTGACTTAGTATAATCGCAACTAAGAACGCTGCAGCGCTGTGACCCGAGGGCAAACTAAATTTATCACTTGGTACTATGTAAGCATTTGTTACTAAGCAGTCGCATGGACGGATACGGGCAAATCTATTTTTGGCCAATAAATAAATGGGCCTTTCTAAAGCAAAACCAACTAATATCGTTACAGGTAATAATTGTTGCTGCTCATTATTACTAAGCCACCACACCGCTAAACACACAAGTATGTAAAGTCCACCATCACCGCTTTTTGATAATCCAAACGCCATTGTTTTAAACCACTTCGGTGAATTGCAATTAAACAGAGTTAAAAATAATTGCTCATCTAGCAGAGCTGCCTTTTTAAACATATTATTGTTATACATCACTTCCCCTCATTGCATAATATATGAACACCGATTTAGCTTATGTGTTGTAAATAACAATTGAGTGACGCTTTTAAGACACTATTATTGCGATTAATGATTTAGCGCTTGTTTTGTCTAAATTTACTGCGATTAAGTCGTTGTTATTGCTTATAAGGAGGGTATACTGAGGTATAAATTAATGTACCTTTTGAGGATAAAATAATGGATTACAGCACTTCTGATTTATGTGACCACTTTGCTGATGTGGTTGACGTGCTAGAGCCAATGTTCATCAACTTTGGTGGTCGACACAGCTTTGGTGGCCGCATTAAAACGGTTAAATGTTTTGAAAATAATGAACTGATCCGCGAATTACTTTCTCAAGACGGTACAGACTTAGTGCTTCTTATTGACGGTGGTGGCTCAACTCGCCGTGCACTTATTGATATTGAATTGGCCGAACTTGCACTTGAAAATAACTGGAATGGTATTGTTGTTTACGGCGCAGTACGCCACGTTGATGAGCTTGAAGAACTTGATTTAGGCATTCAAGCAATTGCTTCTATCCCTGTTGCAGCTGACAGTGAAGGTGCTGGCGAGGATGCTATAGGCGTTAACTTTGCCGGTGTATCATTTTTTGATGATGACTTTATTTATGCTGATAGTACTGGCATTGTTTTATCTGCAGAAGAATTAGAATTGGAAGTTGTAGAAGTATAACGTGACCTCCCATTTAAAAGTATATGATGAAAGCGCGGTTAGAGCACTTTGCTCTAGCCGCGTAAATGAAAAAAAAGCATGGCAATCAATGGCCTTGCTAGACACTCAAGTAAACCTGCAACAAGCACTTATTGACGCAGCTCAATTTGGCATTCGCTACGTACTTCTTGGTATTTGCGAAGATATTGGCCCAAAAGCAAATTTAGGAAATAGCGGTGCAAATGAAGCATGGCCTGCTTTTTTAAAACGTTTTTTAAACCAATCTCATAATCAATTTATTGCCACTCAAAAAGTACTTTTATTGGGTGAAGTAAATACTGATGATTTAATGGCGCAAAGCAACCAACTTAATAATCAGCAAGCCCAGCAGTTAACTCAATTACGAGATTTATGCCAACAACTTGATGAACGCGTAGAGTCAGTATTAAGCCTTATTTTTAAAGCAGGGCTTGAGCCAATCGTAATTGGCGGAGGTCACAATAATTGCTTAGGTATTATTCGCGCGCTAAGTAAGTCAAAAAACACGCCTGTTAATGCTATCAATTTTGACCCTCATGCCGATTTTAGAGAATGTGAAGGTCGCCATAGTGGTAATGGTTTTCGCTACGCGTATAACGAGCAACATCTAAGTAATTACCATGTTATTGGCTTACATGAATTAAAAAATAATCAAGCAATTATAGATGCAATGAGTGAAGCTAACTTTAAGTTTGATAGCTATCAATCTATACAAGTTAAGCGAAAAATTACACTAACGCAGGCAATTGAAAATGCACTAAGTAATTTTAATGATTTACCACTGGGTGTTGAAGTTGATTTAGATAGTATTACTTATATGCCAGTTAGTGCGTATACATATTGCGGATTTAGTGTGAGTGACACTGAGCACTTTGTGCATTTAGCTGCAAGCCACCGGCACTCTAAGTACTTACACTTATGTGAAGCAGCGCCTAGCCAGCACCCTAACGGGTTAGATGCAGGTGCTGCCCATGTAGGGCAAGTGATTAGTGCACTTGTAAATAGCTACCTACAAGCCAAAGAAAACACTTAACGTTGTTGAACCGATCGCCACTCTTTTAGCCAGCTCATTAAACCAATACTACTTAGCGGGTGACCAAAGTAATAACCTTGGGCAGCATAACCTTTTAAGCTTTTTACAAACTTAAGTTGTTCAAGTGTTTCTACTCCTTCAAAAATCACTTTTGTTTTTTGTTGGCTATGCATATCAACCATTCCACCAACTAAACTGCGTATATTGTTTTGATTACTAAAGTCAGCGGTAAGTGAAGGTGAAACCTTAATATACTCAACCGCTAAACTTGGTAACTTAGAAAGTAGTACCGGGTTATCACCAAGTCCATCCACACATACTTTTAAGCCTATGTTATTAAGCCTTGCGATCATGCCTCGGCCTTTGTCATCTAAACCAGCAAAAATATGTAAAGGGCATTCAACAATTAAGTCCCCCGCCTCTAAGTGATGTTCATTTATAACAACATCAACAAATTCAACAAACTCTTCATTTAGCATTTCAGGGCCAAATACGTTAATGCTAAGCGGTATAGAAATACCTTCTACTCTAAGCGCCATTGCAAGTTCAGCGGCTCTCTCCATTACAAATTTAGCAAGCGGGTAACCAAGCCCTGCTATTCTTATGTCGTCAATAAAACGATTAGCAGATAAAATTCCTTGCTTAGGGTGCTGCCAACGCAGTAGTAATTCTAAAAACTCAATTTGACCGTTTTCGTTACAAATTATAGGTTGAAAATAGAGTTCTAATTCGCTCGAAAAATCAATATTTGCTAATTCTTTTAGTCGCGCTTGTTGCTCTCGCAGTTCAATCATCATTTGTTGATGATAAGGCACAACCTTGCGATTTGGGTGGCTATCGAGTGCTAGGTATGCGTACGATATTAAATTATCAAAGTTATTGTCTTGCTCATTACAATCAACATAACTCGCCCTCGCTTTTACCTCTACAGTGCAGTTAGCAACATTAAATGGCTTAAGCGTTGCACCCAGTATTTGTTCAATAACCAACTCATGTAAATGTTTTTGATTCGCGAAACTACAAATAAATGCAAAGTTAAGGCCCCCTAAGTGGGCTAGCTTTTCTTGCCCAACTAAAGTCACTATTTCGTCACTTGAAAGCAGTTCTTTTATTCGATTAGCCGATTGTGCTAACAGTATATCGCCAAAGTCGCGTCCTATATGCTGGTTAACTTGCTCAAATCCTTCAAGACGAATAACGATTAACGCTGCACTTACTTGCTTATTGTCGCACCATGCATAGTAACCTTGGCGTAACTGTTTTCTATCTGCAAAAACCGAAAGCGGAGACTCTTCTATAAATGTATCACCTGTAGGTTCTGGCTCTATCACGACTTCTATTTCAGCGCTTTCGTCATTTAAAAAGCCAACAATAGCTAATAATAATATTGCTAACACAACCCAAAATAACGGAACTTCCAATAATAAATGAGCTGAAAATAGAACAACAAATAAAAGACCAGCCATTGAGCTGGTAATAATCATGCTCCAATTATTTCGCTCGAAGGCTTGCCATAAATGAAAACAAAATCCAAAGGCAAGTAAAATGGCAAGCCAAGCTGCGCCCGTGCTCAAAATAGCCAAACCAACAGCTGCTGTGCATAAATAGCTAAATTTAATACTGGCATTTTTAACGGCAAATAAAGTGGCAATCATCGCCATCAATAGTGCACCACTAAAAAATATTGGGAAGTTACTGTCGGTTAGTATGTTCAAATTAACGGCATCCGTATTCGCTAAAAAAGTTTAAACCAGATTATATGTGGGCAAAAATAATACAAACTAGTTAATTCTACCCAAAATCCATAAATTTAACAGTTTATTTACGCCAAATTGGTAACTTAATTGTGATGGATGACTTATTTGCCAATGCGCAATATCAGCTCTTGCACCAACCTTTAAAATACCACGGTCGTCTAACCCTAGTGCTTTAGCAGCATTGCGAGTCACACCTGCCAATGCTTGCTCGGGTGTTAATCTAAACAATGTGCATGCCATGTTCATCATCAAGTGCACTGAGCACAGCGGTGAAGTGCCAGGATTAAAATCACTCGCAATAGCTATAGGTACTTTATATTGATTAAGTAACTCAATAGGTGGGAATTTAGTTTCTCTTAAAAAATAAAATGCACCGGGCAGTAACACCGCGACCGTCCCAGCGCTTGCCATGGCTTTTACACCCTCTTCATCGAGATGCTCAATATGATCTGCCGAAAGGCCATTGAACTGCGCCACCAGCTCAGCACCATGTTGATTAGATAACTGCTCAGCATGGCATTTTACTGGGAGGTTATGCTTTTTAGCCGCCTGGAAAACACGTTTGGTTTGCGAATAACTAAACCCTACATTTTCACAAAATACATCGACTGCATCAGCAAGATCATTAGCCACTACCTGATCAAGCATGTCAGTACATACCAAATCAATATATTCATCAGCACGGTCTTTGTATTCAGGCGGTAGAGCATGCGCCCCTAAAAAAGTAGTTTTAATATCAATAGGATGATGCTCACCCAATAAACGAGCGACTTCTAATATTTTTATCTCGTTTTCAGTATCTAGCCCATAGCCCGACTTTATTTCAACGGTGGTTACACCCTCTTTTAACAACGTATTTAAGCGATCTTTTGCATCAACAAATAATTGCTCTCGATCGGCTGCTCTCGTCGCCTTAACCGTACTTGCTATGCCACCGCCTTGTGCTGCGATTTGCTCATAACTTACACCCTGCAAGCGCTGCTCAAACTCTTGCGACCTTGAACCTGCAAACACTAAATGTGTATGACAATCTATTAAGCCCGGCGTTAACCACTGCCCTTTTATACTCAATGTCGGCGTTGCAAACACATCAAAACTGGGCAACGTTGATTGCTCTCCAATCCACGCAATTTTACCATTTTTAATAGCTATAGCAGCATTTTCGATTGCGCCATAAGGGGCATTTATATTGCTATCCATAGTGGCAATATTGGCATCAGTTAAAAGTAAGTCGATTTCTTCTAACTCATAATTTTTTGTTGTGCTTTGCATTTTGCAGCCCTTTTTACGCCCAGAGTGATGAAAATATAGTCTAACAACCCATCTTGTATATACAAGGTAATTGTGTCATCTTATTTATATAGTTTATTTTTAATGTAACCATAAATTTAATGACGACACCTAAATTTGCGCAAATAAAACAATTCATTGTTGATAAAATTCGCAGCGGTACGTGGCAAGAAAACCAACGTGTTCCCTCTGAAAACGAACTAAGTAGTCAATTTAGTGTCAGCAGAATGACAGCCCGCCGAGCACTAAGCGAATTAACCGAGGCAGGTATTTTAACCCGCAGCCAAGGGTTAGGTACATTTGTAGCCACATTTAAATCGCAGTCATCGTTACTCGAAATAAAAAACATTGCTGATGAAGTAAAAGAGCGTAACGGCAACTACACCTGTAGTGTACTCATACTTGAATCAATAAATGCAGTCGCACCTATTGCCATTGCACTTGGTGTTGAGATTGACAGTGTTGTATATCGAAGTGTACTCGTGCATAACGAAAACGACAGCCCCTTGCAGCTAGAAGAGCGTTTTGTAAACCCTGCACTTGCGGCTGGTTACTTACAACAAGACTTTAGCACGCTTACACCTCATGAATATCTATCTAGTGTTGCACCACTTACCCAAGCGAGGCATACCGTAGAGGCTATTATGCCAAACAGCGAAATGTGCCAATGGTTAAACTTATATAACGAAGAGCCATGCTTACAAGTTATTCGACGCACATGGTCTATTAACGGCATTGTAAGCTTTGCGCGCCTTGTATCACCAGGCAGTAAATATCGCTTAGGTGGTCACTTAACATTTAAAAAATAACAAACAATAGCGCTTACTGCGCTTTTTTTATAACAAATCACCTTGTATATACAACAGGAGCAAAACATGAACAACCGACTCGACACAAGTCGCGTAATACGTGCACCTCATGGCGATAAAATAAGTGCTAAAAGCTGGCAAACTGAAGCTGCTAAGCGCATGCTAATGAATAATTTAGACCCTGAAGTTGCAGAACATCCTCATGCACTTGTTGTATATGGTGGTATTGGCCGAGCAGCTCGTGATTGGCCAAGTTATGACAAAATTATAGAAACCCTCGATAGACTCGAAAGCGACGAAACTCTGCTTGTACAATCAGGAAAACCCGTTGGTGTATTTAAAACCCACAGTAATGCACCTCGTGTACTTATTGCCAACTCAAACCTTGTTCCACACTGGGCAAATTGGGAGCACTTTAACGAGCTCGATAAAAAAGGCTTGATGATGTACGGACAAATGACAGCGGGTTCTTGGATTTATATTGGCTCGCAAGGCATTGTACAAGGCACTTACGAAACCTTTATAGCCATGGCAAAGCAACATTTTTCAGGCAGTGCTAAAGGCAAGTGGGTATTAACGGGTGGCCTTGGAGGTATGGGCGGTGCGCAACCACTTGCCGCTACAATGGCAGGGTTTAGTGCGCTAGTTGTTGAATGTGATGAAAGCCGTATCGATTTTCGTATAAAAACAGGCTACGTTGATGTAAAAGCAACGAACCTTGAACACGCACTGCAATTAATAACCGACGCGTGCATAAAAGGTGAAGCCCTATCAGTTGGCCTACTTGGTAACGCTGCCGATGTATTTAGTACACTGGTTAAAACAGGTATTACACCTGATGTAGTCACAGATCAAACATCAGCTCACGATCCATTAAATGGTTACTTACCACAAAACTGGACAATGGAGCACGCAGCAAAAATGCGTGAGCAAGATCCAAAAGCGGTAGTAAAAGCTGCTAAACAATCAATGGCAGTCCAAGTTAGAGCCATGCTGGCGCTGCAAAAAGCGGGTGCCGCCACTACTGATTACGGAAATAATATTCGTCAAATGGCGTTTGATGAAGGTGTTACCAACGCGTTTGATTTTCCTGGGTTTGTACCCGCCTATATTCGCCCTTTATTTTGTGAAGGTATTGGCCCATTTAGATGGGTAGCATTATCGGGCGATCCAGAAGATATTTATAAAACCGATGCAAAAGTAAAAGAGCTTATTCCTGATGATGCACATTTACATAATTGGCTTGATATGGCGCGTGAACGCATTCAATTTCAAGGGCTACCTGCACGTATTTGTTGGGTAGGTTTAAAAGATAGAGCACGCCTTGCATTGGCCTTTAACGAAATGGTTAAAAATGGCGAACTTAAAGCCCCTATCGTTATTGGTCGTGACCACCTCGACTCTGGCTCAGTTGCCAGCCCTAACCGCGAAACAGAAAGTATGAAAGATGGCTCAGATGCGGTATCGGACTGGCCATTACTCAATGCACTGCTTAATACGGCAAGTGGCGCTACTTGGGTGTCTCTTCATCATGGTGGCGGTGTAGGTATGGGGTTTAGTCAGCACTCTGGTGTGGTTATTGTTGCCGATGGTACAAATGAAGCTAAAGAGCGTATTGCTCGCGTACTTTGGAACGACCCTGCAACGGGTGTAATGCGCCATGCTGATGCTGGATACGACATAGCAAAGAACTGCGCCAAAGAACAAAATTTAGACCTACCTATGCTAAACGAGGAATGATCATGTTCGAACTTACTCTCACACCAGGCTCACTTGATTTAAACACATTGAGAAAAATTAATAATTCACCGGTAAAGTTAAACCTTGTAAAGCATGCTGAATCACAAATAGCTGCCAGCGCGCAAACCGTTCAAAACGTTATTAATGAGCACCGCACTGTATACGGGATTAACACCGGCTTTGGGTTATTAGCTAATACCAAAATAGCCGACGACGAACTTGAATTATTACAGCGCTCCATTGTGCTTTCACACGCTGCGGGCATTGGCGAATACATGGATGACAGCACAGTAAGGTTAATGATCACCTTAAAGGTAAACTCGCTTTCGCGCGGCTACTCGGGTATTCGCCTGCAAGTAATCCAATTTTTTATGCAGCTGCTTAGTAGCGAAGTATATCCGTGCGTGCCTAAAAAGGGCTCCGTGGGGGCATCGGGGGATTTAGCCCCTCTTGCGCATATGTGCCTACCTTTATTAGCTGAAGGTCAAATGCGACATAAAGGAAAAATAATTAGTGCAGCACAAGGGTTAAAAATAGCGGGGCTTGAACCTCTTACCCTTGCAGCTAAAGAAGGCTTAGCATTATTAAATGGTACACAAGCGTCGACTGCGTTTGCACTACAAGGCCTATTTAGAAGCGAGAACTTATATGCACAAAGCTGCGTTATCGGCTCGATAAGCATAGAAGCTGCAATGGGCAGTCGCGCGCCATTTGATGCACGTATTCATGATATTCGTGGTCAGCGCGGACAAATAGACACCGCTCAAGTATTTAGAGAGCTACTCGATACGCACTCTCAAATTAGTGATTCCCACGTCAATTGTGAAAAAGTACAAGATCCATACTGCCTTCGCTGCCAACCTCAAGTGCTAGGTGCTTGCCTAACTCAGATACGCCAAGCCGCAGAAGTATTGTTATGCGAGTCAAACGGTGTAACCGATAATCCGCTAGTTTTTGCCGATGTAGGCGACATAATATCGGGAGGTAACTTTCATGCAGAGCCAGTTGCAATGGCCGCCGATAACTTAGCTATCGCAATTGCCGAAATTGGTGCATTAGCAGAAAGGCGAATTGCATTACTTATCGATTCAAACCTATCCAAATTACCGCCATTTTTAGTTGAAAACGGCGGTGTAAATTCAGGATTTATGATTGCTCAAGTTACCGCTGCAGCGCTTGCGTCAGAAAACAAATCATTAGCACATCCGGCTTCGGTCGATAGCTTGCCTACATCTGCAAATCAAGAAGATCATGTATCTATGGCAACCTTTGCAGCAAGGCGCTTAGATGAAATGGCCAATAATACCCAAGGTGTTTTGGCAATAGAATGGTTAGCATCGGTTCAAGGGCTAGAATTTAGAAAGCCGCTTGAACCATCAAATAAAGTGCAAAGCGCTAAAGCGTTATTACGCGAGCATGTGAGTTATTATGATAAAGACCGCTACTTTGCTCCCGATATCGAAGCTGCTAATACATTACTAAGTGAAGGTAAGCTATGCGACTTCATAGAGAGCAGTCCCCTGCCTTCAGCATATTAAATACCATATTGGTAAGTAAAGCCTAGCGCTTCAATAGCTGAGCCAATAACTTTGCGCTCAGCTTTATCATCACTGGTAAAGCGTGGTAACTCGCCACCATGTTCTGCACACATCACTGCATAGTATTCAGCTTTTGTTGGGTGCGCAGGATTAACAACATTATAAATATTTTGCCCTACTTGCCAGTGTTCTATCACCGCAAAAATAGCATTAATTACATCTTGTTGATGCACCATATTTACTACTTGCTCACTTGATGTATTAAACTCTTTGCCTGCCACAAAACGACCTGGTTCTCTGTTAGGCCCTAGTAATCCAGCTAAACGCAGCACTTTCCCGTCTTGCTCAAGTACTTGCTCTTCTGCCTCATAGAGCTTTATTTGGCGCTCGTTTGTGCATGAAATATCGCAACTTTCGCTATATACACCAGGCTCTTGATCGTATACCCCGGTTGACGAGCATAATAAAAAGCCCTTTGCGTTTAACTCCTTTGAGAGCTTAAGCGCTGCGGTGAGTGTTTCAGGATAATTACTTTCACTGTGCCTGCTACGTGGTGGAATAGCACATACCCAATAAGCATTTTGTAAATCAACTTGATGTCTTAATTGCCCATCTTCAAGTGTAAACTGACGCTCAAAATCAAACTCGTGTATATCTGTTCTATGCGTTCCTTGTACTTGCCAATCAGTTTTTTGCGCACTTACGCATAAAGCATGCCCTAACCAACCTGCACCTAATACTACTAATTTATTACTTTTATTTGTCATTTTTGTATAAGCCTTTATTTTAAACGCATAATTAGTTCTTTCTATCTAACTTTATAGAGATTTTAAGTAAGATATGATTAGATATAATTTCATAAATAATAAAAATATGCGCACTCATGCTAAATAATTTATCATTACGGAAGAAAATATTATTATTGATTGGTGGAACAATTACCGTTTTACTAATTATCGCCTCAACATTTTTTGTTAAACACATTGCTAATCTCTCTAGAGAAAACATAGAAAACGAAGCACAAAGTTATCTACAGACCGAGCAACTTTCAATGCAAAGTTACTTTGCGATGTACGGTAAAATGGTATCAACCTTTGTTAATAACCCACATTTAATCAACTTTTTTGAAAATTGGGATACTCGCGATCAAGCACTCGAAAGCGCGCCAGGTTACAACGAAGTAAACCAAGACTTTGTGCGTTTAAGCTCAAACGACGAAAACATCTTATCGGCCTTTTTTGCCTCAGCAACCACCGGTGAATACTTTAAAGAAAATGAACGTACAAGTCACTACAACGGCCAGCCTTATTACGCCTACAAGCGTGGTTGGTGGCAAGAAGCCATGCGAGTTAACAAACTTTACGTAGGTCCAATCTCTGTTGATTTAACCACAGGCGTAGCATCTGCAGTAGTACAACAACCTGTTTATAACGCACAGCGTAAACTCATTGGTATGGGCGGTGTTGATTTACAACTAAACAAAATTAACGACATGGTCGAAAATATTCGCTTTAACGGCCAAGGTTATGGATTTTTACTCGATGGAAATCAAAAAGTAGTTCACTTTTCAAAAGCCACTGGACACAAACTTTCAATTACAGATGAAGGTGCAAACGGTAAAGAAGGACTCGATGCGCTTGAGCAACAATTTACAGATACAGCAGGCTTTAAAGAATTAAATACACAAATGCGAAATAACCTTAAAGGCAGCCAAATGGTTACTTTTAAAGGTGAGCAGTTTTATGTGGTTTACCATCGTCTGCAGCTAGAGCAGCCTCATATAGATTGGTATGTAGGTCTACTTATTCCTACTAGCATGATTGAAGAGCCCGTAAATGCCGCAGTAACCGCAACAACAACTGCAGTAGTTATTATCTTAATTATTATATTAGCCATGATTTTATGGGCTACCCATATGATTTCAAAACCCATCACAACACTTACGCATATTATGCGTGATATAGCATCGGGTGAAGGCGACCTTACTCAAAAAATTGATATTAATAGTCAAGATGAAGTGGGACAGCTGGCCAATCATATGAACACTTTTATTGATAAGTTACGCGCCATGATGCTAGAAACCGCAGCGCAAGCAGAACAGCTAAGTAATGCAGCAGCTCAGCTAAGACATGTTTCTGAGCAAACTAATTCTGAAATTCAGCAAGAGAAGCAGCAAGTTGATAGCGTCAGCGCTGCGGTAACTGAAATGGCGACTACTGTGCTTGAAATATCACGTAATGCACAACATACAAATAACGCAGCTGAAGAAGTTCAAGCAATTACAGCAGAAGGTGCAAGCCGTTCTACACAGGCGCAAAAAGTAATGACTGAACTTGCGTTGCATATTGGCGAAGCATCTAAAGTGGTAGCAGGCCTTGAGCAAGAAAGTAATAATATTGGTGCATTAGTCGATGTAATTAATTCAATAGCCGATCAAACCAACTTACTTGCACTTAATGCGGCTATAGAGGCAGCTCGTGCCGGTGAACACGGTCGAGGCTTTGCCGTTGTTGCTGATGAAGTACGCTCACTAGCAAGTCGCACACAAGAATCAACTGACGATATTCGTAATATGATTTCGCGCTTGCAGCAAATAGCTCAACAGGCCTCAGTGATGATGCAACAAGGACAAGATCAAACCGAGGGCTCAGTACTGCAAACTAAAGAAGTACTTAGCTCACTTCACAATATTGCGCAGTCGGTCACTAAAGTACAAGACCAAAGTCATCAAATAGCCACGTCAACTGAGGAGCAAACAGTCGTAGCTGAAGATATTAATACGAGCCTTTCGGCAATTAATAACTTAGTGAACAGTACCGCTGACCATGCACATACCCTCGCTGACGAAGCTCGTGACTTAAGTGATTTAGCTGCAGCACTTAACAAAACGGTTAACCAATTTAAATTATAAAACACTCATTTAATAGCTGTGTTTAAGCGTCAAACTTAAGCGCAGCTATAACCCTTGTTTTTAATTTATTTAGCACCATATCTTTACAGTTCGCTACTATTTTTACTGTAATTGAGTAATACAAAGTTATTTTTACGAACCAGATCAAATTTTTCGATTTTATACACAGATCTTTTTATTGAGATAGTTTGTTGTTTGGCAGAGTCTGGTATAGTAGCGCACGTAATAAACAGTGCTTTTTGAGCGGTTTAATACAATATTGCTAATTAATATGTTCTAAGTGTTATTTAAAAGCACATATTAATTACCAATTGTTAAAAATGGGTTAGCCGATACTCGGCTGACAAAGAATACATTGTAACGGTTTTATCATGATATCTAATTTATTTACCAAGCTTTTTGGTAGTCGCAATGACCGCACTATTAAAAACTTAAGAAAGACGGTCGCGCTAATCAATGCGCTAGAAACGCAACTTGAAGCGCTTTCTGATGAAGATTTAAGAGCTAAAACAGCTGAGTTTAGAGAACGTTACGATAACGGACAAGGCCTTGACGATATCCTACCTGAAGCTTTTGCTGTGGTACGTGAAGCGTCAAAGCGTGTAAATGGCATGCGTCATTTCGACGTGCAGTTATTAGGTGGTATGGTTTTACATCAAGGTCGCATTGCAGAAATGCGTACCGGTGAAGGTAAAACACTAACAGCTACCCTACCAGCTTATTTAAACGGCTTAACAGGCAAAGGTGTTCACGTAATTACTGTGAATGACTACCTTGCTAAACGTGATGCTGAAACCAACCGTGCGTTATTTGAATTTTTAGGCCTTACTGTAGGCTGTAACGTGCCGGGTATGATGCCACAGCAGAAGAAGCTAGCTTATACTGCTGACATTACGTACGGTACAAATAACGAATTTGGTTTTGACTACCTTCGCGATAATATGGCTTTTAGCATTGATGAACGTGTTCAGCGTCCATTATTTTATGCCGTAGTCGATGAAGTGGATTCAATCTTAATTGATGAAGCGCGTACTCCGCTTATTATTTCAGGCCCAGCTGAGGACAGCTCTGAGCTATACACTGAAATAAATACCATCGTTCCTTTACTTGAACTTCAAGAAAAAGAAGACGAAGAAGGAGTTGAAGGCGATGGCGATTACACTATTGATGAAAAGTCTAAGCAAGTTCATTTAACAGAACGTGGTCAAATTAAAGTAGAAGAGCTACTTACTGAACGCGGCTTAATTGAAGAAGGCGATTCGCTTTACTCAGCAGCAAGCATTACGCTACTAAGTCACGTTTATGCGGCCCTTCGTGCCCACAAGCTATACCAAAAAGATGTTGATTACGTAGTAAAAGAAAACGAAGTAATCATTATCGATGAGCATACTGGTCGTTCAATGGAAGGTCGTCGTTGGTCAGAAGGTTTACACCAAGCTGTTGAAGCTAAAGAAGGTGTAAATATTCAGAACGAAAACCAAACACTTGCATCTATTACGTTCCAAAACTACTTCCGTTTATACGAAACATTAGCAGGTATGACAGGTACTGCCGATACTGAAGCTTTTGAGTTTCAATCTATCTACGGCCTAGATACTGTTGTTATGCCAACTAATAAGCCAATGGTTCGTGATGATCGCGCCGACTTAGTTTACCTAACGCAAGAAGAAAAATACGAAGCAATTTTAATTGATATTAAAGACTGTCAAGACCGCGGACAACCGGTACTTGTAGGTACTATTTCAATTGAAAGTTCTGAGTATTTATCGCAGTTTTTACGCAAAGAAAAAATTAAGCACAACGTACTTAATGCCAAATTTCATGCGCAAGAAGCAGATATCGTTTCAGATGCTGGCCTACCAGGTACAGTAACAATTGCAACCAACATGGCCGGTCGTGGTACCGATATCGTGTTAGGTGGTAACTGGAACAGTGAAGTTGAAAAACTTGAGAACCCAACTGCTGAGCAAATTGCTGAAATTAAAGCAGCTTGGAAAATTCGCCATGATGCGGTAATTGATGCTGGCGGTTTACATATCATTGGTACTGAACGTCACGAATCTCGTCGTATAGATAACCAATTACGTGGTCGTTCTGGTCGTCAAGGTGACGCCGGTTCTAGCCGTTTCTACTTATCGATGGACGATGCACTAATGCGTATCTTCGCTGGTGAACGCATGACTAACATGATGCGTAAACTAGGTATGCAACGCGGTGAAGCAATTGAACATCCATGGGTAAACCGTGCGATTGAAAATGCACAGCGTAAAGTAGAAGCACGTAACTTTGATGTTCGTAAGCAATTGCTTGAGTACGATGATGTAGCAAACGATCAACGTCGCGTTGTTTACTCTCAACGTAATGAGCTACTTGAAGAAGGCGATATTTCAGAGACTATCACAGCAATTCGTGGTGATGTTCTTGCTAGTGTAATTGATCAATACATTGCACCACAAAGCCTTGCTGAAATGTGGGATATTCCTGGCCTTGAAGAGCGTTTAAAACAAGACTTCTTACTTGAGTTGCCAATCACTCAGTGGTTAGCAGATGACAATAAACTATACGAAGAAAAACTTCGTGAGCGTATTGAGCAGGCGGTTGAGCAGTCGTACAAGCAAAAAGAAGAGCAAGTTGGCGATTCTGTTTTACGTCAATTCGAAAAAGCGATTATGCTACAAAGTCTTGATCAGCATTGGAAAGATCACCTTGCTGCTATGGATCACTTACGTCAAGGTATTCATTTACGTGGTTACGCGCAAAAGAATCCTAAGCAAGAGTATAAGCGTGAATCGTTTGAGCTGTTTTCTGAAATGCTTGAAAACTTGAAAGTAGATGTTGTAAGCATCCTAAGTAAAGTACAAGTACGCGCAGAAGAAGATGTTGAAAAAGTAGAAGAGCAACACCGTAAAAGTGAAAATGCTCCTCGCGAATATCAACATGAAGAAGCTGAGCAAGTAGGTGGCGAAGCGCCAGCACCAGAAACAGCTACTGTAATGGCTCGTACAGAACCAAAAGTAGGTCGTAATGACCCTTGTCCTTGTAAATCAGGTCAAAAATTCAAACAATGTTGCGGTAAATTAAAATAGCCCAATATCGTTATTAGCTTATTAAAAAGCGGCGCTAGCGTCGCTTTTTTTTATGGAGTTTTAAAGTAATGACTATAGAAATTGTACATGTAGCTGTTGGTGTTATTAAGAAAAATAACGCTATATTCATTTGTAAACGCGCAGATGAACAACATCAAGGCGGTTTATGGGAATTTCCTGGTGGCAAAGTAGAAGCAGGTGAAAGTGTTTTTGTTGCACTTAAACGCGAGCTTATTGAAGAAGTTGGATTAACCATTCACAGCTCTAGTCAACTTATGGTGATTGAACATGACTACGGCGATAAGTGCGTTAAATTAGATGTACACGTAGTAAGTAACTTTAGCGGTGAAGCACATGGCGCTGAAGGGCAACCTAGTGAATGGGTAGCAATTAGTGAATTAGAAAATTATGATTTTCCTGAAGCTAATGCTGAAATTATCGAGAAAATAGTAGCCCGATACGCATAACAAACTAGGTACAAGTGAGCACAATGAACATCTCAATACAAAATAAGCTAAGCGAACAATTAGCATTAAATCCTGAGTTAACTCAAGTTAGTGTGATTGGTAGCGGCCATATAAATAGTACATGGCTACTTACGTGTATTGATAAACAGTTTATTGTGCAAAAACTTAATACTGAGGTATTTAAATACCCTGCTCAGTTAGTAAGTAATGCAAAACTAATTGAGCAGCATTTAAATACCAAACAACTACAAAGCAACTACCCCCTTGAAACAGTTAAGCATATAGCCATACAAAACAACGAACACTTAATAGAAATTGATAGCGCGCATTATCGCGTCCTTAGCTATATTAGTGACAGTTACAGCGAAGACGTTGTTAAAAATGCGCAACAGAGCGAGCAAGCGGCTTACGCCTTTGGCGTATTCGCCCATGCATTACAAGATTTTGATGCACAACAACTACATACTGTAATCCCTGATTTTCATAACTTAGCGATGCGCTTTGAGCAATTAAATACCGCAATCACAAATAACTCTGTAAATAGAGTAAAGCACTGCGCTGACGAAATAGAATATTGCTTATCACAGCAGCATTTAATTACCGAGCTTAGTAGTATAGCTAAGCAGATACCACTTAGAGTGTGTCATAACGATACAAAAATAAATAATATGCTGTTTTGTAGTGCAACTCACAAAGCAAAAGCAGTGATTGATTTAGATACCTGCATGGCGGGATTTAGGCTTTATGATTTTGGCGACATGGTACGCACTTTCTGCTCCCCCGAAGCCGAGGATTCAACAAACTTACACAACGTTATTATTCGAAAAGATATATTTTCAGCCATTGTTAAAGGCTATGTGACGCCATTAAAAAGTAGCATGAGTACAAAAGAACAAGAAAGCCTGCTGTTAGGCGCTAAAATAATGCCGCTCATGTTAAGTGTGCGCTTTTTAACTGATTACTTAAATAACGATGTGTACTTTAAAGTGGCTCATGCAGAGCATAATTTAGAGCGAGCACAAAACCAACTCGCGCTTTATAAAAACATACTCAGTAACGAAAAATGGATGCACCAATGCTTAATGAGCTAAAGCTTATTTAACCTGAACTCTGGTTAAGAGATTTATTAACGTATTGAATCATGGTGATATTTAAATTTATTTTCTCTAGCCAGAGATTTTTAGTGAAAACAAGGCGAATTTACGTGTCAATAGCTGGCCTATTGCAAGTAAATTCAACGCAGTTAGCGCTGAAAATAGCTGCTTGAGATAGTTTTATTATCCATAGTTCAGGTTATTTACAAATTCAAGATACAAAAAAACCAGTAAGCTAAAACTTACTGGTTTTTTGTTAACTTTAAATCAGTCTATTTAGTAAATTACCAAATTTTTACGCGATCTTCTGGTTTGATATACATTTTATCACCTTCTTTTACGTCAAACGCTTCGTAAAACTCAGGCATATTCGACAAGATACCGATTACACGGTAGTGACTTGGTGAATGAGGGTCTGTTAATAAACGATTACGTAACTCTTCATCGCGATAGTTACGACGCCAAATTTGTGACCAACCCATAAAGAAGCGTTGATCGCCTGTGTAACCATCAATCACTGGTGATTTTTTATCACCTAAAGACAGCATATACGCTTTATGCGCAACCGTTAAGCCACCTAAGTCACCAATGTTTTCGCCAAGCGTTAGCTCGCCATTAACACTTGCATCTTCAAACGGTTTATATTCGTTATACTGTGCAACTAGAGCCGCTGTACGCTCTTCAAATTGCTTAAGGTCAGTCTCACTCCACCAGTTACGTAAGTTGCCATCACCGTCGTATTTAGCACCTTGGTCGTCAAAACCATGACCAAGCTCATGCCCAATTACTGCACCAATTGCGCCGTAGTTTACAGCATCATCCGCTTCTAAATTAAAGAATGGCGGTTGTAAAATAGCTGCTGGAAATACAATTTCGTTGTTTACTGGATTGTAATACGCATTTACTGTTTGCGGAGTCATGTGCCACTCAGAGCGATCAACTGGTTTACCCAATTTAGCAATCATGTCTGCGTACGCCCATTCGCTATAACGAATGTAATTGCCTACTAGCTCATCTGAGTTAATATCTAGCTCAGAGTAATCTTTCCACGTGTCTGGGTAACCAATTTTAGGCGTAAATTTGTCTAGTTTTTCTTTCGCTGCAAGCTTTGTTTCAGGGCTCATCCACTCAAGATTTTCAATAGCAACGCCATAACCTTTAATTACGTTATCAACTAGCTCTTCCATGCGTGCTTTAGCTTCTGGCGGGAAGTTATCTTTAACGTATACCTTACCTAAAATTTCACCAAGTACACTGTTAGATGCATCAACCGCTTGTTTCCAAAGAGGTGCTTGTTCTTCTACGCCACGAAGTGTTGTGCTGTAAAAGTCAAAGTTAAGGTTAACTAAATCTTCACTAAGTAGTTCTGCATAACCACTTACAAAATGAAATTTTAAGTAGTTTTTCCACGTCGCTAAATCAGTGTCTTTGTAAATAGTAGCAAGTGCTTCTAAGTAGCTTGGTTGACGTACAATAATGTCACTTGCACTCACGCCTGCATCTTTAAAGAATGCAGCTAAATCAAGGTCACCCATCAACTTGCTTGCATCTGCTACTGTCATCTTATTATAAGATTTAGTTGCATCACGGCTTTGCACACGGCTCCACTGAGCATCAGCTAGTGTTTTTTCAAATGCAAGTACGCTCTTAGCTGCTTCTGCCGCATCCTTAACGCCTGACTTTGCTAAAACATCAGTGATGTATTGCTCGTAAGAAGCGCGAATTTTAGTGAATTTTTCGTCATCTTTTAAGTAATAGTCACGATCTGGTAAACCAAGACCCGACTGAGATAAATACAATGCATACTCACTTGAGTTTTTAGCATCGTTATTTACAAACCAACCAAACGGTAAAGTACCGCCTTGTTTTTGAATTTTAGCCATTAAACCCACTAAATCAGCTTTAGATTTAACGCTATCAATTGTATCTAATGACGGTTGTAATGGCGTAATACCTAGCTCATTACGCGCATCTTTATTCATATAGCTTTTATAAAATGCACCAATTTTGTACTCATCACTGCCTTTTTTAGCGGCTTTGTTTGCGGCTGCACTTTCAAGGGCTATTTTCATCGCTTTTTGCGACTCATCATATAACTGCGAAAAAGAACCGTAGTTAGATTTATCACCTGGTATTTCAGTTTTAGCTAACCACTGACCATTTACATGGTAGTAAAAATCGTCTTGTGCGCGTACTGAACTATCCATATTAGCTAATTCAATACCAAGCTCTAGTGGTTTTTCAGCGGGTGCTGTTACTACTGGAGTGTCGGTTACTTTTGTTTCTTGTTGTTTTTCACCACAACCTACCAAGCCAAGCGCAAGTGCGATACTTGCAGCAGCCATTGTTACTTTATTCATAATTATTCCGTTTGTTAGTTAGAATTGAATCATACCAATCTGCTTATATATGGGGTCTATTTAACGTTAAGAAAATTACGCTAGAACCAGGCAAAAGTTTTTGTATCTAGTTGCTCTAAATAAAAAATTTTTAACGACGTTATAGTGCAATTTAATTCGTTAAATTGATCAAAGACTTATGCAGGTTGGTATCACATACCAACTCCATTAAATTCTTGAATATAGCAGGAGTAAAAATAGCACTGCCTACACGCTTTTACTTAATGGAATGGGTATCAAAGAGCTTTCGATCAATATAAAGCCCACGCAGTATCATAAACCTCATTAAGCCAACAATAAAATGGAATATGTAACAAAGTATTTTGAATGCGGTGAGCTGCCAAATTAGCCCCACCAATAACAAGATGGTGGGTAGTTAAGACTTACTTTTATTTTTTCCGTGAAGCGCTAAACGCTCTAGTTTTTCTTTTAAAGAAGGGGGTGCAGAAGATGCTATCGCGTTTAAGTAATCAGCTGTTTGCTCACTCATTTTACGTGAGTTGGTAACTGCAGGACTGCCCGACTTATTCGCTGTACTTAATCTCTGAGTTGCTTGAGGATTTGCAGTTATTTTTATTTGCCCGAGCTCTGCCATTCCGGCAGCTCTAAAATGTGAAAGCATATCCATTTTTAAATAATTAAGCCTAAGCGCGATAGGTGCAGATACCGCCTCTATCATTAGCGTACCGTCTCGGTAATTGCTGACTCGGCATTTATCACCCAACTTAGGGCCTAAAAAATCTTTTAATAGGGTTTGCTGTGTATCAAGTGCTTGGCTTTTGCCTGCATAAGCCGATAAACGATTATTTAACCCCGCCATAATATCGGTTAGCGGTTTTGGTGCATATCTATCTTTAGCCATTTTACACCTCGTAAAAGCTCACTTAGACCCAGAGATAATACTCTAGGTCTAAGTATACACTGCGTATTAATACTACGCGCCGGCTATTTGCATTTGCTCTATTAATACTGAGCCAGTTTGAATACCACCACGGCGTTCGATGTCACCACCAATAGCAGATATGCCTTTAAACATATCTTTTAAATTACCAGCAATGGTAATTTCGCTTACAGGATATTGGATTTCACCATTTTCAACCCAAAAACCAGCAGCACCACGAGAGTAATCACCCGTTACGGTATTTACGCCCTGCCCCATTAGCTCTGTAACTAATAAGCCGGTGCCCATCGTTTTTAATAGTGCAGTTAAATCGTTATGAGTTTGCTCAACAAGCCAGTTATGTATACCGCCAGCATGCCCTGTTGGGGTCATATTCATTTTACGCGCGGCATAACTTGCTAATAAATAAGTTTGTAGCTCGCCGCCTTGAATAATTTCCCTATCGAATGTTTTAACACCTTCGCTATCAAACGGTGACGACGCCAACCCTTTTAAAATATGTGGGCGCTCGGCAATATTCACACAATTACTAAATACTTGTGTGCCTAAGCTATCAAGTAAAAAACTTGATTTACGATAAAGCGCACCACCACCAATTGCCGACACTAAGTGACCAAACAATGAATTTGCAATATCGGCTCTAAAAATAACAGGCACTTTTATTGTGCCTAACTTTTGGCTATTTAATTTAGCCAATGTTTCAGCTGCTGCTTCAAGCCCAACTGCCGCTGCGTCATTTAAACCCGCTTGGTCGCGTGCAACAGTATAAGCAGAGTCGCGTTGCATCTGCTCACCATCTTGACCTATTACCATAGTGCTAATGCTATGACGAGTGCGTGGAAAGCCCGTTATCAAACCATGGCTGTTGCCATAAACACGTAATCCTTGGTGAGATGAAAAACTCGCACCATCAGAGTTAACAATACGCTCATCTGCATTTAGTGCAGCTTGCTCAGCAGCATGACAAAGCTCAATACCTTCTTCAGGGCTTACATCCCAAGGATGGTATAAATCTAAATCTTTAGGATTGAATTCAAGCAATTCTTTATCAGCAACGCCGTTAAATGGGTCATCCGATGTAAATTTGGCTATATCAATCGCTTTTTCGACTACCATGCGCAATGTTTTTGGATTTAAATCAGCGGTTGACGCCGAACCTTTATTATTACCAACGTATACACTAATGCCTAAGCCGCCGTCCTGGTTAAACTCAATGGTTTCTACTTCACCCATTCGTGTACTAACCGATAAACCAGACGTGCTAGACATGGCAGCTTCTGCAGCTGTAGCGCCTAATTTTTTAGCATGTTCGAGTACTTCTGCTACCGCATCTTTAACTTGCGATATTTGAGAATAAATTGGATCGTTTTGTTGGCTTTTCATAAATTAAGTCCTGAGCCTTAGAGGCATAATGCACGCATTTCTTATATTTAAATGCTAACACACTCAATGCATCACATCAGCTAATATTCCTAAGTATCATATTCATGTATAATGGCAAAAGTTATTTTTATTTAAGAGCACCCCATGGCAAAGAAAAAAGGCAAGCCTGCTGAAATTGAAGAAGAAATTGAATATGTATCAAGAACGGAACTTAAGCGTGAAGCGCAAGAGTTTCATCAGTTAGGTACTGAAATTGCCAAAATGGGTAAAAAACAGCGCGAACGCCTGCCATTAAATGACGATTTAAAAGCGGCAATGGTTGTTGCTGATAAAATAAGTAATAAAAGTGACGCGTACCGCCGTCACTTAAACTACATCGCTAAAACGTTGCGTACTGTAGAAAACATTGACGCTATTAGAGCGATTATCGATGTAATGCTTAATAAAAATAACCAAGCTGAAGTATTGGTCAAAAAAATTGAGCAATTACGTTCAGACCTAATTGAACAAGGTGATGACCTTATCAATGAGACTATTGAACAGTTTCCGTCTCTTGATCGTCAGCAAATGCGTCAATTGGTTCGTAATGCGGCGAAAGAAGCGAAAGCTGAAAAGCCGGGTAAAGGTTATAAAGAGTTATTTCAATATCTCAAAGATGCTCATACCGTTACGTATTAATTAGGTCGTATTAAATTATATTTATTAAAAAAGGTGCTTCGGCGCCTTTTTTGTTATAGATCAAACCGCCTCACTGCGTACTTTTTTATAATCACCCCCTAAATAAATACTTAGGTGCGCGTGATGATTAAACTTCCACAATGGGATCAAACCCTAATAAACAAATATAATGTGTCTGGCCCGCGTTATACCTCGTATCCCACAGCTCTATCACTGCGTGATGGGTATCAACAACAAGACCTACTAAGCGCTGTAGAATCATCAACGAGTCGTTCACTCTCTTTATATATTCATATTCCGTTTTGTAGTCAGCTTTGCTACTACTGTGGCTGTAATAAAATAATTACCCGCCATCAATCTAAGGCCGATACGTATCTCGACTTTTTAGCAAAAGAAATTACTGCCCAAGCTCATTTATTTAAAAACTACACGGTTGAGCAATTACATTTAGGTGGCGGTACTCCCACCTTTTTAACCGCAAAACAAATGACTCGTCTAATTAAGCTTTTAGAGCAGCACTTTAATTTTACAAGCACAACAGAGCGCGGCATTGAAATAGACCCTCGCTCACTTGCCGATAATATGCTTGTTGATTTAAGAATGCTTGGCTTTAACCGTGTCTCATTTGGGATTCAAGACTTTAACGACGACGTGCAACTTGCTGTTAATCGCCCGCAAAATGCAGATACGGTTAAGCAATTAATTACACAAGCTCGCGAGCTGGGATTTCAATCTATTAATGCAGATATGATTTACGGGCTTCCTCTGCAAACGCCAGAGAGCTTTAAGCAAACTATAGAGCAACTTATTGAGTTAAGCCCTGACCGAGTATCGGTGTTTAACTACGCGCATTTACCAGAGCGCTTTGCCGCACAGCGTAAGATTAAAGATGCAGATTTACCCAGTGCACATAATAAACTCACTATGTTTAAAAACACGCTGGAGCAGATGACGCAAGCAGGCTATCAATTTATTGGTATGGACCACTTTGCAAAAAACGATAACGAACTAGCTATTGCGCAAAATGAAGGCAAGTTACATCGTAATTTTCAAGGTTATACAACCCATGGAAATTGTGATTTATTAGGCTTAGGCGTGTCATCAATTTCACAAATTGGCACTGCCATTTTACAAAATCAAAAAGAATTAAAACATTATTACCACAGCGTAGAAACACAAAACGGCTGTGCTCTTAATAAAGGTATGCACTTAACGCATGATGATGTAATTCGTGCTGATGCAATTAAGCAGCTCATTTGCCAGTTTGAATTAGATATACAAGACTTTAGCGAAAAGCATGCGCTTATATTTAATGACTACTTTGAGGATGCGTTAATTGCGCTTACGCCACTTATAAAAGATGAACTAGTCACTATAAATGATAATAAAATTAGCGTAACGCCACGCGGCAACTTATTCATTCGTATTATTTGCATGTGCTTTGACGCTCATTTACAAAAACAAATAAATGCGACGCGTTTTTCACGAGTGATTTAACTGATACTAATTTAATGCAATTTGTATGAAAATTTTTACGCATAAAAAAAGCAGACCAAGGTCTGCTTTTTTTGAGTACTCGAAAAACTAAAGCTAGTTAAAAACTACTTTATCGCTGCCAGGAGCGGCTTTAAACTCGATGATAATTTTAGCGCAATCGGCTTTAACTTCATCTTTAAGTGTTTCTTCAGCTTGCCAGCGAGCTTTATCTAGCTTAAAAATTTCTTTTTTAGCATATTTTTTACGTGCATCGTGTGTCGGCATTTCTTTAACTACCTGGTACATTTTATAAATGCCAGGATATTGTGTCGTTAAATCACGCTCGCTCTCAAAGCCATATTGAGACATAAGTACCCAAATACGTAAACAGCCTTCAGAAAACTCACACTGCTCTTCATTCATTGCACGCGCAATTAAATGAATACTATCGGCTAGTTTGGCATTTCGCTTTAAACGCGACTTCTCAAGCTTTTGCTTTTGTTCAGCCTGCGTTTTAGCAATTAACTTTTTTTGCGCATTTAACTTATACAGCAACTGACCCGCATAAAATGCCAGACCAACTATTATAGCAGCGCCTAAAAGTAAGGCTAAAATTACCGCGGTACTCATTATTTATCCTTACTATTTGTCGTCTTCATCTAACCATTCGTTGGCTAAATCGTCAGATAAGTATTGATCGAAATCAGAATTGCCTTTGCTTTCAATATCATCTTCAAGGTCATCTTCAAATTCGTCTTCATCCTCGTCTTCAATACCAAGAATTTCACATAACGCCTGATGGCGAGCAATACGGCTATTAAAGTACTTAGCATCTTTACCAGTTAGCATTTCACCTTCTTCATGACGCTCTACTAGTTTAAGTAAACGCTCGTCATTCTCAAGTGCTTCTAGCTCTTGTTCAGGTGTAAATTCAGGCTCGATTACCTTTTTCAGCTCAATAGTTGGCTTTAAGTTGCGTTTCATTTCAACTTTAGGCTCAGGCGCAGTTGCAATTAATGGTACCGGCTTTTTACTGCCTACACGCTTATCTTTCGGCGCGTGACCAGCATTATGGCTTTCGCTATCTAGTAAATCTGGCGCGTTACGAGAACCTGGCTTAGCACCTTTGGTTTTTTTAACTCGCTGCTCTTTTAATGCGCGCATTTCTTTAAGCTTATCTTGGCTTAAACGAACAGGTCCGTTTGCTGGGCTTTTGCGTGACTTTTTAGTTCTACTCATATCTTGATCATCTCACTTAAGAGGTTTTGAGCGAAGCGCAAATTAATGGGCATCGCAGTGCTGGCCTAGCCAGAAGAATTCAGTTTGCGCTTAGAGGTTGGGTCTCTCATTTAAAAGCGCCTTAGCTAATTAATCGCCAATTTAAAACGGTGGGTATTGTAACAGGACAAATAAAAAGGCGGTAGAGAAAACATCTCTACCGCCTGCTAATCTGAGCGCCATTATCTGGACACTTCTCCCTTCGACTTTTTTTAGTCTTTATTATTTTTATTATTATCAGTCCGTATTGTTATTATTTTTACGTTCCTTGTTACATTCCATTTTGTTTTTATTATTAAACTTCCATGAGTTTTTTATTATTTTCGGTCATCCTGACACTTTTTTATTATTTCCTTTAGTAGCACTAATCTTATGCTATGTAGTCATGCCGCGTTACTTTCCTTGATAGTTATTTCCGTTTTGTTATTGTTGTTTTGCGACAGTGGTTAATTTACTCGTTAATGATTTTGTTACAACTGGTTTATATAACTTTTATTATATTTATTACATTGAGATATAAAAATAAACATAAATTACAATAAGTTAATCAATAATCAAAAATAAAAAGAAGACTTTTCTTACAACCAGACATGGTCAATGTCTTACATTAAAACGGACGATATCGTTAATTTTTGACACAAAAAAAGCAGCCTAGGCTGCTTTTTTTAACACATTGTAGTTTATTTATTATTAACTGCTAAATAAATACGACTTTAGTGTAAGCCACCTAAATACTGAGAAAGTACTTCGATGTCTTTATCTGTTAATTTTTTTGCAATATCGCCCATCATGCCATTTAAGTCATTATGACGAGTACCATCACGGAATTTTTCAAGTTGAGCCTTGATATATCCTGGATGCTGAAAAGAAATTTTTGGAAACTTAGCAAGTGACGAGCCATTACCACGTGGGCCATGACATGCTGCACATGATGGAATTCCACGTTCTGCATCGCCTGCTTTAAAAAGCATCTCGCCAACTTCAACAACATCTTTAGGTGTAGCACCTTCAGTCATGTTCATTGAAGAAAAATAAGCAGCTAGATCTTTCATGTCTTGCTCGCTAAGTGGCATAGCCATAGCGCTCATTACTGGATCCATACGCCCTTCTTTGCCGCCTGACGTCATACCTAATTTTAAATCCTGAAGTTGCTTGAGGATATAATCTGGATGTTGACCTGCAATTTTAGGGTAAATATTAACCGGCGCATTACCGTCTGGGCCGTGACAAGCCGCACACGTTGCTGATTTTTCTTTACCTGCGTTTACATCGCCATCAAATGCTGTTGCGTTGCTTGCTGACAACGCACCAAGCAATATTGTTAAAGATAGTGCTATTTTTTTCATGGTGAATTCTCTGTTTCCGACCCTGTATCATCTACAATCGTGATGTTGTAATACATATATTCTACACGATAATAAATTCTCTGGCACGTTTTCTACACATATTAAGCTTATAATTTACAGGGTTTTGACTTAGATTAAGCTTTAACATGTTTTAAATGTACCATAGGTGCTGTTTTTAGGTGGTTAAATACGCTTTTTAATACATCCTTTATAGTATAAAATACGCGCCCTGAGTGAATTTGGTTTACTCAACGTTATTTATTTAAGTTTTAGGAGAGCCTGTGCTCAAATCTCGTATCAAATATAATACTGCGTCTTTCGTAACAAGCGCTCCCGACATTACTAAATTACCTGCTGATACGGGAATTGAAGTTGCGTTTGCCGGTCGTTCCAACGCAGGTAAGTCGAGTGCATTAAATGCATTAACCGATCAGAAGCTAGCACGTACAAGTAAAACACCTGGACGTACTCAGCTAATCAATACATTCGATTTAGCTGATGTTGACGATATGCGCCTTATCGATTTACCAGGCTATGGTTTTGCTAAAGTACCAATCGAAATGAAAAAGAAATGGCAAAAATCGCTAGGCGAATACCTACAAAAGCGTCAAAGCTTAAAAGGTATTGTTATTTTAATGGATATTCGTCATCCATTAAAAGATTTAGACCGCGATTTAATTAATTGGGCTATTGGTAGTGAGATTCCAGTATTGGCACTATTAACTAAAGCCGATAAATTAAAGCAAGGCCCTCGTAAATCACAAGTACTGCAAGTTCGTCGTGAATTAAGCACGCTTGATGGGGATATTACAGTTCATGCATTTTCATCATTAAAAGGCACGGGTTTACCAGAAGTAGCTAAAAAACTAGATGAATGGTTTTTAGGTCCTGTTATTGCTGTACCACCTACCGATGAAACAATCACAGACGAAACTAACCCAGAGGCTTAAACGCTGGCGTTACGATAAATAAAACTGCTTTCCTGCAGATTTAATAAAATAGCCGAGCTTATCAGACTCGGCTTTTTCAGCCCACTGATAATATACGCTTCGCGCAACACGCGCACTACAGCCATAAGGTAGCTTTAGATAAGGCACTTTTGACCCTTTATAGTCTTTTATAACTAAAGGCTGCTGAGCGCTCACCAACCACTGCCTAGCTAAATTATCAATACAGCACAACACCTGCCCTTGCACTGTATTTTCAAAACGCCAATCAACAATAATAAACGGCGCATCATCAACCGTTATTGTTATTTTTTCGACAGGTGTTTTTAAATAAAATAGCTCACCTTCTTTACATAGAACAGAAGCAAACAGCTTCACCATGGCTGGGCGTGTTATTTCGCTGCCATCGTAAAACCATTTCCCCTCATGATTAATGACAATTGGCAGTTCACCACAATGATTAGGCTGCCAACTATCAAAAGGTTTGCTTGGCTCGCTTAATTGCTTGCTAAGCTCACTTAAAGAAATCACTGTTTTTTAAGTGTAATTGCAAATGTAACAGGCACTGCTGTTGCAATTGAAGGTAAGCCCGCTAGCTCTTGCAGCTTTTTAACGCCTTCGGTTACACCAAAATCATCACTATTAATAATAATAGGTGTTAATGATGATACCGTTAAATCACCACTTTGCGTGCTGTTAACGAGTACATCAATTGCCAATGGCTTTTTATTACCGTGAAAATCAAGCTCAGCTTTAATACCCTTCAATACATATTGACCAGGCTTTTTAATATTGCTCAGTTCTTTAGTTAAATTTGCAGTTAAAACAGCATTGGGGAATTTAGCGGCTTCGAATAAAAATGTCGTTAAACGCTCATTACGAATAGGAATTAGAGTTTCGGCTGATGTTAAATCAACATTAACGCTAAACTCGCCTTTATCAGAAAGCATACCTTCAAGGTTGGTAAAATGGTGAGCTTCAGCAATCGAATCTTTTTTAATTGAAACAAAGCTTAATTGGCTTTTATCATTCACTAGCTGCCAATTGGCCTGAGCAACATTAGAAATAACTAAACTTGATAAAGAAAAACCTGCAATAGCTAATGCTTTAAACATAACGCACTCCTTAGTAATAAAATGAAAAGAATAAAAATAATATCACTTCGATGGTATCACCTGCGATGTACCCAAACCACCTCGAAATGACGAATGAATAATACAATTGGTATAGCGCAATAAAGAATTAATTAGATAGGATTTTCAGGCGTAAAACAAAAAACGGCCCACCAAACAAGTTGGTAGGCCGGTATAGCAAACTGGGGAGAAGCTATCAATTTGTTGCACCCTTTCAGATGCATCATCAACAGGATGTCCTACAGGATAGGACAGGCGGGACTTTAACAAAAGCACGCATTAAAATACAATCATATTCCTGTAAAACAGCTCGAATTGACGAACATATAACTATTTAATACAAATAGTTGCTTAAATTAACCTTATTTTAACTAAAGCTTGCATATACCTGATTGAATCGCTGTTATTCGCCATTTTTATTAAACATAAAAAAAGCGCCAAAAGGCGCTTTAATTAAAATGCTCAAATTGCATTAATGAGCTTGTTCCCAGTTGTCACCTTCATCAGCTTCAACTATAAGTGGTACATCTAGCGCAGCAGCTTGCGACATCAGTTCACAGATGTGTTTTGTGTATTGTGGTGCGCAGTCTGTTTTGATTTCAAATACTAATTCATCGTGCACTTGCATAAGCAGCTTAATTGTATTTGGCGCTTGTTCGTGTACCCAGCGGTTAACGCTCAGCATTGCCTTTTTAATAATATCGGCGGCAGTACCTTGCATTGGTGCGTTTATAGCAGCACGTTCGGCTCCTTTTCTACGCGCCCCATTACGTGCGTTTATTTCTGGTAAATGTAGGCGACGACCAAATATTGTTTCAACGTAGCCATTTTCAGCTGCTTTTTCGCGCGTTGTTTCCATGTACTCTAATACACCTGGAAAACGCTCAAAGTATTTATCTATGTAATGCTGCGCTTCGTGGCGTGGCACATCTAGCTGACGTGCTAAACCAAATGCCGACATACCGTAAATTAAGCCAAAGTTTACTGCTTTCGCCTTACGGCGCATATCGGTAGTTACATCATCAAGCTCTACACCAAATACTTCAGCGGCAGTTGCACTATGTACATCTAAGCCGTTAGCAAATGCATTTAATAGACCTTTGTCTTGTGAAAGATGCGCCATAATACGTAGCTCAATTTGACTGTAATCGGCAGCAACAATTTTATAACCATCTGCGGCTATAAACGCTTCACGAATACGACGTCCTTCTTCTGAACGAATAGGAATATTTTGTAAATTAGGATCAGTTGAACTCAAGCGCCCCGTAGCTGTAATTGCCTGATGATAAGACGTATGTACACGCTGGGTTTTCTCATTCACCATTAATGGTAATTTATCGGTATACGTTGATTTAAGCTTTGATAAACCACGATGCTCTATAATTACTTTAGGTAGCGGATAATCATGAGCAAGTTCTTGCAGTACTTCTTCTGCGGTAGAAGGTGCACCTTTAGGCGTTTTTTTAATAATAGGCAGCCCAAGCTTTTCAAACAACAGTACTTGTAGCTGTTTTGGAGAACTTAAGTTAAATGGTTCGCCTGCTATTTCAAACGCTTCTTTTTCAAGCTCAATTAAACGCTCGCCTAAACGTTGGCTGTGCGCTGCAAGCATATTGCTATCTATCGCAACACCGGTGCGTTCAATATCAGAAATCACACTAATAAGTGGCATTTCTATATCTTCAAATACCGATTTTAGCTTTTCATCAGCTGCTATTTTTGGCCAAAGCACTTCGTGTAAACGCAAAGTAATATCGGCATCTTCAGCGGCGTAAGGCGCTGCTTTTTCAAGTTCAATTTGGTTAAAGGTAAGTTGCTTTTTACCTTTGCCAGCAATATCTTCAAAGCTAATATTTTTATGACCTAGGTATTTAAGTGCTAGCGAGTCCATATCGTGACGCGTGCCTACACTATTAAATACATACGACTCAAGCATAGTGTCAAACTTAATACCATTTAGCGCAAAACCTGCATTCGCTAATACGCTTTTGTCATATTTAAGATTTTGCCCTACTTTAGCTTTGTTTTCATCTGCCAAAATGGGACCTAGCTTTTGCATTACAAATTCAAGGCTTAATTGCTCAGGCGCACCTGGGTAGTCATGCGCTACCGGTAAATACACAGCTTCACCCGCTTTTACGGCAAAGCTCATACCCACCAATTGCGCTTTCATGTAATCAAGACTGGTTGTTTCAGTATCAAATGCAAATAACTCAGCACTATTTAATTGCTCTATTAGCGTATCAAATTGCACTTGCGTTAAAATAGTTTCGTAATGAGCATCTTCTACTTTTGGTAATTCAGTGGCTTCGGTAGGTACAGCTAAATGTGTTTCAGCATCTTTAGGAATATCAAGTAATTCAGCTAACCAACGACGGAATTCGCACTCACCATATAATGCAATTAATTCGTCTTTGTTAGGCTCTTGAAGTTTGAATGTATCAAGATCAGATTCAACTTCAACATCACACTTAATTGTCGCAAGTTCGTAGCTTAAAGGCAGATGATCAAGAGCAATTGCTAACTTTTCACCTATTTTACCTTTAATCTCACTGGCGTGATCCATTACACCTTGAAGAGAACCATATTTTTCTAACCATTTAACTGCAGTTTTAGGACCACAACCTTCAACACCCGGAATATTATCGACCTTATCACCCATTAATGCTAAGTAATCAATAATAAGTTCAGGGCCTACACCAAACTTTTCAACCACGGTAACGGGATCTGAAATACTGTCAGTCATCGTGTTTATTAGCGTAACGTGTTCATTAACAAGCTGTGCCATGTCTTTATCGCCAGTAGAGACGAGTACATGTCGTTTTTGCTCTGACGCTATACGTGCAAATGTACCAATAACATCATCAGCTTCAACGCCTTCAATACTAATTAGCGGAAAGCCCATCGCTTTAATAATACTGTGTATTGGTGCTATTTGAGTGCGTAAGTCATCCGGCATAGGCGGACGATTTGCCTTATACTCGCTATACATATCGTTACGGAACGTTTTACCTTTAGCATCAAATATAACCACCATATGTGAGGGATCGTATTGTCTGATCAAGCTTTTAAGCATGTTGATCACGCCATAAATAGCGCCCGTAGCTTCACCTTTAGAATTAGTTAAATGCGGCGGAGAATGATAAGCACGAAATAAATATGACGAGCCATCAACTAAAATAAGTGGGTTTTCGGGGATCTGAGCCATGGTGAATTTGGATCCTAAATGCAAAAAATTAAGGTAATTATAAGCATGCCATAAGGTAGTAAATAAAACGACAGTGAATTACTGCTTATCGTGTTATTAAAACTATAGCAAGCTGTGGATAAGTGTGTAGATAACAGCCACGAGCTATTCTTCCAAAGCATTATAAAATGCCTAGAAAATACTTTAACTGTATGTTTTAATTTAAAAAAGATAATACGAGGTTCTTTTTTTATTATTTTAAACCAATGTGGAAAAAGGTTTTCTAACGACTGCTTGTGTTGTTATTCACTTTGATTATTCGCGTCCATTTAAATAACCGGAGGAGTATTCTAGCACAATGGATCGAAGATCATAGCGATCCTTTATAATTTTTTTAAAGGCAAAGTGATCGCAAATGGCATAAACCGCAATACAACTTGCATAGAGAATGATTTTTGTACTAAAAATTTATTTTCGCGAGAAATTTTGAGCATGTTAGACTTCATCCGATCGACTTATAAAAAAGACTTTAGGGGCACAAAAGCATGAAAAACGTAGCGGTAATATTAGCAGGGTCTGGTGTGTACGATGGTAGTGAAATTAATGAAGCAATTTTAACTTTATTACATATAGCCAAAAATGGCGCAACGTATCAGTGTTTTGCACCGGATATTGAACAACTTCATACCATTAACCATTTAACGGGCGAAGTAATGCCTGATAAGCGTAATGTATTAACAGAAGCGGCTCGTATTGCACGGGGTGACATTAAATCGCTGCTTGAACTAGACGCAACTCAGTTTGACGCATTAATTGTACCTGGCGGTTTTGGCGCTGCAAAAAACTTATGTGACTTTGCAATTAAAGGCGCAAAAGCAAATATTAATGAAGACGTACTTAATGCTTGTAAATCATTTGCAAAAGAAAATAAGCCTGCTGGTTATATGTGTATTGCACCCGCTTTGATCCCATTTATTTACGATAACGCTGTACTTACGATTGGTAACGATGCAGAGACAGCACAAGCGCTAAGCACATTAGGCGCTAAACATATAAATTGTGCAGTAGATGATGTTGTTATTGATCAGCCAAATAAGCTAGTTACAACCCCAGCTTATATGCTTGCGCAATCAATTATTGAAGCCGATGCAGGGATCGAAAAACTAGTTAGTAGCGTATTATCAATAAATTGATCTTAGGATCTAAAAGTTAATTGTATGACTGTTTGCGCTTATTAAATTGCTTAACAAAAAACAGTAAATAATTAAATTTTATTGCGTTAACGCAAAAAGTAGTCAGTTTTATTAATAAAAACGCCTCTTAGCATTTTATAAATTGGCTCAGAGAGTTATAATCGGTTTAATTTCCGTCATCTTTAATCGTGATTGATCACGTTCAAATCGAAGTGAGCAAGGCAAAATGAAAAAATTAACAGCTGCAGCATTATTAATGCTAGCAACCACTGCATACGCACAGCCATATGATAACTCTATGACTGAAGATGCAATTAAAGCACGTCTCGCGCCGGTTGGTGCTGTATACCTTGAAGGCGATAAAGCTGCTGTAGCAGCGGCGCCTACAGGCCCTCGTTCTGGTGAGCAAGTGTATCAAGGTGCATGTTTTGCATGTCACGGTACTGGTGCACTAGGCGCGCCTAAATCGCCTGACGATTGGGCTCCACGTATAGCTAAAGGTAAAGACACTTTACTTGAGCATGCACTAAATGGCTTTAATGCGATGCCTCCAAAAGGCACCTGTATGGATTGTTCTGATGATGAGATAAGCGCTGCCATCGACTTCATGACATCTAAGTAAATACAGCTGAAATACACAAAAAAGGTTTACTTCGGTAAGCCTTTTTTAATACCTAAAATAGTGTTTCTAGCCAGTATGATAGTACGAATATCAACTTGACGATAAGCGCTAAAAGTGAAAGTATAAGGCTAATAACTATACAATAAAAATAGCCGGTTAGATCATTGGAAGATAAACTCTCAGTATCGAGTAAATTGGCGTATCAAAATAAACGTCTAAAAACATTACTCAATAAATACAAACAATCACATCACTTACAAAATGCGCTGATACAATTATCAGAGCAAGCAAGTACTGTTGCCGAGCTAACCCTACTTTATCCCGCTATCCACGACATTTTACAAAAATATGTGCCGAGTAAAAGTTTTTATGTGGTGCTATTAAATCAATACAGTCAATCGTTAGAACTTTCTTACTTTTCAGATGAAAAAGATGGTATTGCCGTCGCCCTTAACCAATCAAATAGCTTTGATGAAGGCGCCACTGGTTATGTATTTAAACAGGGTAAAACCACATGTTTTACCAAGCAGCAAATGCAAAATGCCGCAGCAGAAGGCTTATTTAAAGCATTAGGCACTCCAGCAGAGCATTGGGTAGGTGTTCCGGTTTACCAAGAACATAATATTATCGGTGTTTTAGCAGCGCAAAGTTACGATACAAAACAAGGCTATAGCTCACAACAAATACAATTACTTGAGTTTATGTCGCTTTATTTAGCAACTGCAATAGAGCGTGTAAAAAAACGAGAGCTCCTTGAGTCAGAAGTTAAAATTCGTACCCGTGCACTCACTCAAAGTAACGACGCGTTAAACCTTGAAATAGAACAACGCAAACGCGCACTTCAACGCCAACAAATTCTGTTTAAAATATCTGAAATAGCAACGCAAGCTAAAAACCTTGATGATGCTTACTTTAAGATACATGAAATAATAAAAACAATTACCTACGCAGAGAACTTATATATTGCACTTTACGATAAAGAGTCTGGCTGGATAAGCTTCCCTTATTGTGTAGATGAATTTAAAGAAAACACACAACCAAGACGCTTTGCTAAAGGTTATAGTGAACTGGTAATAAGCACTGAAGAAACGCAACTTATACACCCGTGTAGAGCAAAAGAATTAATAGAAAGCGGTGTAGTACAAAGAGCTAAGCCTGTACAAAAAGAGCAAATGGCCACTAGTTGGTTAGGCGCTCCACTTAAAACAGCTCAAGGTGTTATCGGCCTTATTGTTTGCCAAGCTTACGATAACAAACATATTTTCAGCCGGGATGATTGCGAGTTAATTACCTTTGTATCTCATCAAATTGCAGCGGTTTTACAAACAAAGCTCACCAATCAAGCGATTGCAAAAAGCCATCAAGAACTCGAATTTAGAGTAAACGAAAAAACCAAAGAACTGCGTCAAACAAATCTGCACTTACAAATGCAAATAGATGAGCGTAAAAAAATAGAGCAGCAGCTTTATCACGACGCACATCACGACTCTCTTACTAGCTTACCTAATCGCAGCCTCTTTTTAACTCAGCTTGAAAAAACACTACAACATTATCAGCGCTTTCCTGAACATAATTTTGCTGTTTTATTTATTGATTTAGATAAGTTTAAAGACATTAACGACCAACTTGGTCACCATGCTGGCGATCAGTTTTTAATTAACGTTAGTGAGTTATTTGCCCAGTGTATACGCGAACATGATTTACTAGCACGCTTAGGTGGCGATGAGTTTGTTATTTTATTAACGCACTTAACTGAGCCTCAACAAGCAGAAGATGTTGCTAATCGTATTATCGATTTAATGAAAAAGCCTTTTTTCCTTAAAGGCGAATCACTTCAAAGTGGTGCTAGTATAGGAATAACCTACTCAAAGAAAAGCTATACGCATACGGATGAAATTATTCGTGATGCCGATGCTGCAATGTATCACGCTAAAAACTCCGGAAAAAACCGCTACGAGCTATTTCATCCGCTATTAACGCAATCAATACCTGCGCAGGCACTAAAAGCACAACATCACCTTGATATATTACCTATGAGTTTTAGAAGCTCAGAAATAATTACTCTTGATGAGCAACATCAGTCTGAATCTTTATTTGAAGCATTTGGTGAACACCCAATACTTGGCTTTACTAGCTTTGATATTTTGAAAAAGTTTGCATCAGATAAAGAACAGCACCTCGAGATAGAGTTACAGTTATTACAACGCGCTTATGCACAAGCAATTACCGCAAATGTAACTATGGCGCTGGTTCCTTGCTCTGGTTTACTACTCGAGGAGCACGAATTTGTTTTATTTACAGATACGCTAAATAAACAACAAGGACATAGCCAGCTCTGTTTGCTATTTGATGAGCAAGAAATTCGTCACGCAAGCGCAACACAAATAGAAAACCTCAAAAAGCTATCACAACTTGGTTATTCAATTGGTTTAAACAATTTCGCTAAAGATCGATGCGAACTTAATTTACTAACCGATATTAATTTTGACTATCTGCTACTTAGCTCGACCTTTAGTAAACGTGTTTTACAACAAGAAAGTTACGATTTTCAGCTACAGGGCGTGCTTGCAATTACAAAGCTCAAAGCAATGAAAGTCATTGCTAAAGGCCCATCAATACTTAATTTTAGAGCTTTACTAGACAAGCACGGTTTGGCATTTTTTGTGGGAAAACAACACGCTCTAGTGTGTTCTGAGTTACCTGAAATACAAGCAACCCAGTCTTTATAAAATTAGCCTGAGGTATTACTCAGGCTTTTTAAACATTGCACGAAGGTTAGCGACTCTTGCTTGGCCTTTTTCCATTCGCTCTGCTTGCGTATTTGGCGCCTTTTTATTTTCAAACGCGAGATCGTCCTGCGGTAACTCTTGTACAAATCGGCTTAACTCAGTTTGTGAGGTTTCACCAAATTGACGACGTATTTTTGCATAAGTAAGTGTTAACTCCTGCTGTGCACGAGTAATACCAACATAAGCTAAGCGGCGTTCTTCATCTACGTTATCTTCATCAATACTTACCTGATGCGGAAGTAAACCCTCTTCCATACCCACCATAAATACGTACGGGTACTCTAAGCCCTTTGATGCATGTAGTGTTGATAAGTGCACTGCATCGGTTTCATCTTCTTCTTCGTTACGCTCAAGCATATCGCGAAGGGTTAGCTTGCTAACAACCTCGGCTAATGTCATTGGTTCGTTGTCGGCATCACCGGTCAACATATCTGTTATCCAACGATACAGCTCTGATACGTTTTTCATACGCATTTCAGCCGCTTTTGCACTCGGTGACGACTCGTACAAATATGCCTCGTAATTAATATTACGCACTAAGTCTTTAACAGCTTCGAGCGTATCACCGCGTACTGCGTTATCAGATAGCTCAACAACCCAGCGTGCAAATCCAGCAAGCGCATTAAAACCACGCCCTTTTAGTCTGTAGCCTAAATCGTTATCAAAACAGGTAGCAAATAAGCTCGCGTGTTTTTCGTTAGCAAGCGTACCAAGCTTTTCAAGTGTAACCGTGCCTATTTCGCGTCGCGGTGTATTTACGATACGTAAAAATGCATTGTCATCATCTTGATTAACTAGCAAACGTAAATACGCCATAATATCTTTAATTTCTGAGCGAGCGAAAAACGACATACCGCCACTAATTTTATAAGGGATACGGTTACTCATTAAAGATTTTTCAAAGCCACGTGCTTGATGATTACCACGATATAAAATCGCGTAATCTTTATAGCTGGTACGCTTCATAAACTTATGTGAAATTATTTCAGCAACCACACGCTCAGATTCATGCTCTTCATCGCGGCACCCTATTACTTTAATCGGCTCACCATAACCTAGTTCACTAAATAACTTTTTCTCTATGTCATGTGGGTTATTCGCAATTAAAATGTTAGCCGCTTTTAGTATTCGCCCTGCACTTCGATAGTTTTGCTCAAGCTTTATAAGTCTAAGCCCTGGGTAGTCTTTACCTAATAACACTAAGTTTTGCGGGCGAGCACCACGCCATGAGTAAATTGATTGATCGTCATCACCTACCACAGTAAAACGGGCACGCTCGCCTACTAGCAATTTAACAAGTTGATATTGGCTTGTATTGGTATCTTGATACTCATCCACCAGCAAGTATTTAAAGCGTTGCTGCCAGCGCTCACGAGATGTGGCGTTATTAGTAAGTAACAAAGTAGGGATCATAATTAAATCATCAAAATCCAGTGCGTTATAAGCACGTAGCTGATTTTGATAGCGAGCATACAGCTGTGCAAACAATGCCTTTTGCGCATCACGCGCTTCGCGTATTGCTTGCTCTGGCAGTACTAATTCGTTTTTCCAACTACCAATTTCCATTTTAAGTAGTTTGAGTAAGTCCTTGTCTTTTTTTAGCTCATCTTCGGTGAGCTCACTTAGAAGCTGATTGGTATCTTGATCATCAAATAACGAAAAGCCAGGTTTAAACCCTAATGTGCTTAACTCTTTTTTTATTATTTCTAAACCGAGTGTATGAAACGTTGATACCCATAAACCTTTAGCGTCTTGCTTTCCGAGCGTTTGCAGTACTCGTTCACGCATTTCTTTGGCTGCTTTATTGGTAAAAGTAACAGCGGCTATATTTCGCGCTTTGTACTCACATTTTCTCACTAAATAAGCGATTTTATTCGTAATAACACGGGTTTTACCAGAGCCTGCGCCTGCGAGTACTAAGCATGGACCACTAATATATTTTACGGCTTCATCTTGTTTAGGATTGAGTTTCATAACGACCAAAGAAATTTAAAAGACGCGCAATTTTAACGTAACCATTACTGCGAGCATAGCAATTGCCTTAATTAATTAAGGTAAAGATGATCATGTGTTAAATACCGTGGGTATAAGGTAATATTAGTTATTATTATTTTAGGCCGCATCGAAGGGACAAATATGATCAACCCAGCAAAACTTGAAGAAATTGCTAAGCAAATTACTAGCAATATGCCGCAAGGTGTAAAAAACCTAGCAGAGACACTCGAAGGTAAAACAAAGCAAGTTTTACAAAACAAGCTTGCTGAGATGGATTTTGTGAGCCGTGAAGAATTTGATGTGCAAAGCCAAGTACTTATTCGTACTCGCGAAAAACTAACCGAACTAGAAGCTAAAGTTGCATTGCTTGAGCAACAACTTAGCATTAAAACTGACGCTGAATAATTATACCAATTGCATTAAATTAGTGTTCTATTATAGCGATAAGAAAATAGCTCAATAACAAGGCTAAAATTATGGTGCATAGTTGTTCTATATAAATAATTTTTAACGTAGTTAGTGAGTTATTTAATACGCTAGAATGATCATTTATTAATAAAATTGGTATTAATTTAGTGTACAAAAAAGGCAGCTTAGGCTGCCTTTTGCGTTTTACTAAGTTTATTCAAATAGCTCATCTAGCACATAATAAAATAACTTAGCCTGCTGCGCTAAACTCACACTCAGCATTTTTTGCGCAACTTGCTCACCTGTTATTGGTTTGTAACGCTTTAAAAACGGAAGTCGTGTAATAACAGGAAAAATAATACTGCCTATCTTTTCTGCCACTCTAAATTGCTCACGATCACCTAATAATAAAGATGGTTGTAAAATACTTATTTTATCAAAAGGGAGTGCTTTAATATGTTGCTCAAGCTCACCCTTCATTTTCAAATAAGCACTATTACTGTGCGTGTTCGCCCCGCTTGATGACACTAAGCAGTAATGCGTAACACCATTACATGCCGCTAACTGCGCCGCTATGAACTGATAATCAAAATCTACTTTACGCTGAGCTTGTGTAGAGCCCGCCTGTTTACGGGTTGTGCCCAAACACGAAAACAATACGTCACCTTTAAAAAGCTCAACGTATTGAGTTAATTTTTCAAAATCAATAACGTGATTAACTAGCTTTGCGTGTGTAATAGGCAAAGCCCGACGACTTAACGTAACCACTTTGGTATAACGATCGCTCTTAAGTAGCTTATGTAGCAACTCATTACCGACCAAACCTGTAGCACCTATTAATATCGCCGTTTTAGTCATAAATTTATTTATTTTCGCCCACTTTATTAAGTACGTGCTGCACTGCTTTTTTGTAGCTTTGCGTTTCTTCACTCGCGCACGTTACTACAGATTCTAAATCATGAAGGTGGCCGTTTTCTAAACCATAAACCCAACCATGAACGCTTAGCTCTTGGCCGCGCTCCCACGCATCTTGCACAATGTTAGTACGGCATACATTACGCACTTGCTCAATTACATTTAGCTCAATAAGGCGGCTTAAACGTTCGCTTTCAGGCATTGCATCAAGTTGTTCAAGATGCTTTTCTTTTACATCCCCTACATGGCGTAGCCAATTATCAATAAAGCCAAATTTTGCATTGTTTAAAACGGCTTGTACGCCACCACAGCCATAGTGACCTACTACCATGATATGTTTTACTTTTAAAACCTCTACAGCGTACTGCATAACCGACAAACAGTTATGGTCAGTGTGTACAACCACGTTTGCAACGTTACGATGCACAAATAATTCGCCTGGTAATAAATCAACTATTTGATTAGCAGGTACACGAGAGTCTGAACAACCAATCCATAAATACTCTGGATTTTGTTGCATAGATAAAATTTTAAAAAACTCAGGATCAGCTTCGCTTGTACGTGCAGCCCAACGTTTATTGTTATCGAATAAATTTTTTAACTTTCTCATTGCATCTCTTATTAAGTCGAGGACGGAAATTTAATGGATATTAGCAAGAATCAAAATATTACGAGGCGTTAACTGCTTTTCACAAAACGTTTTAACGCTTACTTGATAGCCTTGCTGTTGCAAATATAAAGCACGATCGAGCACAAGCCAAACTTCAATTGCTCTTCTGAACACATGTCGAACCAGTTCAACTCGGTCAGTTATTTTTTTTCGAGCAACACCAATATCTAAATATTTATTATAATCAGTATCTTGAGGTAGATTTATTGCCTTTTTATCTGCAGCCCATGCACAAAATGATTTAAACGAATCTGAGAATATAGCTTTGTTAACCGAAGGTACGCTTACATAATATTGCTCGCCAGTAATCGATTTTCTAAGTGCGTCAAAACCAAGTCGCCATTCTAGTTCTGTTTTACGTACTTTTTCCAGACGAGAAGGCGCTGTAACGGTTTCTTGTAATGCGAGCTTTAAATCGCGATGCGTTAGGTTAAGCTCACTTTGGTTTGCAACCTCACTCATTGCACGGTACTCATTAGCCGTAAATAAATGATAGCAACAAGGTGAAAAGCTAATTTGCTGTACTTTCGCTAAACTTGCTTGACGCATAAATGCTTGGTGCAAACCACCACATGCGTGTAGCGCTACGGCATGCATATCAGCATTAAAAAATTGAGTGATATCCTCTTTTAATACATCAGCTTGGCTAAAGTGCATTGCCAAGCCTTGTTGCTGTGCACTTTTTTGTCCTTGCTCGCATAAGCTTTGTTGCAGTTCAATACTATGCACATCACTTGCGCCATTAAAAGCAAGCATTCGCCCTAAGTGTCCTTTACCCGCACACCACTCTAAAACCGGTTGCTTAGTAGTAGGTAGTGCAGATACAAAATCTTGTAACTGATCAAACTTACGACCTTTAATGCCGTTACTTATCCAAAACGGATAATCAGCTCTAGAGTGTGCAGAGCTAGGTAAGTCACATAGCTTAGCAAGTTCATCAAGTTGGTTTATGTGTTGGCTAAAAAATTGGTATAGCTGATTTTGATCGTTATCAAGAACGGTTACCTGATCATCAGTTAGTTCGTTAAGTATGCCTTGCAGCTCTGGCCAAGGAATAGTGTCAAAATCAAATGCGGTGCACTGCCAATACTGACGATGGCGCATTAAAAGTGAATCAAGTGCAAAAAATTGCTCGGCTAAAGTCATAACAGCTTAAAAAATAAAAAGACAACTAATTATATCAGCTCAGTGAGCTCTCATTAAGCAGTTATTTTTGGCTAAAAATAAGCCGTAAATACAAAGGTATTGAAATAATACTCACCAAAATAGCTGCTATAAGCATCCATGATAATTGCATCTTTTCTGGCTCTTGGTATTTATAAATAAAGTGAGATTTCACTTCGTCAAATTCGTTTTGCTGTATGCCATATAAGTCAGCAATTAAACGCCACTTTGCTATCGACATATGCCCTAAACTGGTAGTGGGTGGGGTTATATAACTTTTTAGTACTTCAGCCTCAAAGGCGAGCTGATGAAAGCTCTTACTCGGTGCATAGTTTTGCTGGGTGACTGCAATGGCTTCATCCATATTCATCATTGCATAGCGCCAACCTTTTAGGCTCGCTTGGTAGAATTTTTCGACCGTTTGCGGATTTTGCTTAAGCATGTTTTCGCTGGTAAATAAAATGTCGCTATATACATCCATACCATAACGCTGTGGGCAAACAAGCCGATGAGCTACGCCTTGTTGAGTCATATAATAAGGCTCTGTAGTAACATAAACTTGCATAGCATCTAGCTTGTTTTCAATCCAAGCCTGGTTAAAATTTTCGCCATTGTAAACTTTGAGTTTATCTACATCAACGCCACTGCGTTTAAGCATAATAAGTAGCTCGGTGCCGTCATTTTTGCTCACAGCAGTGATACGTTTATTAACAAAGTCACGAGGGTGAAAAATATCAGACGTGTCTTTTACCATCCAGCAATAAGGTGAAAACTGCAATAAGGCTGCCATTGCAACAAAAGGCTGACCATTAATACGTTGCTGTAAAATACCGGAATGCCCTACACCAAATTGTGCTTCGCCACTGGCCACAGGACCAAAGGTATCAGGTTTCATTGGATTAGCTTGTTTAATAGTTACATCAAGGCCCGCTTCATTATAAAAGCCTTTTTGCTTAGCCATATAGTAGCCAGCAAACTGAAACTGATGTGTCCATTTTAGCTGTAATGTGACTGATTCTTGCGCCGCGATATGGCTGCAAAAAAAGCACAATCCAATGATTAATCCTTTAAATAGCAAATAGGTGTCCTCAAAAAGTATGACGATTACCTGTAACTATATGTAAAACGTGTAATAAAGCAAGCACCCTAGTTAGGTGCCTGCCTTTAAAGAAGGGTTATACTGAGGCGAGTTTTTCGGCTTTTTCTGCTTGCGGTTTTGATGTTAAAAATTGGGTAAAACACGGATTTTGTGTTTCATCTTGTACACTGTAACCTAAGCGATTCAAATGCTCGTTAAACATTTCATACTGACTCGGCTCAATAGCAAAACCTGCCAGTACATTCCCCATAGAACCACCGTGATTACGATAATGAAATAAGGTAATGTTCCAATTGCTGCCTAAAGTATCTAAAAAGCGTGCAAGCGCACCCGGATACTCAGGAAATTCAAAGCGCAATAAACGTTCATGTAATTGCTCTGGTGCTTTTCCGCCAACCATATAACGCACATGTAATTTAGCGAGTTCGTTATCCGACAGATCGCAAAATTGATAATCGTTATTTGTTAAGTCTTGCTTTAACTCATTAAGCTCTTGCTCGCCTTGGCGAAGTGCAATGCCTACAAATATTTGTGCTTCACCAGGTCCTGCATAACGGTAGTTAAACTCAGTAATAGCACGGCCACCTAAAGAAGCACAAAACTGTTTAAAGCTGCCTTTTTCTTCTTTAATAGTAACCGCTAATAACGCTTCGTTTTTTTCACCCAGCGCAGTGCGCTCTGCAACATAACGCAGGCGATCAAAGTTTAAATTAGCACCCGAAAGCACAGCCGCTAAATGTAGTCCTTTTAACCCCGACTGCTGACTCCACTTTTTAAGCCCAGCCGTTGCAAGTGCACCTGATGGCTCTGCAATTGCACGCGTAGATACAAAAATATCCTGCATGGCTGCACATATTTCATCGCTAGTAACGGTTACGACTTCATCGCAAAACTTTTGCGCTAAACGAAATGTTTCAGTGCCAATAATTTTAACCGCTACGCCATCGGCAAAACTACCAACGCGATCAAGCTCTACTGGCTTACCGGCTTCAAGTGCTGCTTGTAAACACGCACTTTCGTCGGCTTCTACGCCAATTACTTTTATATCTGGACGCAACGATTTAATGTAAACCGCCATACCAGCAAGTAAACCGCCGCCGCCAACAGGAATAAACACAGCATCAAGCTCGTTTAATTGCTGCATTAACTCGCGTGCTACAGTGCCTTGACCAACAATGACATCCGGATCGTCAAATGGCGGGACAAATATACCGTTACGCTGCTCTGTAAGCTCAAGCGCATATGCTTTTGCTGCATCAAAATGATGGCCATGTAATACAACTTCACCGCCAAGTGCGCGCACTGCGCTGACTTTTATTTCAGGCGTTGTTACTGGCATTACAATTGTAGCTTGATGCCCTAAGTGAGAAGCACTTAGTGCAACCCCTTGAGCATGATTACCCGCAGAAGCAGTAATAACCACTGAGCCTTTAGGTAATTTATTTAATTTGTTATACGCACCGCGTAACTTAAATGAATACACGGGCTGTTGGTCTTCACGCTTTAACCAAACATGGTTACCTAGCTTTTTACTGAGTTCAGCCATTTCGCTAACCTCAGTAACTTTAGCCAAAGGCTCCATGTTTGCTTGAATAATAGCGCGAAAATAATCGAGCTCTTGAGAGACCATAATTAACTAAGCGCCTCCAATTTAGCTAAGTCGCGCACTGCGCCTTTATCAGCACTTGTTGCAAGTAATGCATAAGCCTTTAAAGCAGACGATACATAGCGCTCACGATCAACTGGCTTGTACGCCATTTTTCCGCGTGCTAATTGCTTTTGTTTACGTGCCTCAAGTTCTTCATCGCTTAGCGCTAATGTGATTTCACGTGTTGCGATATCAATAATGATTTTGTCGCCATTTTCAACATAAGCGATTGCACCACCACTCGCCGCCTCTGGCGATACATGGCCAATTGATAAACCCGAAGTACCACCCGAAAAGCGACCATCAGTAATAAGTGCGCATTTTTCAGCTAAGCCTTTCGATTTTAAGTAGCTTGTTGGGTATAGCATTTCTTGCATACCCGGGCCGCCTCTAGGCCCTTCATAACGAATAACAACAACATCGCCGGCTTTTACTTCGTTATTTAAAATCCCTTCTACTGAATCATCTTGTGATTCGTATACAATGGCGGTGCCTTCAAAATGTAGCATTTCATCAACTACGCCAGCACTTTTTACAACACAACCATCAACCGCTAGATTACCCGAAAGCACAGCTAAACCACCGTCTTGGCGAAAAGCATGTTCAACGCTTCGAATACACCCATTCACGCGGTCATTATCGCCTTCATCCCAACGACACTCTTGGCTCATTGCTTTGGTAGTTCGAATGCCCGCAGGACCCGCACGGTAAAATTTGCGCGCTACTTCGTTAGTTGGGTCAGTTGCATCCCATTTTTTAACAAGCTCAGCCATTGTTGACCCAGCTACATGATTAACCGACATATCAACTAAGCCCGCTTTACCAAGCTCGCGTACAACAGCCATCATGCCACCAGCACGGTGGACATCTTCAATATGGTACTCTGGTGTTGCTGGTGCAACTTTACATAAAAACGGTGTTTGACGAGAAAGCGCATCAATATGCGACATATCAAAATCAACGCCGGCCTCTTGCGCTGCAGCAAGCAAATGTAATACGGTATTTGACGAGCCGCCCATTGCAATATCAACAACCATTGCATTCATAAAGGCTGTTTTGTTAGCAATAGCACGTGGCAATACATCTTGATTATCTTTTTGATAATACTCACGACATAAATCAACAATACGAGCCCCTGCTTCAACATACAGTTGTTTACGGTCTTTATGAGTGGCAAGCGTGGTACCGTTACCCGGAAGTGCTAAGCCTATTGCCTCTAACAAACAGTTCATTGAGTTTGCAGTAAACATGCCTGAACACGAACCACATGTAGGACACGCAGAACGCTCTACTTGCTCTGAATCTGCATCACTTACCGATTCATCTGCGCCTTTAACCATGGCATCAACTAAATCAAGTTTAATGTCGATGTTAGCAAGTTTAGTTTTACCCGCTTCCATTGGACCGCCCGATACAAATATTACCGGTATGTTTAAACGTAGCGCTGCAAGCATCATCCCAGGAGTGATTTTGTCGCAGTTTGAAATACAGATCATCGCATCGGCGCAGTGACCATTTACCATGTATTCAACCGAGTCAGCAATTAAATCGCGTGAAGGCAGCGAATAAAGCATACCGCCGTGTCCCATCGCAATACCATCATCAATAGCAATGGTATTAAATTCTTTAGGAACGCCACCGGCTTGGGTTATCGTCTCACCCATAAGCTCACTAAGCTGATTAAGGTGTACATGCCCTGGTACAAATTGTGTAAACGAGTTAACTACGGCAATAATCGGTTTACCAAAATCAGAGTCTGTCATACCTGTTGCGCGCCATAATGCTCTTGCGCCTGCACGTTTACGTCCTTCAGTTGTTGTTGCACTTCTTAATTTAGCCATAGTTACCTCAGTTTTTGCCGCAATATAAGCGGGCATTCCTCATTCTAAAATTGGTGAATAACCGAGTGACTCAGTTACTCGTAAATTATTTTGTAATTCGTAATTACACAGCCTGTTGGTGCTGTAAATTTTGTAAAGTGACTTCTTTTACATCCACCAGCTTGTTTAGCTGGCTGGTTAATAGATGAATAGGTTTATCACTATCTACCGTCATGGCTACGTTGTATAAGCCATCATCCATATTGAGCTGAAAATGCGTTAGGTTAAAACCACGATGACGCACCACTCGTAAAAAGCGTTCTACCGCTATACTTTGGCTTTTTAATGCAATAGTTAGGCTGTGTTTCATTTTGCTTTCTCCGTCATCATTTCGTCGTTAGCAGCCCCAGGTGGTACAAGTGGCCAAACATTTTCTTTATCATCAATACAAGCATGTACTATGTACGGGCCTTTGCTGTTAACTAATGCTGTAATAGCATCATCAACTTGGTTAGCATGGGTAATTGTTTGCCCTGGAATACCAAATACAGCAGCTAGTTGCACAAAGTCTGGGTTATCCGAAAGGTTAGTTTCAGAGTAACGTCCTTCAAAAAACAGTTCCTGCCATTGGCGAACCATCCCTAAACGCTGGTTATCTAAAATTAATATTTTTACAGGTAAATTATTACGGCGAATCGTGGCCAATTCTTGAATATTCATCATTATTGAGCCATCGCCCGATACAGTGATAACAAAGTCATCAGGGCGTGCTACTTGTGCGCCAATAGCCGCAGGTAGACCAAAGCCCATTGTACCTGCACCACCACTGCTTAAATGATTACTCGGGTGAGTAAACTTCATGTGTTGTGCTACCCACATTTGGTGCTGACCTACATCGCAGCACACAACCCCTGTTTTTGGCATGCGTTGGCTCAGTTGGTTTAATAAGTACGGTGCGTAAACCTTCTCACCTGGGTAATCGTAACGCCACGCGTGCTTAATATTCATTTCTTTATTTGTGTCACACCACGCTTTAGGTGTTACAAAGCACTCAAGTGCAGGTAACGACGTTTTTAAATCAGCAATTAATGAAGCTTTAGCTGGTTTACGCTTACCTACTTCAGCGGCATCAATATCTAAATGAATTACTTTAGCTTTAGCTGCAAATTTAGCTAAGTTACCCGTTACGCGGTCATCAAAGCGCGCACCTATACACACAAGTACATCACATTCTTGCACGGCAATATTAGCGGCTTGACCACCATGCATACCTAGCATGCCTAAGTAATGCTCGTAGTCAGGTAACACACTGCCTAATGCTTTTAGTGTTGATACAGCAGGCATCTGGGTTTTATTTAAAAACTGCATTAACTCGTCTTGCGCATCAGCGGCTTGTACACCACCGCCTACGTACGCTACAGGCTGTTTAGCCTCACTCAACAATTGATTAGCAATAGCAACTTGCTTTAAATCTAACTCAGGTAAGTATTCATCAGCTGCAAGCCAAGGCTTAAAAGGTACTTGCGCCATTTGAATATCTTTTGGGATATCGACAAGTACAGGACCTGGTCGGCCGCTTTGCGCTAAATGAATAGCTTCTTGTAATATCTCTGCTAAGTCTTCCGCTCGTTCTACCATGTAGCTGTGCTTAGTACACGAAAGCGACATACCTAGTACATCTATTTCTTGAAACGCATCTGAACCAATAGCTGCAGTAGGCACTTGGCCGGTGATCGCCAATAATGGTACTGAGTCCATCATCGCATCAGCAAGGGCAGTTATTAAGTTAGTTGCACCTGGGCCCGATGTTGCAAAACACACACCTAATTTACGCGTGCTGCGAGCATAACCAACAGCTGCAAACCCTGCACCTTGCTCATGACGAGTAAGGTAGTGTTTGACTGGCGCGCCATACAGCGCATCGTAAATTGGCATAATAGCTCCGCCTGGGTAGCCAAATACTTCATTTACGCCGTGTTTGGCCAATAAGTCGATTGTTAGTTCTGCGCCTGTCATTAATAAACCCTCATTCCTCAGTGACAACCCAATTACATTTTTACGCTAAAAACTTTGCCCTTAAAACTAAAAAGCCCTCCGAACGGTTAAGTGCGGAGGGCTTTTTTAATGCTTAAGTTTTTAAAGCACTACGAAGCCCTCGCGGGAATAATCACCACGATAATAATCAGGACTAGGTTAAGTGCGTTTGTAAGCATGTAATTAATACCAAATTTTGTTCAATTATCGCGAAGGTTATTCCTTCGCTCTCTTTTTATATTAGTACCGCGCTAGGCCCTTTAAGTCAACACCAAAGTTAATCTAACAAAAAGACTAAAAGGCAATTTATCAGGTTTTAAAATTCATTATACAAGCTGGTAGTGGTTTTTTTATGCTCTAATTTTATTCTCAGAAATTCACTATTCTTATATCCCTTATTTAAGGTTTGATTAATTTTTAAGAATATTTTTATAAATAAAATTATTTATCACCTTCAGGTAATGCGTAGGTTCTCTTAAGCGACTCTTAAGTGTTGTTGCATAGCATGGCGTTGTTATTTTAAACGAGCCTAAATATGAACGTAATTAGTCAAACACCAGCACAAAAAAAGCCAAATCGTAGTAAACGGTTTTACATTCACTGTAGTGCAAATGCCTTTGTAGTGATGATTGCCTGTTATTACTGTTTAGTTATAAACATTCCTTTTATTCAAGGTTCGTTTAGCGCCATAACCTCTCTTGCATCTTTTTCATGGCTATTTTTACTTTCAGTCCCGCTACTTTTGTTATGCCTTTTAATTATTTTCTTTTCGATAGTGTCGGTTAGATGGTTATTAAAACCAATTAACTATCTTTTACTGATAATTTCTAGCGCCGTGCTTTACGGCTCATTAAATTACGGTGTTGTGTTTGACTATTCAATGATTCAAAACACGTTCGAAACGGATTCAAGCGAAGCGCTGAGCTATTTAAACCCGCAGCTCATAGCCTTTTTACTGTTGTTTTGTGCGCTACCTGTTTTTATATTAAGCAAAGTAAAAATACACTTTACTCGCCCTCATCAAGAAGCGATTAGCCGCATAAAACTTATTATTGCCTGCTTAACGCTAATTGCTTTAGTGGTCGCTAACTTTTACGCCGATTACGCAGCCACTGGACGTAACAACCGCATTTTGAAAAAAGAAATTATTCCGTTTCAATATCTCTCTAGCGGTTATAAATATATGCGCGATCAGCTGCTGTATACCAACATGGAATTTAAAAATATAGATGCAACACCCACTCTCATTACGCCTAACACCACCAGCGTAACAGTTATGGTTGTTGGCGAAACCGCACGAGCAGAAAACTTTGCTTATCAAGGTTATAAGCGCAACACCAACCCTTATACACAAAAGCATAATGTGACGTATTTTAATAATGTGGCGTCTTGTGGCACCGCTACTGCTGTGTCTGTGCCGTGTATGTTTTCACTGCAAACACAAGATAACTTTGATCGATTAGCAGCCGACAACCAACAAAACCTGATTGATTTAGCACAACAAGCTGGCAGCGATGTATTGTGGGTTGATAATAACAGCGGCTGTAAAAACGTATGCCCTCGTGTTGTTAACATTGATATCCCAACCACCCCATCAGCGCTTTGCGATGGGAAATATTGTTTTGATGAAGCACTCCTTGCTCCACTTAAACGCAAACTCGCTAATTTAAGCCAAGCTAACACCGTTATCGTCCTACATATGATGGGCTCACATGGACCAACTTACTTTAAACGCTACCCAGATAAGTTTAAGCAATTTACGCCTACGTGCGATAGAAGCGACATTCAAAACTGCTCACTCGATGAATTAGTTAATACCTACGACAACACAATTGCGTACAGCGACTTTGTTAACGCCCAGGTAATTGAGCAATTAAAAGCGCTGCCAAACAATATAGATAAGCAGTTTTTATATGTCTCTGATCATGGTGAATCACTTGGCGAAGGCGGTGCTTATTTGCATGGTTTTCCGTATAGCTTTGCCCCAAGTACACAAACACATGTCCCCCTTTATATGTGGGCTGATGAGCATAACCAGCGCATTACTAATACCTGTTTAGCTAATTTAGACACCCGCGCTGCGCGCTCACACAACAATATTTTTCACACCCTTTTAAATTTAATTGGCATTAAGAGCAAAACATATCAGGCATCGCTTGATTTACTTGCTAGCTGCCAAACAACACCAAGCGAAATACAATTATGAGCAATAAAACCGTTATAAAACGCCAAGGCTTAATGCGCCTTATTTTTACCTTAAGCCATTCTTTTAACGGCTTAAAATGGATGAGTCGATTTGAAGCGGCGTTTCAACAAGAGTTAGCACTGTTTTCGTTACTCGGTGTGTTTGTGTGGCTACAAGAAATTGCACTAAGCGACAAGTTATTACTGATAGCCAGCCTGCTTTTTGTATTATTTGCTGAGCTGGTAAATACGGCAGTTGAGGTTGTAGTTGATAGAATTGGCAGTGAATACCATGAGCTTTCGGGGCTAGCTAAAGATATTGCCTCTGCAAGCGTGTTTATAGCTATGCTAATTGCCGCTCTTATTTGGTGGGCTGTGTTATGGGCATAAAGCTAACTTTTATACCTAAAATACAAAATGCACTTGGCCCTGTATGGATTTTTGTTGTATTTACTGTTTTGGCACTTAGCTTTTTAACACTTGCTCGCTTTGGATTAAGTGTATGGCAAGGGGAGCGTGTATTTGGATCGCATGCGTGGTTATCTATATTTATAGGTGGGTTAAGAGTAGATATAGCCACTCTAAGCTACATTATTATGCCCGCATTACTACTTACCTTACTGATGCAAAGCGTAGGTTGGCAAAATAAAGTACGCGGCCTAATTAAAATTTACTTAGTGGGGATGTCTGCTTTACTCGTTTTTTTTGAAGTGATTACGCCTACGTTTATAAACGAGTACGACTTGCGCCCTAACCGCTTATTTATAGAATATTTAATTTACCCTAAAGAAGTCTCAAAAATGATTTTTTCAGGCTATAAGTTAGAAGTATTTATTGCTGTTATAGCACTTGTTTTAAGCTGTAAATTTGCAAGCAAAATATTTAGCAATCAATGGCAAAGCAAGTCATCACTAACAGGCTTAAACCAATCAATTTTAGCGCTTGTTTTAGTATGCTTAACTATTTTGGGCGCGCGTAACTCATTAGGGCACAGACCACTTAACCCCGCTATGGTCTCTTTCTCTACTGATCACTTACTTAACGACTTAACCCTTAACTCACTTTATAGCGTCGCATTTGCAGTTAAGCAACTCTCTAACGAACAATCAAGCCAAGACTATTATGGCAAAATGCCTACCGATGAATTGCTTAGTATTGTGCGTAGTAACATGCAAAACACGCAAGCCGCATTTAATGATGTAACCGCCCCTACAAAAACGTTTCATGAAGCAAGTAATATAGGTAAACCAAAAAATCTAGTCATTATTTTACAAGAAAGTTTAGGTGCTCGTTATGTAGGCACGCTTGGCGGTTTACCGCTTACACCTAATATAGACGCCCTTTATAAACAAGGCTGGGGATTTGATAATTTATACGCTACGGGCACGCGCTCGGTGCGTGGTATTGAGGCGGTAATTACAGGATTTACACCAACGCCTTCGCGTGCAGTTGTTAAGCTTGATAAATCACAGCGTGACTTTTTTACCATTGCTGATTTTTTAGCGAAGCAAAATTACAGCACACAGTTTATTTATGGTGGCGAAAGCCATTTTGATAACATGCGAAGCTTCTTTTTAGGCAATGGTTTTAAAAGTATCGTAGATACAAATAACTTTAAAAAAATAGATTTTAATGGCTCGTGGGGCGCATCAGACGAAGACTTGTACGACCAAGCCGACATAGAACTTACTAAGCTTAAAAATCAAAACAAACCCTTTTTTAGCCTTATATTCTCAAGCTCTAATCATAGTCCGTATGACTTTCCTGACGATAAAATAACGCTGTACGATAAACAAAAACAAACCCGTAATAATGCTGCCAAGTATGCCGATTACGCACTAGGCACGTTTATCGAAAAAGCCAAGAAATCGAGCTACTGGGATGATACCGTATTTATAGTTATTGCCGATCACGACTCACGCGTATCGGGTTCGAATTTAGTACCGGTTGATCACTTTAAAATTCCGGCCGTTATTTTTGGTAAAGGTATTACCCATAAACGAGATAGCCAACTAGCCAGCCAGATCGATATTCCTGTTACTCTACTGTCTTTAATTGGCGCAAGTGGTAAGCATCCTATGATAGGCCATGATTTATCAAAGCCAATTAGCGACAACAAACAACGCGCAATGATGCAATACGACAAAAACTTTGCATATATGCACGATAATAAAGTGGTGGTGTTACAACCTCAAAAACCAGCAACCACCTATACGTATAGCAATAATCAGCTTGTACCATGTGAAAACGATGAGCAACTAGTTAAAAAAGCCCTAGCCCATGCGAACTTAGGTAATTTAGCCTACACAAATGGTTGGTACCATTAGTTATTATTCTTGCAGTGACTTGATAATAAAGCCTTGTTAAAGTAACAAGGCTATTTTTATAAACCGAGTAAACATGAAAATCCTCGTTATTGAAGACTCTGAAGCACTAAGACGCAGCTTGCAAGTTGGCCTTAGCAACCTTGGTTTTACCGTAGATGAAACAGGTGATGGCTCAGAAGGGTTGAGTATGGCACTGAGTGGAAACTACGACCTCCTCGTACTTGATTTAATGCTACCGAGCGTTGATGGCATGAGTATTTTACAAGCACTGCGCAGCAGTAATAGCCAAAGCCGTGTGCTAATTTTATCTGCACGAAGTGAGCCTCAAGATAAAATTAACGGCCTTATGAAAGGCGCTGACGATTATTTAACTAAGCCATTTTCGTTTGAAGAACTCCATGCTCGCGTCCTTGCATTACTTCGTCGTGGTTCACTGCAAAACCAACAAAATACCCTTACCGTAGGTGATTGCGTATTAGATCTGTCACTTAAAACTCTTCACTACAAGCAACATGCCATTGAGCTCACACGTAATGAATACAAAATAATAGAATGCTTATTTAACGCCCCAGAGCGAGTATTGGGGCTTGAGCTTATAAGTGAAGCGGTGGTAGGGCAGTTTGATATGCTCTCTAAAAATGCGCTTGAAGCACACATCTCAACCATACGTAAAAAAGTAAGACAGTTTGATGGCGAGCTCCCGATAAAAAATAAACGTGGATTTGGTTATGTCGCAACAACAAAATAAAAATCACTCAATAAAACGTAAACTCGTTAATAATATTAGCGCTGTGATCTCTGTTATTTTATTCACCATATTTTTAACCGTTGATCTAAGTGTTGATACTTGGGTGGAAGATCAGTTCAATCAGTCTCTAACTAACAAAGCTAACTACTTAAAAACCTTAGTTGAGGATGACAACAACGTAGTTGAATTTGATTTTGCTGGTGAGTTTATGTCGGAGTATGAAGCAGCCGATGCCACGGAGTTTTACCAGTTATGGCATGGCCGTGATGTGTTTGAACGCTCGGACTCATTAGCGCTTTATGAAAATGCTAACCTGCCTTTTTTAGAAATGCCGATAAACGAATCTAAAATTATAGATTACGAGCTTCCTAACGGGCGTGATGGCCGCGCACTTATAAGTCACTTTGTAGCCCAAAAAGATGATAGAAATCCCACTCACTCTGCTGTTTTTAATACCATGACGCTTGCAATCGCAGCGCCCACCTCCGAACTTAATAAAGTACTGATTATTATTGATGTAGTCTTTATTTTAACCTGTGTGCTTGGTGTGTTTGGTGTGCGCTATTTAGTGACACGGATTGTAAATAAAGGCCTGCACCCACTACACAACTTAAACGATCAAATTAAGTTACTCGATATTACCGGTGTTGCGCAAACAATAGAAAGCGACTTTAAAGTAGAAGAAATAGAACCTATACGTAACGAGCTAAATAAATTTATTACCGTTAATCAGCAACTCTATAGTAATGAAAAACGCCTAACAAGCGACATTGCACACGAGCTTAAAACCCCAATAGCTGAACTCATAAGCCTCTCAGAGGTGGCTATTCGCTACCCTGACGATAAACGCATTAGCGACACCTATACCAGTGATGTGCTTAATATTTCACAGCGTATGAAAACGATTGTTAGCAACCTATTACTGTTGCAGCGCTCAAGTAGCAGTGCAATGCAATTAAATGCACAAAATATCATTCTAAATAACCTAGTAAATCAAATTGTTGATGAGCTGACCTTTAAGCACCCAAGTATTAAAGCGCGTTTAAATAATGAGATAACTGACGAGTTTACACTTAATGCTGACGAATTTAGTTTAAATACCATTTTATGTAACTTAATCGATAACGCACTATTTTATGGACTCCCTGAGGCACCAATTAAATTAACTGCCGTAAATAACAGCACAAACATGACCATCTCTGTTAGTAACAAAGTAAATAAACCACTAAGTAGTGAACAGCTCACTGCTATTTTTGACCCGCTCTATCAGCTAGATTCATCTAGAACTAATAACCAGCGCCATGGTTTAGGATTATCAATTGTACAGAGCTTATGTAACTTAAATGGCTTTACTATCACGGCCAGTAATACCGAAAACAATACGTTAACGTTTATATTAACGTTACCTCTGAAGTAAATTTAGGTTAGTATTTACACTACTAACCTTCGAGATTTTAAGGACAAACCATGAATGCTCTTACCCGTGTTAGCCACTTTTTTATTGTGGCATTACTTATAACATTTAGCCTTAACAGCTATGCAGCTCCTGCCATATACAAGATAGAAAAAAATGGCGTTAGCTCTTACTTATTTGGCACCGTACACGTTGGTGATGCCAGCATGAAAGGCTTACCTAAAAATGTAACCGATGCAATTAGTGCAAGCAAAGAAGTGATTGTTGAAGTTGATATAAGCAAACTTACACCACTTGAAATGCAACAGCGCTCAATGCCATTTATGATGCTAAGTGACGGTAAAACATTACAAACTGAGCTTTCAAAGCAAAATTATACCAAGCTAAAAAATTACTTTGCTAAAAAGTCGATTGATATTGCTATGTTTAATGGCTTAAAGCCTTGGGCTGTTATGGTGACTATGATGCAAATTGAATTTCAAAATGCAGGATATTCAGATAAAACCGGCATAGACAAGCAAGTACTTGCTTACGCTAAAGAACATAAAATAAAAATTGGTGAGCTTGAAACTCTAGAGCAACAACTGCAAATGTTTGATGGCATGGCGCTATTAAGCAATGAAATGATTGAAGAAACATTTGAGCAACTCAGCGATATTAATACTTACTTTATCAAATTAGTTAATGCCTGGAAAAACGGGGATATGGATACACTAACCGATTACTACAACATGAGTTTTGATGACAGTAATTATGGTGAAATTAGCGAGCAAGTAATGCTAACTAACCGCAATAATAATTGGGTTAAACAACTCACACCGCGTTTAGCAAACGAGCAATTATTTATTGCCGTAGGCGCTCTGCATTTACCTGAAAAACACGGGTTACTTAAACAACTTCGAGATAAAGGCTTTAGCGTTACTCGTCTTTAAAATAAAAATGGTTGAGTGATTTTTCGCTCAACCTTTCTGTGAGCTTTTAATGAAAGTCTTCCATTTTTAAGTAATTCTCTATTCCTTTAATTTTGTCTGCCGCATGATGATTTACATAAATCACAGTACTTGTATTGGCAGCACAAATTTTCTCTATTAGTAGCAGTACACGCTGCCTGTTTGCTTCATCTAAGCCTAAGCAAGGTTCATCTAAAATGAGTAACGTTGGATGTTTTACCATAGCCCGCACAATTAATAACATACGCTGATCGCCGTACGAAAGCTGAGTGAATGAGATATTTTGTTTATCACTTAAACCAATAAATGCCAGCCACTGTTGAGCAATATTAATTTGTGCGTCGCTCGGTTTTTGATATAAACCTATGCTGTCGTAAAAACCTGAAATAACAGTATTTAAAGCCGATATACTTACGCGGTAATCCATATGTAGCGCGTTAGATATAAAACCAATATGCTGTTTTATATCCCAAATACTCTCCCCGGTTCCGCGTTTAAAACCGAACACTTCAATGTCATTGTTATAACACTGTGGGTTATCACCTGTTATTAAATTTAATAGGCATGTTTTACCTGAACCGTTCGCTCCAGTAAGCTGCCAATGCTGATGCTTTTTTATAGTCCAATTGAGATTTTTGAATATGCTTACATCACTGTAACTAACTTTAGCATTACTCAATTTAACTAAGGTATTACCAGTGAATGCCTTTTGCTCTTGTTCGGTATCAGGAGATGGCACATCCAATGAAGTATGCTCTAAATGAAGTAGTTTTAGTAAGTCACTTAATTGCTCACTACTTGGCTTTGCTAAAGTATGTAACAAGCAACCTTGGTTTACATAGCCATAGTGAGTAATGAATGAAGGGATTTCGTCTAGGCGGTTTAGTACAAAAACAAAAGTAATCGTGTGGCTAAGCTCTATGAGTATTTTATTAAGTTGCTGACAAGATTGTACGTCGAGTCCATCAAATGGCTCGTCAAGCACGACTAACTCACTATGGGAGCTGAGTGCTTTTATAAGTAGGAGTTTACGAGTTTCACCCGTTGAAAGGTCTCTAAAATGCCTATTTAGTAATGAGCTAAATTTAAATAATTCTATTAGCTGCGCTAATAACTCATCATTATTACTATGCCCTGTAAAAATAAGGTCTTGGACGAGGCTATGCTTTTCATGCTCTAATTCTTGGGCCAGTAACTGTTTATGTGAATCTGAAGACACGAGCATAAGCTTATTAATACTACTTATACGCTTACCAGTTTCGCACTTAGCTTCACCAACTAACGCAGCTGTCAGTGCAGATTTACCGGCTCCATTAGCACCTAGAAGCAGCCAATGTTCTCCTAGATTCACTTGCCAATCTAGGTTGCATATGTCGTAACGACTTTTGCCTTGCCCTTGTAAGTAACCATTAAATTGCTCAAGCGTAATTGACTGCACTAACTTTTCCTAATAAACCTTAAAACAGCAAGTTAACGCATATTAAAAGAGCTTAGCAAGCTTGTTATCTGCAAAATTAATTTATTTCACTAGGGCGTATTGATCTTTGTGGATTGAAATTTGTTCAATCTAGGGGCGATTAAATCGCGGCGCGAGGTTTGTAACCTAGTGAGCTAAGTCAAAACCGAGTAAAGCTTCCGCGTCCTGCTCACGCCCCTTACCTACATCCATGTAGGCAACAAAGAGTTAATCGTCCCTAGAAAGAACCCAATGGGCAGCGCATGTTTGGTATTTATGCTGCGTTATCGCCTATTTATGGGGAATAACCACACTACATAGGCTCTGCCTTGCCTAAAAACCAAGCATACTGCTGCAAATTCAACTACCAAAGATCAACACGCCCTAGCAACGCTAATACTATTTAATGCGTCTTTAATTGCTTGCTGACTTATTGGTTTATGAATATGAAAGTTAGCCCCGTATTTATAAGCTCGCTCTATATCATTTTGTGAAGTATTTGCTGTTATAACAATAATTGGCATTACTTTATTAAGATCAGAGCGTATTTTTTTAATCGCCTCAAACCCATCCATTACTGGCATATTTAAGTCCATAAAAACAATATCGTATTGATTTTCACTCACCATATCGCACGCGACTTTGCCGTTTTCAGCGCAATCATAGCTTAAACCTAATAAGCTAAGTATGCGGGTCAGTAATATAGTATTTAATGGATTATCTTCAACGACTAAACACTTTAGTTTGTCATTTATTTTACGAGGGTTTGGGAGAGCTTTACTGGCAATTATTGGTAAGTGCAAAGATACCAGCGCTCCATGGGCTTCATTATTTTTGAAGGTAATTTCACCGTGCAACGCCTTTACAACATACTGAACCCGAGTGATACCTGTTCTTAATCCTTGAAAATGGTTTGTTTGTTTAAATGAGTCAAATTCAAGATCAGTAATCTCTTTCGAAAAACCACAACCAGTATCACTTACAGTTACACAAAGTTCATCATTAAAAAGCTTTGCAGAGACAGTAATTTCACCTTCTGTCGTAAACTTAATAGCGTTACTGATTAATTCTGTAAGCGTATGCTGCAAACGTTGATGATCCAATTTACATACACAATTTAATGATTCATCTAAACAACTAACTAGTTTTAGGCCTTTTTGCTGACAAGCATGCTCGTAAGCCATTAGTACTTTATTACACGACTCTAGAAGGTTTTCATTTTTAAATTGCGGTACCCACTTACCTGTACTTAAAGCTTGCAAGTCCTGCAGTTCATCTAATATAGCTATTAACCTAAGTGCGCAGTAATTAGCTTGGGTTTTAACGCTTTGCTGCGTATCAGAAACCTTTAACTCCTCAATAGACGTAATAAGACCCTGTAAAGGAGTTCTAAATTCGTGACTTGCTCTGGCAATAAAATGCTCTTTATTTTGACTCACTTGTTGAGCGAACTCTTTTTGTTTTTGGTATTTAGACAATGCGTTACCTATTTCTTTTTCCATTGGCATAAATACAAATCTTAACTCTACAAGTAGTAAAAACATCGCCATAAGCCAAAATAATAATTCAAGGTTAGATACCCAGTTCAATTTTTGTACAGCTTGCTCTTCAAATAAATTCACTGCATGATCTAGTTGCTTTAATAGCTCTTCAACCTCAGTTACAGAGAATATACGCTTATCTACTTGGCCTTGTTGATAAAGCAAATTTTCCGCTTGCTGGATATATGTTGCAACTTGGGAATCTAGTTTATGAGGAGCTAACGTATATAGCTTAATAAGCTTAGGTGTAAGGTACTGATACTCTCCATTAGCATTTTTTGAAAGTAAGTAATTATGAGTTTTTTTGAATGATACGACTGATGTCTTTAACGCTTTAGTATGCTCAGAAATATTTGTTGCCGATAATAATAACTCATTACTATGCCAAGCTATTTTTTGAGAAAGCATTCTCTGCTTACCAGCCATATTTATTATTTTTGCGTCATATTTTTGCACCGAAAAATAATACTGCATAAGTGATGCTGATGTGCTTATTAATAGTGCTATTGCTATTAATGCCCATCGGTAACGAGTACGGATATTCGCGACAACTTTAAACATACTAAGCCCTGTTTTTGTTTTAAGTGTAGCTCAATTTTTTAGAACTAATAAGCAGCTTAAATAATGATTATTAAATAAAAAAGCCCAACTAAAAAGTTGGGCTAATAAAATAAAACTATTTAACTATCTATTTTCTAAACGGTTATAGTCGAACATTCCATATTCTATCCCACGATATTTTTTAGCTGTATCGTGCAATATATCGCTGTATTGCCAAAACTGTGGATGAGTACGTCGTATACCAAACTTAGATTTCAATGCACCATAATCAGCTTCTATTTGCATCATAGGCAATTGCTCGGCAAAAGCATTTACTTGCTGCTCGTTATTTAAATACCAAATAGCTGCTGGATAATCTCCGATAAACCCAGGAACAATAGTCGCGGTATCTTCATCATAAGCACGTTGGCCATCTTCGTTTAATAAACTAGATATATTGTAGTGCGCATTATGATGAATAATAGTGTAGCCCTTATGGCTATTATCTTCTTGCTTTACAAGTATAAAAGAAAGCTGAGGTAATAAGTTAACCGCTTTTGCTGGCATTTCACTTATTACATTTAACGGCTTTGCCACTTCAGTGTAGTTGTATTTTTCACTTAAAACTGGCGCTAAGGCTTCTTTCATCAAGGTATATAGTTCATGCTGTGGATCATCAGTTTTATAGTTAATACCACTGGGCTGGCTAAATTCTCGGTTACTTTTAAAGAACTTAGATAAGTCAGGTGGTGAATTACGATACCACTGCTTTTTGATTTGATTACGCTTGTGCTCAGGTAATAGAGCTAAAAAGTTTTGCTCTCCCTCTAAACGTAAAAAATCCATATATAAACGTGTAACCAATTGATGGCCTATATTTCCGTATACATCAAAGCCTGCCACAAGCAAATAATGAATACGTTCAAATAACGCATAATCAAGTATCCACGTGGTTTTAGGCTCTTGACCAATAAAACCTTTAACAACAGTTGCACTATCAAAATGGCGGAAAATAGTCAGCGCAGCATTTTTATTATGCCCATCACCTTTCCAAAGCAAGTCAGTTGTAAGATGCTCGCCACCTTTGAACATTTCGTTTGCAAGCTCAACTTTTGCCTGTAAATATTTTTTCTCACGAACTGAATATTTAACCCAGCTAGAAATAGGTAACGCATTACTTTCCTCTGCGGCAGGAAGTTCTAGAGCTTCTTCATGTTGCATTAGCATTTCCCCTACAGCAGGAGTCGCAACCTTATCAGGATCAGCAAATGCCACCCAAAAGTGATCATTTATAACATTTAAAGCAATCTGACCACGACAAACAGGCCCTTTTATAAAGCCCATAATAATTAACTCTGCTTCATCAAGCATAAATTGATATTTAGAATTAATAGGAATAACTTCAAAAGTTTTAAATGGGTTAGATGCTGACTTAGGCTCATAACTCGGCATTTGCGTAACTGTATAATCTGGCGCAATAAACTGCTCGTACAAACGCAGTAATTTAGTTTCATTAAGCTCAAGTGGTAAATGCGTTTTAGAAAGTATGGTTGTACGCTCTTGCATAAAACGATAATAAACACGGCTAACTTTAGGGTCATCGTATGGGCGGCGCGTGTTAATTAACTTTATTTCCTCACCAGGAGGCGTACTTGAGCGAACTAGTTTGAAAAAGCTTTGTGGGTTTTCTGACGTAAAATAAATATGTGCTAAAAACCAATGTTCATAAATATAACGTGCTGATAACTGATACTTTAAGTTATCTTGATTTAAAAATGCTTCCCAGCCCTTTATTTTATTCTGATCATACTTACTTGGTGGCTCAATATGTGACATTTTACCGCCATTTTTAAGCCAGTTCTGTAAATGATTAAACTCTTCGCGCGAAACCCCAGGTAAACCATAAGGCATACCGCCATGAGGTTGCTCGTCAGCTAATCGGTCAAACTCCCCCATTGTTGCACAGGTTTGCGAACGCCCTAATGAAAAATCAAATTCATCATCTAGCACTTCATTAGTTGGTAATTCATAGCTTTGCTTTAACACTAAACTATTAAATAAAACACTTCCCGCTAAGTTTGCTTCTTCACTTTGTACGCGCTCATTTAGCACTGGCGTAAAGTTTTTTTCTCGCCATTGCTGTGTATTGGTTGCATCAAACAATAAACGGCTTGGGGTCGTTGCCAATAAACGAGTTCCATCGTAAACGAGCTCTTTACTCAAACCTCGATCAATACCTTCAGGGGATGAGAGCTTAAGCTGGCAAGGTGCGTCGTAACAACCATGGCAAACGACGCAGCGGGTATCGAGTACTGGTTTTACGTTTTGTAAAAAATCAGCTCCAGCAAGGGTAGAATGTGGAACGATACGCTCTTGCGCTTGTTCAGGGCCAAATAAATCATCGTAATGTGCATTACCTAAGTAAGCACAACCACTAAGGATAATTAATACAAATGTACTTATTATTATTTTTTTCATTCGTCCTCGTCACCTAAATCGAAGGTGGGCATCATATCCATTTGAGGAGAAACGAATGTTTTCTGACCTTCAGTATTCAAAACAATACTTAAAAGAGGCCCATGCGTTAATGTTATCTGCGCATCATGCTCTTGCTCTAATATACTTAAATACAGAGAATCAGTTATAAGCAACTCATAACCGCTAACGGTAATAGCTACACTGCTATCTTCACTTGGATTTTGGCAAATTTGAGCAAGTAACTCATCATCAAGTCCAATTGATATTTCAAAATCAGGCTGCTCTAAATCTCTATTACTTAATGATTCATCTAATAGAAATAAAGGAAGGGTTAAATTGCTATCTTGTTCAAATTCCATTGCGTTCTCTGCACTTTCTGACGATTTAATTGGCGAGTATTATAACAAACTAGCGAGTAAATTAACGCTAAAGCTAATGTAACTGTTTAAACGTCATCTATAACAGATTCGATCACCGAAAATACACCACCTTGAGGATCGCATATAACACTAAAACGACCAACATCGGGGATATCTGTTGCAGGAACACATACTTGTCCACCTAAGCTAGCGGCTTTATTTACTGCCGTATCGCAGCTCTCTACTGCAAAATAAATCATCCAATGAGCAGGAATATCTTCAGGCCAGTCGCTTGTCATCTCAAGCATACCGGCAATTGGCTGTCCATCAACCAAAAATAAAGTGTAGTTCATACCTTCCATTGGCTTTATTTCACTTTCCCAGCCTAGTAAAGTACAGTAAAAATCTCTACTTACTTTACTATTTCTGGTTGCTAACTCATGCCAATAAGGCGTGTTTAATTCACCTAAGTACTTACAACCTTTATGCTCATTGCCTTGCCATAGTGCAACAGTGGCACCTACAGGATCTTTTAGCATCAACATTCGTCCTGCATTCATAACATCATGAGGACCGGCAATAACTTCAGCACCTAGTTCTTTAGCTTTTAGCGCACAATCATCAACATTGTCGACGGCAATGTAAGCCAACCAATGACTTGGGATCCCTTCACTAATTTGCTCTTTAGGCATTTCATACATAGCGGCTATATCACCACCTTGCTTTTGTAGCATGGTGTAATATATGTCCTCCCCAATAGGTTGATCGTCATACCCCCAATCAAATAATGATGTATAAAACGTCTTACCTTCTTTCCAATTGTGTGTACAAAGTTCTGACCAACAAAAAATGCCATGTGGATGATTATCAATTTCACTCATTATTAAACCCTTATTATTCTATTTTTATCTAAACGAACTATGTCACATTTTATAAACTACATAATTGAACAGATCATAAATTGAGATTAGAGCAATAACTAAGCGGAGTCGATAAAAGAAGGGCAAAAAATTCGTTATTCAGTTGTTTCATATATGAGGCTTTTAACGCAGTTAGCGTCAGATTTAATCCCTCAAATTGATTAAATATTATTGCTGATCGATATAAATGATTTACTAAGAAGTCCTTCGCTCTAGAGGAATCCCTGAATCACTTTTTTGAAGACGTAAAAAACCCGAATCATTAGATTCAGACGCTCTACAATATAAAGTCGGTACGCTACGCAGTATATCAGCGTCGGGAGTCGCTATGCTTGCCCGCCCTGCGTGCTAGGTGTTGATGTGAGTGTGTATTAATTGCGCGTATTTCACTTTTCTGCAGATGTAAAAAAGCCCGACTATTTATAGTCGGGCTCTCTACAATTTGAAGTCGGTGCGCTACGCAGTAGGATTTCGTAGTGCCCACAGCGGTGGAGAGCCACAGTGAAATGCTACACTATCATCGTCGCTGTTTCGTTTCACTACTGAGTTCGGCATGGGCTCTTGGCTATTTATTAAATCCCAGACAGCAAAAAACCCGTCACATTGCTGTAACGGGTTTCTTTAATTTGAAGCCTGGTAATGTCCTACTTTCACATAGCAAATGCTACACTATCAT
>NZ_WTKS01000078.1:0-468 GCF_011378625.1 Pseudoalteromonas sp. c7(2019) | reverse complement strand
ATTAACTCTCCGTAAATACGAATGATTCTAATGCCCTATTTTAAATGCGATTTAGTTATAAATGATTAACATTTATTCTTTTGTGCAAAACATAAGCTCGCGTAAACTACTTGTATCTTAATGTAATAGCGGAAATTACTTCATGGCACTTAACAATTTATTGGCTTTAACATCGCCTTTATCAGAGTCTCAATTGGCTCAATTGCAACAAGCAACAGCAGGCTTAGATGCAGTACAAACTGCATGGGTTAGCGGTTATTTAGCAGGCGTAAGCCAAGGCCCAATAACGGCAGCAGCTCCTACGCAAAACGCTGGACAAAGCTTAACTATCTTAGTTGGTTCACAAACGGGTAATGCAAAAGGCGTTGCACAAGAATTAGCAGAACAAGCGACAGCTAAAGGTATTCCTAATAAACTTGTTTCAATGGCTGACTATAAAGTTAAAGCAATCAAAGATGAGAGCCATGT
>NZ_WTKS01000077.1:0-204 GCF_011378625.1 Pseudoalteromonas sp. c7(2019) | reverse complement strand
TTATACAATCGACGTGGTTTTAATCAGGTCTTCGAAAAAGCCTTAGCATCAGCACAAAACAACGGACACAAACTCACTTTTGTATTAGGCGATATTGATTTCTTTAAACGAATCAATGACAAGTTTGGACACACCGTAGGAGATACTGCTTTAGTCGCTGTAGCAGAAAATCTTAAGAAGCATATTCGATCTGAGAAGGATATT
>NZ_WTKS01000076.1:0-476 GCF_011378625.1 Pseudoalteromonas sp. c7(2019) | reverse complement strand
TTCATATATGGTCTCCTCCAGTATTGCAAGGTGTCATTCAACGATAGCAGGGACAGGTTTGCTGTCATATATACGGTCTTTTAGTGAAGGTTATTACTTCTGACCTTGATGTAATCCGCGCATATTGTCCTGATCAGGTTATCGGTATTTACTACCACTGAACTCTATAGGTTTTCAATATGCAGGTTTGACCTGTTATGTCATCGTTTTAGCCACTTACGCAATTCTTTGAAGAGTATTTATACGGGTGAGTAACTCTCACCTGAAGCGCTAATAGCCCAAGCCATTCTCGCCATCTTGTTGGCATAAGCTACACATGCTCGATTATGCCCTCGAGTTTGAACCAGTCGGTTTATCCATTGACTTAATTTATCATTCTTCGTTTTTGCTCTTGAGACAACAGCTTTTGCTCCTTGGATCAACAGGCACCTTAAGTAGCTATTTCCTCGCTTACTTATCCCAAGTAAAGTATCTTT
>NZ_WTKS01000075.1:0-216 GCF_011378625.1 Pseudoalteromonas sp. c7(2019) | reverse complement strand
CGATCAAATTGTTGCTCACACTAGTACAGGTAAGGGTTTAGTCGTACATGTTAAAAGTTGTCACAATGTAATTGGTTTTGAAAATGAACTTGGTAAGTATATTGCGGTCGAATGGGACATGAACTTTATGAATCAATATGAATATTCAAGTGATTTGATTATTCAAATGGTTAATCATAAAGCCGGATTAGCAAAAATGTTTAATGTAATAGCAAA
>NZ_WTKS01000074.1:0-481 GCF_011378625.1 Pseudoalteromonas sp. c7(2019) | reverse complement strand
TGACACCTGGACCTAATAACATTATGTTATTAGCATCGGGTGCTCAGTTTGGTTATCAAAAGACATTACCGCATGTCTTTGGTATTTTATTAGGTATTGCTAGTTTATTGGCGTCAGTTTTACTGGGGTTAGGTGCGGTGCTTGAACGTTATCCTGATATCTATAATGTATTAAAAGTATTAGGCAGCCTTTATCTGTTCTGGCTTGCTTGGAAAATCACTACAGCATCGACAGATCCTGGTTCAATCAATAACGCACAAACAAATACTAAACCTATGACTATATTAGGTGCTGCTTGTTTTCAGTTTGTAAACCCTAAAGCGTGGGCAATGTGTGTCGGGAGTATCAGTACTTTTACGTTAGCAGGCGAACAATACCTTGAATCAGGTTTATGGATCATGTTGTGCTTTGCTTTAAATGGATTTATTGCGATCAGTTTATGGGCTTACCTTGGTGTCGGTATTGCACAACGGTTAACGAC
>NZ_WTKS01000073.1:0-208 GCF_011378625.1 Pseudoalteromonas sp. c7(2019) | reverse complement strand
TTGTTTGGTTTGTCATAACAAGTTCCTTCATTGCATTGTTTTATACCGATTCCAAAACGCTTGTAAATAAATTGAGAAATAGGATAACGATATTTTGCTAGTTGTAGATATACGAGATGTGATAGAGGTTTGATGATTGGCCATTGTAATGGAGCGACCAATATTCCTCGTCCGACTAATGTCCAAGCTCTATGAGTAACATCTAAAC
>NZ_WTKS01000072.1:0-486 GCF_011378625.1 Pseudoalteromonas sp. c7(2019) | reverse complement strand
CCAACGCAATAAAGCTTCTGCGCCAATAATATTATTTAAGTGGTCATATTGAGGTTGGTAATGTAGCTCAAATTCGTTAAGGATTAATGCCTGCTTTATTTCTTTGGTGTAACTGATGTAATTATTTAGCTGTTTAGACATGGTTTCATCGTAAAGTAATGCTTTATCCTTCCCTCTTTTGAAAGCCTCATATACTGCTATACTGGCATTTTTAAGGATATCTTGAACTCCTTTTGAGTTGCTATTAAAAGTTTCATAACCAATAAAACAAGATAAAGAAAACCTTCCTTCTACGAACTCAAAGGGGATTTCCATTGCATCCACAATATCGACAATCACTTTATTAATGATCGATTGAGCTTTGATGTTATTAAGAGGTAAATTTTCTATTAATATAATAAACTCATGCCCATTAAACCTGGCGACTATCCCCATTTTATTGATTAATTTTTTCAGTCTAATCGCAGCTTGTTTTAGTACTTCATC
>NZ_WTKS01000071.1:266-488 GCF_011378625.1 Pseudoalteromonas sp. c7(2019) | reverse complement strand
CAAAATTACTAGGGTATACAGGCCAACGTAATGAAGCCGTAGAGCAAATGATGAAAATGTTCTACCAAACTATTCGTCGCGTAAAAGAACTCAATGAAATGCTTTTACAATACTTTGACGAAGCAATTCTGGGCAATGTAACCACTGAGTTTCGCGAAATAGACGAAAACTTTAGAGTGCGTGGTAATAAAATTGAATTAACGTCAAGTGGCTACTTCCAAG
>NZ_WTKS01000071.1:0-225 GCF_011378625.1 Pseudoalteromonas sp. c7(2019) | reverse complement strand
GCATTTATTCGAGCACGTTACGTGAATTAAGAGAAGCAAGACGCTGTTTAACACATTGGCTACAAAATATCCCAGAATGTCGTGCTATTTTTATGGAGATAATAAAACACCCTCGCGGTATGGGCCTCCCCTTTACGTTAATGTATGAATACGGTGTGTTAGCAGCTTATATTCCACAATGGAGTCGTATCGTCGGGCAAATGCAATTTGATCTATTCCATGCAT
>NZ_WTKS01000070.1:0-502 GCF_011378625.1 Pseudoalteromonas sp. c7(2019) | reverse complement strand
CGTTCATTTAAAAAATAGGCACGTATGATATTAAGCTTGTAATCTTTTTAAGAAATGTAATTCTTTACTATTATCAGCAATAAATCCCATTTTAATTAAGTAATTACGATGCATATAATGGTTCGCAACAGCTTTTAAAACTTTAACACCTCTTTTCTGTAAAAAATGTTGATTAGTTTTAAAGTAGTAAGTACCTAATTTATAATCACGATATTTAGGCACAACATAATCTAAATAGATTTCAAAACAACCGTCCTCATTTAAATCACCAACTAATAATCCAGCAATACTGTCATTACGCAACATATAAAAAACACGATTAGCTTGGTACAACTGTTGTACTGAAACTTGCTTTGTTATTTCTACCTCATTGTTACCAATAAAATGTCGAAGATACTCTGAGTCAATTGAAGTAGAAACGATTTTAAACTCTTCTTTTGTTGCATAAATCTTATATAAGAAATAGACATTAATAACAGCAATGCCAAGATTCATAATCATG
>NZ_WTKS01000007.1:0-235987 GCF_011378625.1 Pseudoalteromonas sp. c7(2019) | reverse complement strand
TTACCAGTTTGGCGCATTGACGCCGTTTTGGGGAGCGTCCATCTCATCACCCAATCTAAATCTTGTAATGCTTTAAAAACGCTTAGGGTTAATTAAAGGAGATCATTTTTTAATTGAATTTGGCTGTTGGAGTTATTTTACAGTCTCGTTAGTTGCCAAGGATAATAATGAGAACATTTCAGCTTTTAGGTTTTATACTTGCGATTGCCGGGTTTATTTTAGGCTATGTGATGCTAGCCCCAATTGATGGTGAAGCATCCGACGCTTCAGCAGGAGGTGCAGGTATAGGCATTATGTTTATGGTGTTACCTATGCTTGGTTGGTCTGCGTTAATATTAGTGCCCTCTTCAGTAGCATTGTTCAACCATGAAGTAAGAGAACGCACTTATTTCAGAGGCAATTTTTGGCTAAACCTTTGGAAAGTAAACCTAATTATTTCTTTTGGATATATTGCCGTTGTCTTATATTTTGCTTACATATGGTTTAAGGGCAGCATTGGCAATTAATAAGACTTTAAATGCGTAATACCTTTAATTCATTCTTACCTACTAACACCTAACCCAAACTAAGTACTAATAACCATCAGGTTTAACACCATTAGCATTAAACCTGACAGCCCGAACTCAACCAATCAACGTTAATTAGTCGGCATTAAATAAATCTCGCGTACGCTGTTGCGCTGGTTTGCTTCAATAGCAAACAATACCGCGTCGGCTACATCTTGCGGGTCGAGTTTGTCGGGTTTAGCTTCATCAAAAAACGGGGTGTTTACCATCCCTGGTGCTATGGTTGTGCAGCGGCCGTTCCACTCGCTCATTTCTTGTGCTAAGTTTTGTCCAAAGCCATAAGCAAACCATTTAGTTGCACCGTAAATAGAGCCACCAATTGGCTTACGGCCAGCGGCAGAGCTGGTTAATATAAAGTGACCTTTGTTTTGGCGTAAATGCGGCAGGGTTAATTTTGCAGTCCACAGTAGGGCTTTAATGTTTATATCGATCATGGTTGACCATTCATCTGGGTCACCTTTTTCGGTGCCTGCGGTTGAAACACCCATACCCGCGTTAGCAAAGGCTACATCTAATCGGCCAAACTTTTCAATGCCTTTGGTAACTACGTTTTCAAGCGCGGTAAAGTCGGTTGCATCTTCGGCTACGCTCAGTGCGTTATCTGATCCTAGCTCGGCAACAAGTTGGTTAAGTTGCTCTTCTCTACGGGCGGTTAATATAACTTTATGACCGTTGTTTACTAAGGTTTTTGCCGTTGCTTCACCAATGCCACTAGAAGCGCCGGTTATGAGTACTATTTTCTCTTTTGCCATGGTTTTTTCCTTATTAACAAATGAATAAAGGCGCAGCTCAATGCGCGCCATGCAGTTATTGCGCTATGTCAAAATTGACTGATAAATCGTCAGCTTGCGTTAGGCTAATTTGTTTTAGTTGATAAATATTAAAATCAGCATCTATTTGCTCTGCATCGTCTATGTGTGCGCTACATGTATAAGCAAGTTGATAGTTGCCTGGTGTTATGAATGCGAGTTCAAATTCGTATTCATTATCGTCTGCATCAAATACAACATTGGCAGTAGCTAACGGAGCGTTATCAGGCGTTTGGTCATCTATTTCATGAATATCTGTTGGGGTTTGTGCTTGCGCAGAGTAAAGGTAAACAGCATGGCCAAATGATGAATCATCAGCAGCAAGATCAATGTTATCAGTCTCGCAATTGTTTATAAGTGTTTGGCTTACAGTGCCTTCAATATCTTGTGATTCAGAGAGGTTTTGTAAACGCACACCGCGAGGTTTTAAAAATACTTCGTTATTATTTTGTGGATCAACCAATGATTTTTTTAAATCAAACTCTAATACAAACTCGTTGTCGGTTTGATTGAGTGTAAAGCCATCTAGCTGAATTTCGCCCACGCCATCATTACCTTTTCTTTTTACGATAAGCGGTGCAATGCTGCCGTCTTCATAAACTACGTGAGATGTTAAGCTAAGGTTGTTTGTGTCGCCGTTTATTACTTGCGCGCGGATCCACGAATAATCACCTGCAGGTACTTCTTGATCGTCAAGTAATTGAAAAATATCGTCGCCCGTATAGTCTAGTAAATTGACCATTTGCGCTAAGGTGGAATCGTTTTTAGAGCGAGTTTCAAAGCTAACTTCTTCACCTTCTTGGGCTTTAATTGTTATTGAATCAAATACAACGTTAACTTGTTTTAAACCAGTGACTGGAGCGTCGGAAATACCTAAACTAAAAGTTGCTTTATCACTTGTTTGTGGGGTTGTTTCAGCATCGTCATTTGATGAGCCGCAGCCTGCTAAGGCAAAAATAATAGCGCTACTTAATATAGTTGATTTAAAGTTCATGGTTGTTTCCTCTTATTCGATTTGTTAAGTGTATGTATTTAACCCTTAACCTAAATTGAATTAAAAATATGAGAAGTTATAACTTTTAACATGCTGTTTTAAAACGTTTTTAATTTCATCGATTTAATCGTTTTTTACTATATACTCGCGCCACTTCTTTTGAAGTCGGTTTTATTAGATTTAACCATTATTTTGCTGAGTTTCAGCCACATTTATCGGAACAAACATGAAAGATAAACTTTTAGCGTTTTGGCAAAGCCATTCAGAAACAATCATCACTTTAGGGTACAAAGTGGTTTTAGCGTTGGTGATTTTAGTTGCGAGTGCCTTAATTGCACGATCGGTTAAAAAAGCGATTAAAAACTCTAAATCGCCATTAAAAAGAGTGGATAGTACGCTGCTTCCTCTTTTATCGAGTATTGCTGGTTATTTAGTTTATATAATTGGTGGGCTATTTATTTTAGATATTTTTGGCGTTAATACGGCCAGTTTAATTGCGCTAATGGGTGCTGCTGGTTTAGCGATTGGTTTAGCCCTTAAAAATACGCTGAGCAATATTGCTGCGGGTATTATGCTGCTAATACTCAGACCTTTTAAAATAGGCGACTTTGTTGATGCCAGTGGCACGCTTGGTACTGTGAGTGAAATAAACTTGTTTACCACTATTTTTAAAACCACCGACGGTCTTTATATCGCATCGCCTAACGGCAAAGTGTGGGGTGGCAATATTAAAAACTTTACCCGTAATGGCAAAAGACGAATGGACATAGTGGTGGGGATTTCGTATGCCGACTCTATTGACGTTGGCTTAAATGTACTTAAAGAATTAGCTGCATCAGAGAGCCGATTACTCGCAGAGCCTGCACCTAAAGTAATGGTGACATCAATAGGCGAAAGCGCAGTGAACATTCAATTACGTGCGTGGGCTGTTAATGGTGATTATTGGCAAACTGTGTGGGATTTAAATAAACGTGTTAAAGAAGCTATTGAAGGCGCAGGGCTGAGTATTCCGTTTCCGCAGCGTACGCTGCATATATCTGAGTCTATGGCGTCGGCAATAACTGTTAACAAAGATGCTTAAATATGTATTAACATAAACATAAACATAAACACAAATAAAAATAGCGAGCCTTGGCTCGCTATTTTTGTATTAGCCTTTGTGTAGGCTGAGGTATTAACCTTCTAATTGAAAGTCGTACACTGAGCCTAAATTAAGTAGCTGCGTTAGCTCATCAAGTGCTTGGTAGCTCTCAGTCAATAGGGCTGAGTCTGCAAAGTCACTTGCGCCTAATTTGTCGCGGTAGTTACGTTTTGCCCAGTCACACAGTTGTGTGTATTTAGTATCAGTTAAAATAACCTCTGGGTTTACTGCAGCAAGTTCTTGCTCGTTAAGGGCTACACGTAAACGCAAGCAAGCAGGGCCGCCGCCATTTTGCATACTTTGGCGTAAATCAAAAAACTGCACTTGGTTTACTGGGTTATCAGCCATGATCATTTCTTCAATGTAGGCGTTAACCGCGCTGTTGCGTTTACATTCTTGTGGTGCCACTAACAGCATTGAACCATCTTCAAGGCTCACTAACTGGCTATTAAATAAGTAACTACTTACAGCGTCGGTAATGCTTACTTTATCGGTAGGTACTTCAATAATGTAAAATTCTTTATTGCCCACATACGCTTCGCGAATATCTTGCAGTGCCAAAGCTTGGTTTAAAAATGCTTGCTGGTGGCACAGTAATACATTGGCGTTACCTACTGCAATTACATCGTTATGAAACACGCCTTGGTCTATTACGTCTGGATTTTGCTGTAGTAAAATTTGGCTTGAATCTTTTAAGTTATGTAAGCGACAAATTGCTTCTGAGGCTTCGAGTGTTTGCCTTGCAGGAAACTTAGCTGGTTTTGGTAATTGGCTGTTAAACGCGCTGGCACCAAATACAAACATTTCAAGGCCTTGCTCGCCGTGGCTGTCACAAAAACGAGTATGGTTTGCTGCACCTTCGTCGCCAAAAAAGCCTTGGTCAGGCAAATGGGTATGATGCGCAAAGTATTTGTCGTTATTAAACATAGCCTTTAATAAGCGTGTAGTGGTTGCAGGCTCTAATGAACGATGAAACTTATTATTTAAATTAGCTGAAGTAAAATGTACTTTGCCGTCGGTTGTATCTGGAGATGGCGATACCGTAGCGGCATTGGCTGTCCACATTGCAGACGCTGAATAACACGCGCGTAATAAAATTGGGTCAGCTTTAAATGCTTTATGAATTACTTGTGCATCATTACCGGTAAAGCCTAAGCGGCGCAGTACGTTTAAGTCGGGGCGCGCATGAGGGGCAAATACACCTTGAGTTAGGCCTTTGTCGTGCATAGCTTTCATTTTTTCAAGGCCTTGAAGCACAGCCTCTTGAGGATTTGAAAAGCTTGCTGCGTTATTTAACGAGGCAACATTACCATACGATAAACCAGCGTAGTTGTGAGTAGGGCCAACTAAGCCATCAAAATTAACTTCCAAAGCGTGCATACACGTTCCAACTAAAAATTATCAATAGGGTGCAACAATACAACGCAATAGGGTTGCTTGCAAAGTTATAAACGCAGTGTTTTTACTAATTTTTTTGATGTTTTTAAATGTGGAGTTTATTACAAGGGGGTTGTTTTTATATTGAATGATTAATTTGAAGTTTAATTAAAATGTACACATAAATTTCATAGTGTGCAAAAGCTTAGCCTAAAGTAGGTTTATACATTTAAGCTTTATGCCAAGCCTTTACACAATACGATGCTACTTAACATAGGCGCGTTCTTTATCAGCGGTAGTGCGGGTATTTGTAGGGTCATTAACTTGCCAAACGCTAATGTCTAAACGCCATAAAAGGTAAAGGGTATGGTATAAATTGAACATGGTTTTTCCTTGGTATTTTCACTGAACACATCAGTTTATAGGAAGAAGTATGCCAACATTAACTTGAATATTTTATGAATAGAAATCAGGTGTTTAGTATTTAAGTGTAAATACATACTTAAGGATTAGCACCAAAGAGGTGAAGTATTACTAAAAGATGCACCAACGTGGTGTGTTTTTAACAAAAAGCCCTGCAACTATTAGGTCACTTAAATGTGCAAGGCTTTTTTAAAAATGTAGTCACTTAAAAAGTAAATTAGCGGCCTACTTTTCCTTTTACTAAAGGCTCGAACGACATTACTTTAAACTTACCGTGGCTTTGATTTTTGCCATTATTAAGTACAGGCGAATTATGTAAGTCGTCAACGGTAAAGTATATTTTATGATCGGCTCCGTAGCTAAAACCATCAGGCCAGCTTAAGCGTTCGTCTTTAAATAATACTTCGTAGTCGCCAGTGGGTTTAACTACGCCAATTGCGCCATTGGTTATGTCGGTTACATATACGTTACCGCCGCCATCAACAATAATACCATCTGAAATTGGCTTAGTGCCGTAACGCGTAACTTTGTCTTCAAGCGCTTTAGCCGAAAGGCTCTTGTTATTTATATCGCTGGTGGCAATGCGGTAAACCGACGTGCCCGACATAGAGCCAAAGTAAAGCCAGTCTTCGTTAGGGTCAAGCGTAATTGGGTTAACACCTAAGCGGGCAGGTTGTCCGCCAAGGCTCATTGTGCGCCCATCAATAACCATATCGATATTTTCGGCAGTGGTGTAATGGCTATTTTGTAACACTCTGCGTGCGACACCTGTTTTAAGGTTAACCGTAATAATAGCGGCTTGGCTGCCTTGGGCTGTGTCAGCAATGTATACAACGCCATGCTTATTATCGATGACTAAATCGTTTAAAAACGAGGTGTCGGTAATGGTCGGTTTAGCCAGATAAATAATTTTATGCAGTTGCTCTTTGTTTGTATCCCAACCTACTAAGCGCCCAGCGTGATCGGGCCCTGAAGTGTCAAGCATCCATAAAACGCCATCGCTTGATACGTTTATACCAAGTACATCGTAAAAACCTTTACCGTTATTGTACGCGTATGCCCATTCTTCATTAGGGTAGGGCTTAGTTGTTCCATCGCTTAAAAGCTCCATAATTTTTTGCTTTTGGCCAAAAAAGCCATGCACAGATAAAAACTTTCTGCCGGATGGGGTAATAGCAATGTTGCCCGGTGGGTGCTGCGCATCAAAAGTGGCTACTGTTTTTAAATCAGCATTTTGGTTAGCAGTATTAGCAGATACGGCGTTGCTACCTAAAAGTGCCGTGCTACACGCCGCAGCTAATAGTAATTTTTTAATATGAGTCATTTTTAAAACCTTTTAAAACACGTTTATTGTTTAAAAATTAAGAGCCTAATCGGCTAAGTCGTTTACTACTAAATCGAGCAGCTGCATCAATTGCTTCGCTTGTGTTGCATTTACACTATCAAATTTACATAAAATATTTTTAGGAATATCGGCTGCTTTTAACTTAAGCGATTGGCCATGCTGAGTTAGCTGCACTAGGCGTTTGCGTTTGTCGTGCTCATCTTTAATAACAGCCAGTAATGATTTGTCGCTCATTTTTTTGAGTATTTGGGTCATTGCACCGCCATCTATCGCGGTTTTATCTATTAGCCCTGCAATTGTTATTTCGTCTTGCTCCCACAGGGCCATCATTACTACGTATTGCGGGTAAGTTAAATTTAGCGCGTTTAAAGGCTCGCGATACGCACGCGCAATGCTGTTAGATGCCATGTATAACCGATGACATAACTGATTTTTTAACTTTAATTGCTCAAACGCCATAACGTTATCCTTTATTTCGATACATGTTATTTTAATTTGCATGCAAAGTATTTGCAATCTCTAATTACTTGTTCTATTATTTTGCACACAAACTAAATTGATTGATGTTTTTAAACTTTGGAGTTCATTATGAATGTATTACAAAACGTAGCTTACACTGCAAAAGCAACTGCAACTGGCGGCCGTGAAGGCGTAGCTAAATCTGATGATGGTCGTTTAGATGTAAATTTATCGACACCTAAAGGTTTAGGCGGAGACGACGGACAAGGCACTAACCCAGAGCAATTATTTGCCGCAGGTTATGCAGCATGTTTTATTGGCGCACTTAAATTTGTAGCAGGTAGCGAAAAAATAGATTTACCAAGCGACACACATATTAATTCACAAGTGTCTATTGGTGCTATTGAAGGCGGTTTTGGTATTGCGGTAAAACTAGCTGTATCACTAGGTGATATGGATAAAGCTGCAGCGCAAACGCTTGTAGATAAAGCACACCAAGTATGCCCATATTCAAACGCAACACGTGGCAATATTGAAGTAGAGCTTTCAGTTATTTAATAACTAAATAAAGAAAAGTTATAAAAGCACACAACGACAATTAGTCGTTGTGTGCTTTTTTGCGTTTAAGGCATAAAAATTAAATATACGATAAAACGTATATTCACTATTCCATATGTTGTTGTTTTGTTTTATTGTGTATGCATAAGCACAGTGAGGACAGTATGGAACAATTCAACCCACTTCAATTTTATAAATGCCTAGCAGACGATACACGTTTAAAAGCAATGCTGCTAATTAGCCATCAAGAAGAGCTGTGTGTATGCGAGCTTGTTGTTGCACTTAAATTAAGCCAACCTAAGGTATCTCGCCATTTAGCGCAGTTAAGACAATGCGGATTATTAAGCGACCGTAAACAAAATCAATGGGTGTACTACAGTATTAACAAAGCACTGCCAGAGTGGGCTAAAAATGTATTAACGCAAACGCTAACTGCTAACTCTTCATTTTATCAAAACGATTTAACGCGCTTAAACGCTATGGGTAATCGCCCTGAGCGTGCAGCTAGCTGTTGTAACTAACTAATAAATTAACTTATTAAAGGTATTTAATTATGACCATTAAAGTAGGTATTAACGGTTTTGGCCGTATGGGACGTTTAACACTGCGTGCAGCAGTTGATTGGTCAGAAATAGAGTTTATTAAAGTAAATGATGTAGCGGGCGATGCTAAAACCCATGCACATTTAATTGAATTTGACTCAGTACACGGACGCTTAGCGCAGCAGGTTACTAGTGATGATAATAGCTTTAGTGTGGGTAAACACACGATTGCAGTTACCAACAACAAAACCATAAATGAAACTGATTGGTCAGATTGCGATGTAGTAATAGAGGCCAGCGGTAAAATGAAAACCACTGAGCTGTTAAACCAATATTTAGCGCAAGGTGTTAAGCGTGTTGTGGTAACAGCACCAGTAAAAGAAGACGGTATTTTAAATGTAGTAATGGGTGTAAACGATGACCTATATAACCCAAGTGAGCATAAAATTGTTACAGCTGCTTCTTGCACAACTAACTGTTTAGCGCCAATAGTAAAAGTACTCCAAGAAAAAGTGGGTATTAAGCACGGCTCAATGACTACTATTCACGACATTACTAATACCCAAACGATTATTGATGCCCCTCATAAAGATTTACGCCGTGCGCGTTCGTGCGGTACTAGTTTAATTCCTACTACAACCGGTAGTGCAACGGCTATTACGCATATTTTCCCTGAGCTTAAGGGGAAATTAAACGGCCATGCTGTGCGTGTACCTCTTACTAACGCGTCAATTACCGATTGTGTTTTTGAGCTGGAGCGAGGTGTTACACAAGATGAAGTAAACACTTGGTTTAAAAACGCTGCAAATAACGAGCTAAAAGACATTTTAGGCTACGAAGAAAGACCGCTTGTATCTATAGATTACAAAACAGATCCGCGCAGCTGCACCATAGATGCCCTTTCTACTATGGTAATTAACAACACCCAACTTAAATTATACGCTTGGTATGATAACGAGTGGGGTTATGCAAACCGTACTGCTGAGCTAATGCTTAAAGTTGCAAAAAGTGATTTAGTTTAATCTCATTTAAAAGGTTTAACGCTATGTTTGCGCAGTTGGCTAACTTACCGAGTTCTATAAAGCAATATTTAATAATTACTGGTAACTATTGGGCATTTACTTTAACCGACGGTGCACTACGCATGTTGGTGGTGCTGTATTTTCATCAGTTAGGTTATGGTGCATTTGCAATAGCCATGTTGTTTTTGTTTTATGAAATTTTTGGTGTGATCACTAATTTAGTAGGTGGTTGGCTTGGCGCGCATTTAGGGTTAAATAAAACCATGAATGTAGGGCTTGGGCTGCAGCTTGTAGCTTTGGCCATGCTTTGCGTGCCAGGGGATTGGTTAACCGTTGCCTATGTTATGGCAGCGCAAGCGCTTAGCGGTATAGCTAAAGATTTAAATAAAATGAGTGCCAAAAGCGCCATTAAGTATTTAGTACCGCAAAGCGATGAGGGGCAAAGCCAGTTATATAAATGGATTGCCATACTTACAGGCTCTAAAAATGCGTTAAAAGGGGTGGGCTTTTTTTTAGGCGGCTTATTACTTACTGTATTTGGTTTTGTGGGGGCATTAATAAGCCTAATTGCATTACTTAGTGTTGCGTGGGTTATTAGTTTAATTTTTTTGAAAGGCGATATTGGCAAAGCTAAAAACAAACCTAAGTTTAAAGAGTTATTTTCTAAATCCCGTGCAATCAACTTACTTAGTGCTGCGCGTTTATGTTTGTTTGCAGCGCGTGATGTGTGGTTTGTCGTTGCATTACCGGTTTACTTAGCCGCTCAGTTCAACTGGGATCACTGGTGGGTAAGCGGCTTTATGGCTTTGTGGGTTATTGCTTATGGGCTGGTGCAATCGCAAGCACCGCGTATAACAGGGCAAAGTGATTCAAATTCACACTCAGTCAAAAAAGCGTATTGGTGGGTTGCTTTATTAAGTGGCGTAACCTGTATTTTAGCGTTGTTGATGCAATTTGATATCGCGGTACATTTTACGCTTGTAATTGGCTTACTTATTTTTGGTGGTGTATTTGCCGTAAATTCATCACTGCACAGTTACTTAATAGTAAGTTTTGCTAAAAATGATGGGGTGTCGCTCGACGTTGGCTTTTACTATATGGCTAATGCAATAGGGCGCTTGCTTGGTACGGTGCTCTCTGGCTGGGTTTTTCAAGTGTATGGGCTTAGTGCATGTTTATGGGTGAGTGTGTGTTTATTAATTGCAGCCTCAATCACAACGGCACGCTTAGCTAAACTTTAAAAAACTCAACATATTGTATTAAATTCAATTTGTTTAACGATATTCATAGCTTCGTTGGTTAGATCTACTAAACTATATCAGTAGTTTTAATTTAAGGGTGAGATGAATGCGGGAAATATCGCTAGCAAAAAAATTACTTTGGCTTACTGTCGGAAGTATATTTATCACTGTATTAGTGCTTTCGAGCATTTTGTGGTGGCAGTTATCTGCAAGTAATACCGAACTAGCAAGCAAGTCAGAAGATTATATTGTTGCTGAAGTGGAAGAAAAGTTAAATGCGAATGCAGCAATATATGGTGAAAAAATAGCGGGCTTTATTAACGAAGCTTACCGAGTGCCATACTCTTTAGCTGCGTTATTAGGTGATGCTGCTAAAAGCGAAAGCCTTAGTCGCGATACAGTAGTGAGTATTAATCGCTCTATTTTAGAACAAAATACATTACTCTCATCTATTTACTCTCAGTTTGAACCAAATGCGTTTGATGGACAAGATTCAAGCTTCACAACCGGCTATAAGCACTCGGTTAATGGCGATGGTACGCTAGAAGTTTATATAACACGCGATCAGAATAACGTGATTGAGCAGCAAAAAGTAGCTAATGCCGCAGATAAATATATTACCTCACTTAATGAGTTCGGCATTCGTGAAGCACATTGGTACTTGTGTGCAAAAGACACACTCAAGCCTTGTATTATGGAACCGTATTTATACGAAATCCCATCTGGCGATTCAGTAATGCTTACCTCATTAACAGTGCCTATTTTAAAATCGGGTCAGTTTATTGGTTTAGCGGGTGTTGATTTAACACTGCCGACCTTTCAGGCCATGACTGAGGAACTTTCTAAACAGCTTTATAATGGCCAAGCTAAAGTAACCGTGCTTAGCGATATTGGGTTAGTTGTAGGGAGCAGCCATTATAAATCTAAATTAGGGCGCCCATTCAAAGAAGCTGTTAGTTCTAACTTGTTTAAAGAGCTTGAAAAATTTAAGGGCCAAAAAGGCATATTTAAAACATCATCTGAGTATTTAGTTAATTACCCTATAAATATAAAACTAGCCAACACCGACTGGTCCTTAATTATTGAAGTACCTAGTAACTTAGCTTTAGCGGGCCCTGATGCACTGTCACAAGATATGGCCGATACTGCAAACGATTTAGGCGCGATGATTTTAATTACAGGTGCTGTTATTGGCGTTATTGCATTTTTAATAATGAAATTTGTTATTGGTAGTGTGGTTGCGCCTCTTCAGCAAATTCAACAACGTGTAGATAACTTAGCAAGTTCTGAAGGCGATTTAACGCATACACTTCATGTTGAAACTCATGCAGAGCTAATTGCTTTAGCTGGTGGCTTTAATGCCTTTTTATCTAAGTTACGTATTTTAATTACAGAACTTAAAGATGTGTCTGATCAAACCAAGCAACAAGGTGAAATAGCGCAGCATATAGCTATTGATACTAAGCATAATGTTCAATCTCAATTTCAAGAAATTGAAAGTGTGGTAACGGCTATGAACGAAATGAGCGCAACAGCACTCGAAGTAGCCAGAGCATCAGAGCAATCAGCCCAACAAGCCGATGAAATAAATAGCTTGGTAGTAAGCAGTGAGTCGAGCTTATCGTCAGCGATGACACAAGTTAAAACGATGTCTGAAGAAATTAAAGAAGCTAACCAAGCAGTTGAAAAAGTCGCTTCGCGTAGTAAAGACATTACGCAAATATTAGATGTAATTCGTACTATTTCAGAACAAACAAACTTACTTGCACTTAACGCAGCCATTGAAGCTGCGCGCGCTGGTGAGCATGGGCGAGGCTTTGCCGTTGTTGCTGATGAAGTACGTGCACTTGCTTCTAAAACGCGTTCATCAACAGATGACATAAGCCAGTTAATTGATAGTTTATTATCTGAAGTGGGTAACGCATCTACCGTTATTGAAAAAGGCGTAGTACGTGCACAAAATGCCGTTGATGAAACATCTGTAGCTTTTGATGCTCTGCACAGTGTTGTCGTTAAAGTTGATGAAATAACCAATCAAATTACACATATTGCCACCGCTGCTGAAGAACAAAGCTTAGTGACTGAAGAAATAAACCGTAATTTAACGCTTATATCTGATGCCGCATCGCAACTTGCTGACTTATCTACACAAGCAGGGGATAGCAGCGAAGCGCTTAATGCACTTGTTGCCCAGCAAGATAATGAGCTAAATAAGCTTAAAACGTAACTTATAAATTAAGTTTTAAGCACAAAAAAATGGCCAGTTAATACTGGCCATTTTTATTTAGTAAAATAAGTATAACTTGTTGAGAATGCGCGATAACTGCTATTTATAACTTTTTAATCAACATAAACATTTGGTTGATCATTGGCTCAGCAAATTGCTCTACATTAGGACGATTAAAATAACCGCGTAAACCTGTAAATTGCACCTGAAAAAAGCGCGCATATTCAACAGCGGTCAACGTATTACTTAACTCACCTTTGTTTATTGCTTGTGTAAACAACTGCGTTAAATAAGCTTCAAATTGAGCTGTTAAATCTAAGCTTAACTCGTATAGGTTTGAGTCTTTTTCTGCAAACTCGCTGTTTGCTTTAACCAGCATACAAATAGCACTTGGGCTGCAATCTTTTGTTTTAATTACCACGTTTTCAACAAATGCACGTAACCCACCAAGTACTGTATCTGCACTTGATAGAAACCCCTCTATTTGGGTTTTCATTTGTACTGTGTAATCTTTCAGCGATTCGCAGTATAGCCCTTCTTTAGAGCCAAACGCAGAGTAAATACTACCCGGGCGCATATTAACGGCTTCTTGCAAGTCACGCGTTGAGGTTGCATGAAAACCTTTTTGCCAAAATAGCTGGCTTGCAACGCGAACTACATTATCGCGTTCAAATTTAACCTTATTAGCCATATCATTCTCAATCAATTTGAACATTTGCTCAATTTTAACTTGAACAGTCGCTCAAAATCAAATACTATGTGTCTCGAAGTTACTTAAAACTATTAATTATTAGGAGCTAACCATGGCCGAATTTACTTTATACACTCAAGAAAACGCACCAGAAGAAGCAAAACCGTTACTAGCTGATTCAGTAGCAGCATTTGGTATGCTTCCTAACTTACATGCAGTAATGGCTGAAGCACCAACATTACTTAAAGGTTACCAAGTACTGCATGAGCTGTTTCAAAAAACATCATTCAATGCAGAAGAGCTAACAGTAGTATGGCAATCAATTAACGTTGAGCACGCATGTCATTACTGTGTTCCTGCTCACAGTGGTATTGCAGCGGCAATGAAAGTTGATCAAGGTATTGTTGACGCACTTGTAAACAAAACACCACTTGAAAACCCTAAGCTAGAAACTCTTCGTGAAACTACACTCGCAATGACACGTGAACGTGGCGTGATCAGCGATGAGCAAATCGAAAAATTCTTTGCAGCAGGTTACGGTAAGCAACAACTACTTGAAATTATTGTAGGCTTGTCTCAAAAAGTAATGAGCAACTACACTAATCACCTTGCTGATACACCAGTAGACGCTGCATTTAAAAAATACGTAAAATAAATACGATTTTATAAATGACAAAAGGCAGCCTAGGCTGCCTTTTTTGTGTTTATAAATCGCGGCTATTTAAATTTAACCGTTTTTGTACTGCGTGTATAACTTCTGCTTTCGGGCTTAGTCCATTCACCCTTTTTAAGATAAGAGGTCGATACAATAAATTTATCGTCTTTTAAATCACTAGTAGATTTAACCTTAGTCACTCCCTCTTTACTGCCTGTTACTTCCTCATAGGCTACAAACTGAGTAGGGCTTAATACCGTTATTGTGCCTTTAGTGTAAAATCCTGCCGTAGTGAAATAATAAAATACGAGTGACTTCCTTTTGCTATCATAAAAAATCATCGACTCACCGCCATACTCACCCTCGTTAATCGAGTGCATGGTACGAATAGCTTTACCGTTTAAAGCGCGTTCCCAACGGCCAACATCTTGTATTTTTTTAGCGCCTTCTGGTACTTTAAAGTCTGCTTGCCACGTTCCTAAGTAAGGTTTAAACACTTCTAGCTCTTTATCAAGGTTACTGGCAGTTTCATTAGCAAAGCTACTAAATGTGCATAAACATAATGCTAAGAATAGCGATTTAAAATATGTCATAATTTGGCTCTCGTTGTTAGGCTCTTATAAGCCCAGTATAGGTGATAATTAATTGATAAAGAAAATATTAATCACATTCTCATTGCTTTATTTAGCTGCCATTTGGTTAGCTTACCCGCTGCAATACTTACCTGTTTATATACCAATATATGTACCTGGTTATATAAGTGTATTAAGTGCTATAACTTTTTTAATGTACGCGTGGGATAAGCGACAAGCTAAGCGTTCTTCACATACAAAAGTAAACCGCACGCCAGAGCGTACACTGCAGCTACTTGCATTATTTGGAGGATGGCCGGGGGCATTACTTGCTCAACAATTACTTCGTCATAAATCGCAAAAGCGACGTTTTATTATTGTGTTGTGGTTATGTATTTTAGTGAATGTTGGTAGTTATTTCGCAGTAGGATATTTGTGGCTTTATGAAGGATTTAATATGCCTTAGGCCAGTTATTAAATTAACCAGGCTAAGGCATATAAACTAAAACGTACTGAGAAGCTTACTGAGCCGATTGGCTTGCTTCCATTGTATCGAGTTCAACAGTTAGTATTGTTTTTTTATCAACTGAAACCCATTTTCTGTAAGTAAGGTATCCTGCTTTGCTTACTTCAATATCGTATTTACCTTCTTTAAGCTCAATACCAGCTTTGTAAACAGGGTTGATATTCATAATACGAACGCGAGCATCAGCAGGGTTAGTAATAACTGTTAATGAAATTGGTGGAGCTACTTCGTTAATCTCTGCAATAGGTTCTAAAACTACTTGCTCAGTTTCTTGGGCTGGAGGAGGTGTAGAACAACCGCTTAATAACAGTAAACCCAAAAGTGCGCTTAATTTTTTCATAGGTACTCCGTAAAATTATTTTAAATAATAAATAATAAATGTTAAATGTCACGAAATATCATGGAGGAGTATTAATAAGTTGGGGTACCTAACTCGTCTTCCTTGACTTTCGTTTGTTTAAAAAACAAATTGGCGTACAGTTTAATATGTATCCAGCTCAGGTTCAATTATTGTTATTAATTTATAAAGTTTTAAATAAATTTAACGCTATGCTTATGCTGCTCATTTAAAGTAATAAAGTGGCTTCATCGCTATTATCGCGCTCAAAGTTTAAATTAAACTGACCTTGACGAGTGATAGTAAAAATAGCGCGCTGCCAATCTTCAACTTCGTTTTTTATAGCGTGGTCAAATAACGTTTTAAACAACGCTGTTATATTTTCAGATACAGCAATTGCATGCTGTGTTTCGTCATCTGCTTTAATAAAGTGAGCTTTGCACTCAATCACATTATTATTATCGCAATCTAAAATAAGCTGTGCTTCAAGCCACGGAGCATCAATTTTTTGATAAAGATACTGACCTAGGTGCTGCGGGATGTTTTTAATGTCGGGTTGCATGTGCTGTCCTTAGCGTTTTATTTATGACAAATCATCAAGCGATTCGCCTGGCTTTAAATAATTCAGCAGCTCGTTTTTATCCATAGGCCCTGTAATTTCTTCATCAAGAATTTCATCATTATCCCAATAACCTGAAATGGTATAATCGATATTCGAGCCTATTTTTTTCGTTTTCATATATGTTGAATAAAAAGTATCCCAGTATTTATTATCTATTTCATGCCACCACTCACCAAAACCACCTATGTTATCAACATCGCGTGATAAGCCTCTTAAATTACCAGCAGAGCTTGCAATTCCTGTAAGGTGGCCTTTTTTAGCTTTTTCAAAGTGTTCAAGCGCATTCTGAGCGCCGCGTTTTATATTGGGAGCGCCTCGGAGTTGCCATGACTTAAAGTTGTCCATGTTTAAAGTCGGATTTTTTTGCAACTGGAGTTCAAACTCATTCATTCCGGCTTCAAGCGTTTCAACAATTTCCTGATAACTATCCACGTAAAGTTTGATGTAGTCTATTGAAGTAAACTTCCTCTCGATGAGTGTTTTTTTTGCATTTTCATTCATTATATTGCATCCGGCCAATTTGTTAGTTTGGTTGTATTTTGTCACCAGTGATTAAACCAGGCTTGATAAATATCTGTGTTCCCGCCCCATTAAGCGCAGCGTCTTCTAACATCATTATGAATAATTTTTAAAAAAATCGTTTGCACAAAGAGAAAAGAATGAGAAGTAAATGAGGGGCCCAATTTGAAATACAGCCAAAAGCTAAGGTACTAATTTTAAAAGGCTGTAGCACCAGCCAGCATCCGTGTTGTTAAAGAGCGGGTTAAATTAATACTTAATGTGTTTGAACAGCGGTTATTACTTCTTCTTCATCGTTATTATCGCGCTCAAAGTTTAAGTTAAATTGGCCTTTACGCGTAATTGTAAAAATAGCGCGCTGCCAATCTTCCACTTCATTTTTAATTGCGTGGTCAAATAACATTTTAAACAACGCAGTGATATTTTTGGATACTGCAATTTTATGCTGTGTTTCGTCATCTGCTTTAATAAAGTGAGCTTTGCATTCAAGTATATTGTTGTTTTCGCAATCTAAAATAAGGTGTGCTTCATGCCATGGCTCATCTATTTGCTGGTAAAGGTACTGACCTAGGTGTTGTGGGATGTTTTTAATGTCTGGTTGCATGTGCTGTCCTTAGCGTTACTTTTGAGAGAGAAACTGTTTTAGCTATAGAGTATAAATCCAACTTTCAAATTCTTCAGCCTCCTCTATGCTGTTAAGTTCTGAGATCCAACGTACTTCTTCTTTTATATCCTCATTTCCAATTACAGAAAAAACTATTATTGGGTTTTGTGCAAATGAATTAAAAAATCCAGATTGATGAACATTGATTAGTGCCTCAACAATACAGTTAAAGATAATGTTTCTATGTTTTGATTTTTCGGAACTGCTATTGGCTTTACTACTTAGAAAAAATAGTTCCTTAGATATTTCATTAAAATGTTTTGCTCCTACACCTTCAAACTGCCATTCTCCTGGGCTCCACTTATAATAAGTTGCATCACTTGGATCATCACTTATTAATTCATTTAGATAATCTTTAGTATTTGCAGAAGGGGCTACAGATGCTGCTTCAGAGTCACTATATAATGCGAAACTATAAAAATTGGACTGCCCATGATTTGCTTTTAGTTCTAAGCAACAATCTTTAATAGCCGATTCAATTTTTTTTCTAAGTAAAGGCATATCCATGAATTTCTCTCTTTAATAAAGTGTATGTATAGTATCGTTTGCAAAATGCTTTTTGATTTCTTGTAAGGCTTTAATTATTGACTCTTTTGATGGGCTGTTTTGCTCAACTTTAACTAAGTAATCTCTGACAGCTTTTGCTGCTTTTGTACTATGGTTTTTGTTCGGCGCCCATCCTAAGTTTTCAGGCCCTTTGTACCAGTCTATATCATACCTTTCTACAATATCTTTACTTTCGTCAAGATATTCAATCATTTTTTTACCCCGCCCTTTTTTAAATATAGAATGATGGGCATGCGGGTTCTGCATACTTTCAGGTGGTTCTCCTGCGCCATATTTTCTTAGTAGTTTACCCCAGCCTGGTTCTGTTTCACCTTCCACAGGACCAAATTTTCTATTTTTCACTGCGGCCCCTTTTAAATCATTTCCTTTAGGCGCATCTAATTCATTCGCAACGCTCTTTTTAGGTTTGCCCACAATACCAGTGCTTTTCGGCGGTTCGAATTCATCGAGGGCTTTGTTTACGCGATTACCAATCTCACTGGCTGCGCCTTTAACACCTTGGTCTATTTTGGGCGCTATTTCATCAAGCTGTTTAATCGTGGCTTGCATGCCGTCTATGGCAAGCTGTGGCAGCAGCAAATCATACTGCCAACTTGTTGATATTTCGTGAAGTGTATCGCGCAGGCCTTTTATAAAGGCTTTTACTTCGCTGGCTGCTTGTTTACCTAAATCTTGCCAGTTTATTTTACGTAAATACTGAACGGGGTCGCCTTTGCCCAGCTTGCGAAGGACTGCAATTGCGGCTTCTATTGTGTCGCCGCTGTTTTTAATCACCACTTTACCGACGCCTTTTACCGCGGAGCTGAGCACAGGCACTAAACCTATCGCGGTGAGCGTAAAGGCAATCCAGCCATCATTGTCGTTGGCTTTATCGTCATCAGTCAGCAGCATTACATTGGCTAAAATATCCCGCACGTCCATGACTTGGTCAATAATTGGTATCATTGAAATAATACTGCCTACCACAATCCGCGCAGTTGTAGGGTCTTTATTAAAGTCGCCTTGCAGTGCTCCCCATAACCAATCACCCGCTTGGCTGGCTATGTTGCTTGCTTCATCAAGTGTTGCTGTTTGCCCAGCTCTGCTCATTTGTATGGCAGAGGCGGGGGTTATTCTTTTATAAAGAGGGTTTGGTGTCGTGTTATCTTGAGGTTCATACTCGCGTGTATCTTCCCCATATTGAACAGTAAATTGCCCATTTGGTACATCAGTTAATTGCGCTATACCGTCTTCACCTAGCTGGCCTGTGCTTTGTGTTCCATCATCAAATTTAATTGTATAAGGTGCGTTTTTTACAGGGCTGCCATCTTGATAAACATAAAGTAAATCCACTACGCTTGACGTTGTTGCAGCAATACCTGCGTCATTAATGGTTATATCACTAATGCGGCTAATATTGGCAGGGTTTGTGGTGCTTGGTGCCCGCGCTGTTTGTGGGCTAGTTATGTCGTAATCAACTGGGCCATCAAAGGTTATAAATGTGCCATCAAGTGTGAGTACGTTAGTGGCGGTAATATCAACATTGCCTTGGCTGTCGAGTTTTATCTCGCCGCCCGCGTTGTGAATAATTCACTTAAAATATTGTTTGCAAAAAGAGAAAAGAATGAGCAGTAAATGAGGGCGTTAACCGTAAAAAGCAGCCATTATGTGAAAGGTTAGGGCGCTCATTTTTAGCGCCTAACCTCACAACATCCATATTGTTAAAGAGCGGGTAACTATTTATACGTTCGTTTATTCTGGTTTTGGTGGGTTCACATTAATTAACCAATCAGGAATATACTCATTTTCAATAGTGATTTGATAGCCTTTCACTTCTTTAGCGATAACGGCCATTGCGATAAGAGAAATTGCTAAACCTCCACTTCGGCTGCCTAAGCGCTCTTCATCACTGTAATATTCTTGGTGCAGTAATAAAGCCTTTTCGATGGCGCTATTGTAGGCTTGCTCGCCGTCTTCTGTGAAGATGGCTTCGATAATAGACACTAATGGCCACTTGAGACGGCTGGCATATAAATACGCTTCATCAATAGGGTAATCATCTGGATTTGAGGTTACATACGCTTGCTCAAGCAGGTGCGCCAAATCGGCGTCTGGATTGAATAGCCCTTTGAGTAAATCAGCTAAGGCGTAATCGAACGGTTTGAGTTGATTGCCGTAATTAGAGTTTACAAACACCTCATTATCTATGGTGGTCAAAAAATCAATGACCTCTTGGTTGCGTACGATAATCGCGGCATATAAAGCAAGTAGCCAAACAGGATGCTCTGCGTTTTCAGGATTTTTCTTGCCAATGACTTCTAGGTATTCGTCATCATAAAAAAATGCAAAGGCTTGACCATCATTGGCGTTACTTTGAAAAATACCATGCCCTAATTGTGAGGCGCGTAGTAGGTAAAGCCAAGCATGGTAGCTATTGGGGTTTTCAATGGCTTCCATGGGGAATGATTCAATTAAATTTCGTTTAAATTGAGTTTGTAACCCTAAACTTGGGTTTTTTTGGATACGAGGGATGTTTTTTTCTTCGTGTTTTTTGTATCGCTCACACATGTGTTCATAACTTACTTTTGCAAAGCTGTAATGGCTTTTAATCATCTTAAAAAATCTCCTTAAAATCCAATATCAAAAATAGACACATCAATGACATCAATTAAGCCATTATCGTTGGCTTTTTGTTGTATGTCTTAAAGGTGATAAAGTATTTATCATGTACTATTTAACAAGCTTGGGGGTTTACTTCACCAACACTGTCTTTTTCTATTTCGGCAATATATTAATTAAAAACAAAGTGAAGGTTGATTTTTATTGTTTAATGTTCCAATAAAACCAAACTATTAAGAAGTTACTTAATAGTTTGGTTTTGAATATTGTAAGCTGTTAAAGAGAATTTAGGATTCTTAAGAAGAATAAATTTTATCTAGGAATTCCTTAAAACTATCGGCTACCGGAAATATTGCTTCGTCCCCTTTAAGCTCATGAGAGAAAAAAATAACCTTTGGTTCAATATTTTCTATTCTAAAGTCAAAGCAGAAGTAATCATCCCCAGGGGAATCAGCGAATGGAATAACTCCATATGGTATATTATCTTCCATGGTAGAGGTGGTCGTTTCTACATTGTAAACGTTTTCGTAATCATCATCGGCAAAATGGAGTAAGCAACTAATAGCAGTTTCAATATTATTATTTATTAATATTGATGCAGGATTAGGTGTCTTCCCTTGATGCAAGTTCATAATCTCTAAATATTTCTCAGGATAAGTTATACCCATTCTTTTCTCAAACGAAGAGACGACTTGTTTGTTTAAAGGCTTATCTTTTTCCCACAAATACAATTCCCATTCGTTTATCATTTATATCCCCCTCCCCAAATTGACATACCTCCAGTATGAGGTAAAAAGTTTTATGTTCTATTGAACTAATTAACTGCATTTTTCCTAAATCTTGATGATGATGCCATGTTAATCCCGGTGGCTTACTTTGAACTGATGGGCTCTTCATAAAAAACTTATGCTGCATTGGTGTTAATTTCATTTTTTTAGCTAAAGATGGATCATCTATTAATGCTTTTTGTATTGATTCATTGGCCGCCTGAAAGTGTTTGCCATGCTTTTGCGTTCCTAAATGTGAGGCATCAAGAGTAACATCGAATTTACTATTGAAAATAGGAAAACCATCTTTATCATATGTTATGGTTTTGCCATTTTTTGTAAAGCTTTTTCCTTTCTCGGCACCTTTAGGCATTTGGATTGAAATTGCATCGGCTTCGGTTTTACCGTAAGGAATAACCATGCCATCTTTTGTAAGCATAGGTTTTTGAGTTTTTATAGACACCTGCGTTGTTACGCCTCGGTTGGTACCTGGTTGTAATGTTGCATCGGGTTTGTCAATGCGCTCAATTAATTTAGGTTGCTCAGGCGATACTGTGTGCGATATTGTTTTATCTAGCTGTTTGCGCTTAAGTATATCGGCCATATTAACCAGTGCGCGATTGGCGCTGGCAAGGTGTTTTGATTTACTTGCTGCAGAAGCGGCAACACCCACCCCGCCTGTTAATATCGCTAATAATATCTCAAAGGCCATTACACCGGTTATACGTTGTTTATCAACGTACGAGTGGGCTTCAATATAGTCATACGGGAAGCGCGCGAGTGTATTGCGGGTGTCTTCATCGTCCATTAAGGCAAGCAATAATTCAAAGGCATCTGATAATGTACTGGTTGTTTTTTGGCTAATGGCTAAAATTGTTTCAAGTTCGTGCTTAACCGCGTGTTTATCACCACTTGCAACGGCATCAATCATCCTAAAACAGGCAGAATACACACTGATATCTATACCCAATACGATTAAATCAGCGATACCCGTTACAAGGGACTTTGCGCCTTGATACAGGCCCGTTGCGCGTGCACCGGTTTCAATCATCCATTGGGTAAAAAAGTCCTCTTGCTCAAAAATAGCATCGCCAATAGCTGCTTGTTTGCGTATTTCATTAAGCATGGAGGTGAGATGTTGTTTAAAGTCGTTACGCAGTTGGATGAGTTGTTGCTCATCAGCTTGAGTGGTTGCGCGCAGCAAAACATCACTTTTACCTTGCGGTAAATTAGCCAAGGTGGCTACACCGTTTGCCAGTGAGCCGGTATGTTCAACGCCCTCATTATCTATAACGATATAGTCAATACCATCAACGGGTGAGCCATCATCATAAAGGTATTCAAGTTCAAGCTGAGCGAGTGTACTTGCGGATAACGTATTGTCACTCAAATCAAGCGCAGTCACTTGGCTAATATTGACAGGGCTTGCATTGCTCGGTGCCCGCGCTGTTTGTGGGCTGGTTATGTCATAATCAACCGGCCCATCAAAGGTTATAAATGTGCCATCGAGTGTGAGTACGTTAGTGGCGGTAATATCAACATTACCTTGGCTGTCGAGTTTTATCTCGCCGCCCGCGTTGTGAATAATCAAATCGCCATTACCTGAGCTCATTATACTTATATTTTTGTTTGTAAAAACGCAGGGCCATTAGTTCGGAATTTTTCAACTTAGTTGCCACATTAAGCTTTTACTCTTTAAGCGCAGCGCCTCTAGCCCTCTTTGTGAATAATTTACTCAAAAAACATGTTGCACAAAGAGAAAAGAATGAGAAGTAAATGAGGGCGCTAACCATAAAAGTAGCCATTACTTGAAAGGTTAGGGCGCTAATCCTTTAAGGCTGCAGCGCCTAGCCTTACAACATCCATGTTGTTAAAGAGCGGGTTAAATTAATACTTAACGTGTTGGAACAGCGGCGGTTACTTCTTCATCGTTATTATCACGCTCAAAGTTTAAGTTGAACTGACCTTGTCGAGTCATTGTAAAAATAGCGCGTTGCCAATTTTCCACTTCGTTTTTAATAGCGTGGTCAAATAACGTTTTAAACAACGCTGTTATATTTTCAGATACAGCAATTGCATGCTGTGTTTCGTTATCTGCTTTAATAAAGTGAGATTTGCACTCAATCACATTATTATTATCGCAATCTAAAATAAGCTGAGCCTCCAGCCAAGGTTCTTTTATTTGTTGATAAAGGTACTGACCGAGGTGTTGCGGGGTGTTTTTAATATCGGGTTGCATGTGCTGTCCTTAGCGTTACTTTACATTATTAATCATTGTTCAATGAGTACGACGATTGATTTACCTTGCTCAGTCGCATCTCTAAAGGTTACAAAGTACTTGTCTCGAACTAGCTCATACGCTTCAGGGTTTACTTCGTCGATACCATCTTGCTCAATTTCAGCAATAATTTGCTGACCTTCCAAATTGCTAATATCGAAGTCGTATTTTTCTTCCATTATGGTATATAAATCTTTGACCATATCAGCAGGGAAAAAACCGAAAGTACCGCTAATATCAGCGTCAGGTGGTAGCAGCTTATGAGGAAAAAAGTTAAAACTTGCAATGAGTAACAGGCGGCTATTGCCTGCTATAGCGTCCCACAATTGCAGTGCTGGCTCAAAGCCGCGCAGGTTTATTTCGATTGACTGCCAATGAATGGCTTCTCCTTCAGTAATTTCAAGTAACTGTTGGTATTTGCTTTCATCATCACCGTTAAGCGTAGTAGGGTAACTGTTCTCATCAATAAGTGATAAGTGAATTAAACTGCTCATAGTTTATGTGCTCTTGTTGCGGAGTTATTTGAAATTAATCAATTAAAAATAAAGGTAGATAAAGTGAATTGGTTTGGCATTGCCAGCCGTACATGTCTTTGCCTAATTTAGCCATAGTAAGCGCATTTAAACAGATAAAGCCTTCTTCCATATCTTTGTAATCACCAAATTTGCACTCATCTTTATGCCAAGCCACAGCCTTGTCAATTGATGACTGCCATAGTGTCTTATCGCCTGAAGCAAGCGCACTAATTGCATCAATTAAAGGGGCAAAAAATTGTAATACATCTTTATTTTTGGCTTTTTTAGCATCTTGTTGTGCGGTGTTAATATCCTGCTGTGTAGGAGTACTGCCTGTGGCTATTTTCATTAATAAGTGGTCGTATTGGTAAATAGCAGGGTGCACAATATCATCTTCGGGTAGTGACCAATCAAGCGCTTTTATTTGTTCTAGTAATTCCGGCTCACCAAACAACAAACAGATGTTTAACTCTTTTTGAATGGAGTAATCGCTTTTATGGGTATGTAACTCAGGGTCGAAGCCGCATAAAAACGCATAGGGTGCGGCTTTTTTTAAATTGGGTTTTACTTGGTCAAAGTTTTCTAACCAATAATTTAAATAAGCTAGCTCAATATACTTACCTGCAACTACAAAGGTTGCCTGCTGTCTATCATACGAACTCAAATTTAAGTCGTGTATTTGTGGCTCCCGTTTTGCCAATACTTTTGGGGCGCGATTAAAAACACGCTCATAATCTTCTTCAAACTTATTTAACTTTAACATTCTTAATTCTCTAAGGTAAAGGTTGTAATATTGCGCCAACTACAGTGCCACTTTCTTCAACAGCTTCAAGCACCAATTTTTTAATACCAGGTTCTTGATCTTCAATAGCATCCAATAAATCTTGCCCAAGTTGGCTTTTGTCATAATCCTTTGATTTTTTCATGCGATTAAGGTTCATTTTAATCCAGTCATCATCCATTTGCGTGAACCCCTTACTTGTTTTGCCAAGCTTAGCCCCAGGCCCCTTAGCTTCAACAATAAAATATTCGAGTACATTGTCGTCTTTATCACGCTTTGCCCATATTTGATCAACACCAGGGCCTGGTCCAAAACCAAGCTCCATTTTCGCAGGTGGTGGTGGCTTAGAGAAGTGTTTTGCCATATAGGTACTAGCTGCCCGCTCACCTTTAACTTCAGTGAGCTTAGCTTTAAAGGCTCCGATGCGGCGGTTAGAGTCGCCATTTTCTATTGCTTTGGCTAGTTTTTTCTTATATGCCGCTTCATAGTCCGCTAGGTTTTTGTAGTGAGCATCAAGAGCTGGGTTTCTTACCAGCTTAAGTGCTGCAGCCCCTTTTAAATCATTTCCTTTCGGCGCATCTAATTCATTCGCAACGGTCTTTTTAGGTTTGCCCACAATACCGGTGCTTTTCGGCGGCTCGAATTCATCGAGGGCTTTGTTTACGCGATTGCCAATCTCACTGGCTGCGCCTTTAACGCCTTGGTCTATTTTGGGCGCTATTTCATCAAGCTGTTTAATCGTGGCTTGCATGCCGTCTATGGCTAGTTGTGGCAGCAGTAGGTCGTATTGCCAACTTGTTGATATTTCGTGAAGTGTATCGCGCAGGCCTTTTATAAAGGCTTTTACTTCGCTGGCTGCTTGTTTGCCTAGGTCTTGCCAGTTTATTTTACGTAAATACTGAACGGGGTCGCCTTTGCCCAACTTGCGTAACACTGCAATTGCGGCTTCTATTGTGTCGCCGCTGTTTTTAATCACCACTTTACCGACGCCTTTTACCGCGGAGCCGAGCACAGGCACTAAACCTATCGCGGTGAGCGTAAAGGCTATCCAGCCATCACTGTCGTTGGCTTTATCGTCATCAGTCAGCAGCATTACATTGGCTAAAATATCCCGCACGTCCATGACTTGGTCAATAACCGGTATCATTGAAATAATACTGCCCACTACAATCTGTGCAGTGGTGGGGTCTTTATTAAAGTCGCCTTGCAGTGCCCCCCATAACCAATCACCTGCTTGGCTGGCTATGTTGCTTGCTTCATCAAGTGTTGCTGCTTGCCCAGCTCTGCTCATTTGTATGGCAGAGGCGGGGGTTATTCTTTTATAAAGTGGGTTTGGCGTTGCGTTATCTTGAGGCTCATATTCGCGCGTATCTTCCCCATACTGAATAGTAAACTGACCATTTGGTACATCGGTTAATTGCGCTATACCGTCTTCATCTAGCTGGCCTGTGCTTTGTGTTCCATCATCAAATTTAATTGTATAAGGTGCGTTTTTTACAGGGCTGCCATCTTGATAAACATAAAGCAAATCCACTACGCTTGACGTTGTTGCAGCAATACCGGAGTCATTAATGGTTATATCACTAATGCGGCTAATATTGGCAGGGCTTGCATTGCTTGGTGCCAGCGCTGTTTGTGGGCTAGTTATGTCGTAATCAACCGGGCCATCAAAGGTTATAAATGTGCCATCGAGTGTGAGTACGTTAGTGGCGGTAATATCAACATTACCTTGGCTGTCGAGTTTTATCTCGCCGCCTGCGTTGTGAATAATTAAATCGCCATTACCTGAGCCCGTAATGCTTATATTATTGTTTGTTTGTAAAAACGTAGAGCCATTAGGCACATTAAGCTTTAAGTCGCTGTTATTAGTTTTAAGGAGTATGTCGCTTTGTGCGTGCACTTTTACTGCACGTCCGGTGAGGAGTGATATTTCATTCTCGCTCGTAAGGGCCGCATTTTTACCACTGAAGGCTTGGCTGCCACCACTTTGATAATTTACATGGTTGTTATTTGTGGTTTGCGACACGGTATTTTTAACATCGATAAATTGATTGTTTTTAATAACAAACTGAACATTGTTTTGTTCGGTTTCAAGGCATAGGTCGCGCCCTGCGTGTAAATTTATAGTACCGAGTTGGCTTATCCATTGAATAAATTGGCGGCCTGATTTTATAGCATTTAATTCAATATAGTGCTCACTGGCGAGTGTTTGTAAGATGACTTTGGGTACATCTTTATCGTCATCGAACATGAGTTCATTTTGCGCTGCGCTTAATAAGCGATTATGTGTTGGGTTAGCGGCTGTAACTACGCTTGGCTGGTCGGCGTTTAGTGCAAAACCCATTATAAATGTATTATTTGGGTCGTTATTAATACACCCAATAAGTACCTCAGAGCCACCAACGAGTGGGAAGTGCCAGCCAGTGGCTTGAGGTTGATTTTCACAAGCATATAGCGCTAGTTTTTTTAGTGCAGGGCTTGATTGAATTACTGGGCGAGCTGTTTTATCAAACTCGGTACGAATACGGTATTGGCCATGTTCATCTACAAATGCATTACTTGTGAGAGATTCTACGGTTGCGGGGAATACCATGGGCTTAGGCGTGTGGGGCTCAGGCATTGCTTTGTAAGGTGTACCGCGCTCTATAAATTGCGCTACGCAGTGATAGTGCGTTTCACCTTCATGGCTGCTTTCGTCATTTGCTTGATTAAGGGTGTGCTCTATTGCAATGCATAGCAAATCACCACTGGCAAACCCCATATTATCGTCAAGCGAAATTGAGCAGCCTGCAAATACATCAGATACATTACCCGTAAGCGTAACCAGTTTATTGTGTGTGGCTAATGCATTACTAAAGCTTTGTGTTTGTGCTGATGCTTCGGCGTCTGAGTTTGCAGCAGGCTCGAAAAAAGATTGACTGTTACTGGCTACTTTTTGGAATTGTCCATGGGCATTACTTTGCGCTGCATTATTATATAAGGTTTGTGTTACTTCACTGTGCATAAAGCCGACAAAGTTACCCCAGTACTGGGCGTTCATCCCCGCGTTTGCTTTAACTTCTAATACACCCGTACTTAAATAGGGGCTGTTGAGGTTGCTGTCACTTATAACAAGTGTTTCGGTGTTTGATTCACTTTCAATCCAGTAAAAAAGACCATGCTGAGACATCAAGCGATTAAAAAAGGCCCAGTCACTTTCCATTGCTTGCACACATTGCTTTAAATGCGGTAAGGCGGAGCTTGTCCTAAAAACGATTTGTCCTGATGAATAACCTGCTTTTTGTGCTAAGTAATTTAATACATCTTGTACGTTTACGGTAATAAAGACTTTACTGTTTGAGGTGTCTTTTAAGGTGGATAATCGATCTTGAATGTTTATTTTAAAGCGATGTAGATTGTTGAATACACCCATATTGGTTACAGATGTAATCAGGCCGCATTGTTCTCTATATCTTTTATTTTTATTAACAAAAATCACACTGGCATTAGCAAGTAGTATATCTGTATTAATTTTTACTGAAGATTCAACGGTGAGTGAATAACTAAAGCCTTTATTAATTTTTTCGTAGCCATGTAGGTAAGTAACATTAAAGTCTTTGTCATTAACCTTCAAAAAAAAATTAGATTTAGTCAAAACGTTGCAATCCCTGCTCGGTAAAATTAGTGGCGTAAACATACCTTTTTGTGTGTTAATGATCAACTGGATAATTGTAACTCTAAAAATAAATTGAATTATCTTTTTGATTGTTTCATAAATAGGGATTGTTTTGTTTTATTGCGTATTATTCATTTATAACTGTTTTTTAGAGTGTTTATTCTAATTCGTAAATCGCATTAATATTCTAATATTTTAAACCTTATATAGGTTGACAATAGAGGTTAGGTGTTTGTATTATGCGCCAAATAAATGGATTTATTACTAGCCTTAGACTAAGAGTTTTTTAGTTTAACTGATGACAAGGAGCATGTTGTGAATAAAAAAGAGTTTATAAATCAAATAAATAGCTTGTACTCCTTAGCTTGGTCACTTACTGCCAGCGTTTCTTCGCTACTAGACCAGGTAGGTATTCCTGCCCATCGCGTTTTTTCTGAAAATTCTATAGAACACTTTTTCTTTTTTTTAAATAATCCCCCTAAAAGCAATGGAAAAGTTACTTTAATTAACGGTGATGTATCTGTTTATATAAAAGAGCTTTCATTAATAAATACTAAGTTAATTACGTCTATAGATGATGTTGTTACGCAGTCTTTGTTAGTTGATTCTCAAGAGAAAAGCAGGACTAAGACTCTTTTAGGCTTTTTTAAAACTAATAAATGGTCTGATTGTGCGAATGTAAGATTCAATAAAGTTATTTGCCCAGTTTATGAAGCTACTCTTTGCAAAACTAATTTTAATTTTAAATAAAAATATTTATTGAGGTAAAAAATGCGCTTTATTTTAAATGCAATTATAGGTTTATCACTTTCTATAATATTAACTGGTTGTATGAGTACTAACGTAAGTTTAGATGTTAAGGCAACAGATAATTTAAATTTAAACCAATTTGATGAAGCGTTACCAGTGGTTTTAAAGGTATATCAACTGTCTGATATACAAACATTTAAAACAGCCACATTTGAAGAGTTATGGAAGTCAGATAAGTCAGTTTTAGCTAATAGTTTAATTACATTAGAAGAGCGAACAATTCACCCTTCTGAACAATCTAAAATTAAGTTTGAACAAGCTGAAAATGCAAAGTTTGTAGCTATTGTTGCTTTATTTAGAGATCGCAGTGGCGATAACTGGAAAGCGTATTATCCGCTTGCAGATGGCCCTGTTAAGTTGTCTACATCATTAGATGTTTTGGTTACCAATAATGAAGTTCAATTACCTGGCGTGGATAAGGCTGAGTAATGAATTTAAAAGCTCCCGCAAAGCCCGTTTGGGCTGAAGGTGTTTTGCTTGCCCAGCAACACTTTCAACTATTTGACGATTATCACGATCAAAATCAGATTGTACGTCAAGCGCTAATATCGCCATTGGCGTTCGGTTTACAGCATTTTGCTATTGATGAATCAGCACTTGCTCGCGGTATATTAAAAGTGACCAGTTTTAAATTACTTTTAGAAAATGGTCGCTTGCTTGATTTTGATCGACAGCATCAAGATGATTTAAAGCTTGAGCTCGATACTAACCATCAAGAGAGTGTTATTTATATTGCTATTGCTGCTAATAAAACAGTTAGCAATATTGAAGGTTATGCGGCCAGCGGGCAATTAAGTGCATATGAAGCGGATTATATTGATTTAGAAGATAATCATGATGCGTCGCGTAGTCGTGAGGTATTAGTTGCAAAGCCTAAATTTATATTACTGTCTGACTCAGATGTAAAAACTTATTTTGACACCATTGCATGTTTAAAAATAAGTCGCTCGGAAGATGGATCATTTGTTTTAAATAAACAGTTTGTGCCTCCTTTATTAAATATAAGTGCATCTGCTTATTTAACTGAGCTGTTAAATAGAACGGCTAATTTAGTTAATGCAAAAGTTAATGTGCTGCTTAGCAGACGTAAAAATTATGGCTCAGTTACTGACTTTGGGCCGAATGAAATGAATACATTTTTGTTACTTAATGCAATGGCTCCATCCGCCAAGCGTTTAGATCATCTTAAAAACTTGTCATTGGTCCATCCTGAACGTTTGTATTGTGAGCTTGTTGATTTAATTAGTTCAGTTTCAATGTTTGAGCACAGTGACTTAGTTAACCAAGTACCACCATACCAGCATAAAAATTTAAGCAATGTATTTGGTCAGCTTGATGGCCTATTAACTCGTTTACTTGAAGGGGTTGTACCTAAGAAAATGGTGGGCTTAAAACTTGAAAAAACCTCTAACGCTATTTATCAAGTTGCCACTATTGATTCTGCAACGTTTACTAACAACGACTTTTATTTAGCTGTGTATTTTGAATCTGAAGACACCAAATGGATTGAAACATTTAGTGATCAAGTAAAAGTTGGAGCAAGCGAAAAGCTCGATATCATGATTTCATCTGCTTTAGCGGGTGTGCAACTAACACATTGTCAGCGACCTCCAAATAAGCTGGCCATAAAAAGTGGTTATGAATACTTCAGGCTTGAGTCGCATGGTTTCATTTGGCAGCAAATTATTGAAGAGCAATCATTAAGCCTATTTGTACCATTTGGATTGCAAAGTGCACAAATTGAAATTGTTACCGTAGCACGTAATTAACGTTGAGTTGAAATTATGCAAGAAGCACAAAAAGAACAAGATTTAGTCGCGTGTATTTCGCCTGTAATTAATGCGCTAACACCATTAAAACTAAAGCAATCTACTAACTTAGAGCTTGAAGAGTTTAGAGAAAATTTACTTACTAGTTTTGATGACTATGAGCGTAATTGTTACTCGCAACAGGTAACAACAAGTTTAATGCAAGAAGTTAAGTTTGCTCTTACGGCTATGTGTGATGAATTTGTTATGAGTTCAGGTGCTCATTTTAGAATGGATTGGATGTCTCGACCGCTACAGCTTGAATTTTTTGGTAACAACCGAGCTGGTGAAGAATTTTTTGAACGTTTAGGTAAGTTGCGTACCGGCGGAGAGCAAAAGCTAGCTGCATTAGAGGTTTATTATATTTGTCTGCAGCTTGGCTTTGAAGGCATTTACAAAGTTAAAGGCATTGAGCAATTAAAAGCGTTAATTGTTGATGTTAGAGCTCAAATTGAAGATATAAAAGGAACACCGAGTTCTCAATTATCTGATAACGGTATACCTGCAGAAGGGTTTGCGATGAAGGTGGGGCGTAATATTCCTTACTGGGTGATTTTGGCTATTTGCTTGGGTTCTATTGCCTCATTATTTGCTGGATTTCATTATGTAATTAATAAGCAAGCAACGCAGAGTACTCAGGTAATAGACAACCAAATTGAAGTGCTGACTCAGCTCAATAAAACCAACGAAACACGATAGGTAACACAATGCAGGGAAGAGTTAATAAAAGCGGTTTAGTTCATTTTTTATTGGGCTTGGTATCATCGCGTGCAACGGGTCAACTTATTGGCTTTATAGCCGTTTTGAGTATTGTGTGGTTTGCCGGTCGCATGGTGGGTTTAGATACTACCGATAAAAAATTAATTGCGATGGGTGCTGTAACCGCTGTTTTTGTTTTATTTATTTTTATTCGTTGGTTATGGACTAAGCGCTCAGGCGATAAGTTAGCTTCTGAATTAGCAAGTCATAATGCCGGTTCGAGTGCTGAATTAAGCGAAATTAAAGAAAAGATGCAAGAAGCATTGGGATCTTTAAAAGCATCTCATTTAGGTGCGGGTTATCGTGGTAATACCGCTTTATACGCTTTGCCTTGGTATATGATTATTGGCCCTTCGGCTACAGGGAAAAGTACTTTATTTGCAAATTCGGGCTTACATTTTCCTTACTCTAATTCGAGTGAATTGCATATCCAAGGTTTTGGTGGAACGCGCAATTGTGACTGGTGGTTCTCAGATCAAGCTATTTTAATTGACACCGCTGGGCGTTACACAACTGAGCAGTCAGAAAATAAAGAGTGGTTGTCATTTTTAGCGCTCCTTAAAAAATATAGACCAAAACTGCCTATAAATGGCGTAATGGTGGCCATTAGTGTTGCAGATGTTTTAACTTCCGACAGTGAAGAAATTCGACAACATGTAAAATTAGTGCGTGAGCGTATAGAAGAGCTAATTACCCAGCTTGGCGTTATTTTTCCTGTATATATCACTTTTACCAAAACTGACTTAATCAGTGGTTTTGAACCTTTTTTTAGTGACTTATCTGAAAAAGAGCGTGAGCAAGTATTTGGTGCGTACTTACTCGATATTAGTGAAGATCAAAAAAATGATCCTGCAGAAATGTTTGAAGTTCGTATGCAGGAGCTATATGAGCGACTATGCGAGCAACGTTTGAGCAAAGTTGCACGAGAGCGCAACGAGCATCGTAAACAGCTAATACTTGATTTTCCTAATCAATTTCAATCAGCTTCAACTAAGTTAACTGAGTTTGTTAACTTACTGTTTAAGTCTAATCCATATCAAGAAGTTCCTTGGTTTGCTGGTGTTTATTTTACATCGGGCACGCAAGAAGGCACGCCTATTGAGCGTATTACTAATGGTGTACGAGATCAATTTGGTGCGGTTGTTGTTGACCAAAAACAAGAAAGCATTACTCAAAGTTATTTTATCAACCGCGTATTTAATGATGTTATTTTTAAACTACAGGATTTAACGCGAGGAAATAGAAAAAAACGGTTAGTAGGACGCTGGTTAAAAGGTTTAACAGTCACTTCAGGTTTGGCATCTATTGCAGCAATCACAGCACTCCTTATTACGTCGTACACAAGTAATCAATTATTACTTAATCAAGGTGAGTCACGTGTAAAAGCAGTTGTTGAAGCTAACGTAAGTAAGGCAAAAGATGAGCAGAAGCTTGCTGCTACGCTAGCGCTGTTTGAGCACTATGGTCAGCTTAAAACTTACGAAGATTCATTACCGTGGTACTTTATATTTGGTATTTATGAAGGTGATGAAACCTTAAGTAGTGTTGCAAATGTGCTATTTAATCAGATGAATCAGCTTATTACTTACCCAGGTGAAGAGCATTTACTTGCGCAAATAAAACAGTACGAAACACAATGGTTTGACAATGAAGGTGAAGCGAAAGCAACGATTCGTCAGCAGTATTACGATGCACTAAAAATGCATTTAATGATGAGTACGAACCCTGAGCATATTTCAACGGAGTTTGCTAAAGAGCAATTACTTAATTTTATAGCTGAGCATTTTCATATAGACATAAATGCACAAGAGCAAGCACCCATTTATACACAACTAAGTAGCTTAGTTAATATGTACCTACAAAATATGGGTAACGATATAGAGCAGCCAGGTAAAATTGCATTTTGGCAGGCTAACGAAACATCGATAGCGCTAGCGAGAGACAATTTAAATACCCAGCCAGAGGCTTTCCCGTTATATCAACAAGTAATTACAAGCTTTGCTGAACGTAAAAAGCCATTGTTATTAAACGATTTTATGATTTCTAAAAATCGTGATGTATTTAAAAGTAAGTATAAAATCCCGTATGTTTATACAAACTTAGGTTGGCAGGAATATGTATTCCCAGAGATTAAACGTATTTCACGTTTGGTGTTCTCAGGTGACTGGGTTATGGGTTCTAGTGATGAAAATGGTCAAAATGTTGTTGACGAAGCACAAGCTGAAACTTTGGCAAAGGCTATGCGAGCATATTACTTTAAAGACTACGGCAATACTTGGTTTGCTTTTATAGATAGCATAAAAGTGCCTGCATTTAGAGATCTAAACGATGCAAGTATTGATTTTGCACGCCTTTCATCGATGGATGGCCCCTTTAACGATTTAATGAAACTAATTAACGACAATATTACGCTCGCTGACGCGCCTTTGAAAAGCCAAGCTTCAATAGGTAAGACCGCTGCTGATGTTGCAAATAAATTAGCTTTAAACACGCCAACAATTACTCAAATGAGTACGGTTAGAGCGCCAGAGCTTGAAAGTCGGTTTGCTGATTTAAGACGCTTTGCACAGCCTAATGAAGATAAGAATTCTTCTGATTACTTAAGACAATACATCAGTTCATTAAGTAGCATCCATTCAGACATTAAAGCAATGGCAGCGAGTAATGAAGATGATGCTCAAGCAATGATATTTGCGCAGGACTTACTTTCAGGTAATAGCCAAAGTAATGCATTACAGTCTTCGTGGATTATTATTGAGAGCCAAACTCGAGCACTAGACCCTCAAACCAAAGAAACGCTAGATAAGCTATTTAAGGCCCCGCTTCATGGTGGTATAGCGACTATCATGGCAAAAGCACGTACTCAGCTTAACCAAGAATGGGAAAACCAGGTTTATACTATGTATAACAGCAGTTTAGCTGGTAAATATCCATTTAACTTAACTGGCCCTGATGCTGCGATAGCTGATGTTTCTGAATTTTTAAATTCTGAATCAGGAATTTTATGGAGCTTTATTAACACCCAGCTCAAACCATTTATGAAAGTACGCCGCGGTGTGTGGGAAGAAAAACAATGGAATGGTGTAGGTATTGGTTTTAGCGCGCAATTACTTGATGGTTTAACTAAAGCAAATAAAGTAACTCGTTCGTTGTTTTCTAGTGGTGCCGACAGTGCTGGTTTTACTTTTCAGATGATGCCTGTTCCACACCGAGGTATTCGTGAAACATACTTAGGCTTTAGTGAGCAAGGTTATCGCTATCGCAATGAGCCTGAAGAATGGCGTAATTTTTCGTGGCCTGGTCGAGGGGCTGCAGAGAAAGCGGTTCTGTATGGTTTAGATAATAAAGGGCGTCGTATTTCTATCGAGCAAGACGGACCTTGGGCACTACTAAAAGTGCTTAACTCAGCCAGTGTTAAGTGGATTAAAGGCACAGAATTTTTAGCAACATGGGAATTAAAAGATAAATCTGATGAGGTGTTAACAGTCCAGTTTTCTCTTAAATCAGGACGCAACAGCGGTATATTTTCAAAATACATGCTTACATCGTTTGCATTGCCAAGTTCTTTGTTTTCACAAAGCCCTAGCTTGGCTCAATCGCAGTCGCGAACAATGCAATAGGCCGCTAGCAATGTTTAATTTATTTACTAAAAAGAAAACACCGACACTGGTTAAGCAACACAGCTTTGGTTTTATGGGTAAAACACCGATAAGACCAGACTTTGTAAAGCTTAATATTTCATCTAGAGAATCGGTTGGATTTGATCATTGGTTGCAAGAGGGCTTTGCACATTTAAACCGTGGTAGAAAAACAACGGATACAAGCCACCTGAATGGAACTAAGTCGTTGTTCTTTATATCTGGCAATGCGGATGATGGTGGTTTACTTGGCGTTTTGCAGCCAAGTAAAGATAGCAGTGGTCGTTTTTACCCATTTAGCTCTTTTGTACATAGTGGGCTTGATACATATAAGCGACATCCTGCTTTTCTATTTTTATTTGCAAGCCAAGTAATAGAGCACCTTTTAGGTGTAAATGAAAATATTAAACAAGCTGCCAGTATTAATGAAATGGAGCAAAAAGCACAAGATTATAACCGTGTAGCTGATGCACTTAAACAGCAACCAAATTTAACTCTAGAGCTTGATAAACTTAGAACTATTCCGATGAGCGTTTTTTGGCAGCATTTAGGCTTGAACGATATTGCTAAAAGAGCAATTTTAATTGAAGAGCTATCGGCTGTGCTTAAATCTATCGCTAATAGAGGGTGTTTAAGAAGTCAGTTTGGTATTCGCCTACCAATGCCTAGTTTTAGTCATGAAAGTGCCTTAGTTGCCGGGTTTTGGTTGCACTTAGTTGCATCTATGGTGGCAGATCATAATTGGCAGCCTTGGTTTTTTTATCAGTTAGGTGATGAGAATCAAGCGCCTAGTTTAACTATTTTTTGTAGGCCTATTCCAGCGTCATACTTTAATAGTGTGTGGGAATACGATAAAAAAACAAACGATATTGTTGATCTATGTAATTTAAAAGTAGAAAAACAGCCGTCTTCACAAACACTTAATTTTGCTGATATGGATAACGTGAGTGTTTACGATGCACTTCGTCGTTGGTGTAAATCATGAGTAATAAAGCGCCGCATACACATACCACCTGGATTGAATGGCTTGAAGCATTAAGTGCTCCTTTGCCGGGGAACAAGTGTGGAGAAGATTTAAAATATGAAGAAACATTTAAAGCATTAAAAGCATCTTCATCAGGAGTGGGGGAAGTTGACTTTAAAGTGATGTTTATACAAGCATCAGATTTACTCAACACTCAAAGTAAAGATTTACGCATAGTAAGTTATTTAGCACTAGCTGCAACAAGTGAGTTTGGGGTTACAGGTTTAACGCATACATTATTGTTATTTAATCGTTTGTTGACTACTTATACGGATAAGGTACACCCACTAAAAGCCAGAATGCGCGCTGCAGTTAATACATGGTTTTTACAACAGCAAGAACGTTTAAAGGGTGTAGCCCAAGGGCATAATACAAACGCTGAACAATGGCCTGAACTTATAGCTGCCTTGACTCAATACAACGAGCAGTGTGTTGCGTTATTAGACAACGAATCTGGCCCTCTATCGACTTTGAATGAGTGGGCTAAAGAACAAGAAAAACGAAACCCAGTGCCTGTAGCTGAACCAGAGCAAGAAGAAAAAGCGATTAGCACAGAGCAAAAATTAGCTGAGAATTCAGCTGTGACGGCTCCAAAATCAGAAACTAATAATTCGGCACCAGCCGCAGTTGCTAGCCAGGTTAGTATTGGTAATGCTGATATTGCCTCAGATACAGCGTATTTAAGTGCGGTTAGGCAGCTACTTAACTTTGATAAAGAACAAAATAACATTGAACGAGTAATAAAGTTATCGCGAGCTGCACGTTGGACAAGATTGGCATTACCGGCTAACGAAAATGGAAAAACGCGTTTACCCGCTCCTAGAGCTGCAGCATTTGCTCCAATTGAAAATGCATTGGCAAGTGAGCAACCTGAACAAGCTTTAAATTTAGCCGAAGGGTTGTTTATGGAAGGGGCTATGCAATTTAATTTAAATCTCCAAGTGCTTAGTTTAAATGCATTAAAAAAATTAAATAAATTGCCGCTTGTTCATTGGCTTGAGCAACAATTAGTTAATTTAAATGAGCAGTTTCCTGCTTTAGTTTCCCTACAGTATGACGATGGAAGTCCGTTGTGTTCATCTGTAAATAAAGAGTTTTTAAAAGAGTTATCACATTCTGCAAAAACAGAATCTGTTAGCTCTCAAAGTAGTGCGTTTGATGAGCAGTATAGCGAGTTAATACAAGACGTCGAAAAAGGGCAGTTATCGACGGCATTAATTAAAGTCGATCAAATAAATATTTTAAACGATTTTGATAAAGCTCAAGCGCAATTATTAAAGGCAAAATTATTAATAAAAGCTGAGCATTACGAACATGCTTTAGCATTATTAAACGTGTTACTAAAACAAATAAAAGCGCATGACTTAGCGCAATGGCAACAATGTTTTTGCATGGAAGTATGGCGATTTTCCAAGCAGTGTTATGCAAGTTTGTCACAAACGCCAGAAGATGAAATGAGTTTAGCTGCTAAACATATTAGTCAGCAAATGATGGTAACTAACCCTGCACAAGCATTAGCGTGGGTTTAGTTACAAGGGCTTGACTAATATGTCGAGGTTTAATTGGAATTGAGTCGGTAGATAACCAAACTGCAAAGGAAAAAACATGAGTGATACATTTCAAAAAGAGATCCCCAGAGCTCGGATCAATATTTCGTTAGAGCTTGATACAGATGGCGCTTCACAAAAAAGTGAATTGCCATTAAAGATGCTAGTAATTGGTGACTACTCAAATGGTCAAAATAGCCAAGAACTATCTGAGCGTGAGCGCGTAACAATTAATAAAAATAATATTGAGCAAGTGCTTAAAGATATGGCGCCTAAAGCGAACTTTCAGGTAGCGAACAAAATTAAAGGTGACGGCGAAATTAACGTAAACCTTGAGTTTGATTCTTTTAAATCGTTTGACCCAGAATCAGTTGCTTCTCAAGTGCCAGAGCTTAATAAAATGATGGCTATGCGTAATTTACTTCGCGACCTTAAATCTAATTTATTAGATAACTCATCACTTCGTAAAGAATTAGAGCGTGTTTTACAAAATCAGCCAGAGCTAGATGAGTTAAAAGCTAAACTGGATGAAATTGCGCCGCTAGCGTCTGAAGATGAAAAACAACCAATAACTGAATAAGGAGATTACCATGTCAATGCAAGAACAATTAAATGTTGCCGCGCATACCACGGAGCAAGCTCCTTTATCCACTTATGAAAATATATGTGGAATGGTTGATATTTCTCCAGTTGCAGATGAAATCAAACTTGATTCATTTAGAGATGCAAGCAACCTAGCTGAAACTCGTGCAAATGAGCGCTTAACAGCAGCTATAAATGTATTTTTAGATATGGCTAGCAGTAGTGGCCAAGAAGTAACGCGAATTGATAAATTACTTTTAGATGATTACATCGCAAAAGTAGACATTATTATTTCTCAGCAGTTAGACCAAATTTTACATCACCCAAATTTCCAAAAAATGGAATCAGCATGGCGCTCGTTACGTTACCTAATTAACCGTACGCCTAACAACGCTAATATTAAAATTGAAATGCTTGATGTAGATAAAGAAACTCTAAGAGACGATTTTGAAGAGGCGCCAGATACAACTCAATCTGCATTATACAAACATGTATATACCTCTGATTACGATACGCCAGGTGGTGAGCCAGTATCAACAATGGTTTCGAACTTTGAATTTGATTGTTCTGCACCCGATGTATCGTTACTGCAAGAGATATCACGTGTATCTGCGGCTGCGCATTGTCCGTTTATGGGCAGTGTTGGTCCTAAGTTTTTTCTTAAAGATTCATTGGAAGAAGTATCTAAAATCCAAGATTTGGGCTCTTACATGGAGCGCGCTGAGTTTCTTCGTTGGAAAAATTTCCGTGAATCAGAAGACTCTCGCTACATTGGTTTAGCATTCCCGCGCTTTTTACTACGTCTGCCTTATGGTGAGACAAATCCTCTTCGTAACTTTAATTACCAAGAAGATGTAAGTGCGCAGCATCATGAACGTTATTTGTGGGGTAATGCAACATTTGCATTTGCTGCAAATATCATCCGTAGTTTCCATGATAATGGTTGGGCAGTAAATATTCGTGGGCCGCAATCAGGTGGTAAAGTTGAAAATCTTCCGCTGCATTCATTTGAAGCTGGTAAAGGATCAGAAACTAAAATTCCAACTGAAGTACTTATTTCTGAAACTAAAGAACTTGAGTTTGCTAACCAAGGGTTTATTCCACTTAGTTACTATAAAAATTCAGATTTTGCATGTTTCTTCTCTGCTAATAGTGCGCAGAAGCCACAGGTATTAGAAACAAATGAAGCAACAGCTAATGCAAGAATTAACTCACGCTTACCATATATTTTCTTAGTATCGCGTATTGCGCATTACTTAAAAGTTTTACAGCGTGAAAATATTGGTTCAAGTAAACCTCGCCATGAATTAGAGCAGCAGCTTAATGATTGGCTTGGCGCATTAGTAACTAAAATGAACAACCCTGATGAATCTCTTATTGCTACGCATCCACTAAAAGATGCAAAAGTGACTGTAGCAGAAATTCCAGGTAACCCTGGTTACTACAGAGTAAGTACGTACATTGTTCCTCATTTCCAAGTTGAAGGGATTGATGTTCGTTTAGCGCTAGTAGGGCAAATGCCTGGCGAAAAATGAACTGCTACGCCGCCAATGAAACGGATTTAAGTACTATCAAATGCGTCAATTTGGTGAGTAGTTGGCAGGTGTACATAAAGGATTAAGACTTATAGTCTAAAAAATTGCCCCAAGTTGGTTGCATCCAACTTGGGACATATTCCCCAGTGGCATGAAGCAGAGGGCTTTTTGGGGGGCATAAATATTACTGTTTATGCCAATGCCAACTAACAGGAAACACTTCATTCTAAAAGGAGAATAATGAAATGGCAATTCCAGCGTACATGTGGTTAAAGGATGACCAAGGTAATGACATCAAAGGTTCTGTAACTGTTGCAGAGCGTGAAGGTTCAATTGAGATCCTACACTTTGATCATGAACTTCGTATTCCTACGGATAACGATACAGGTGAACTTACAGGTACTCGTAAGCATGAACCTTTTGTAATTACAAAAGCTGTTGATGCGGCTACGCCGTACTTGTACAAAGCGTGTTCAAACGGTCAAACACTTAAGCAATTAGAGCTTAAATGGTACCGTATTGATGACACAGGGACTGAGCGTGAATATTTCTGCCACAAGTTGGAAGATGTAAAGATCACTTCGATCTCACCAACAATGCATAACGTTAAAGACTTAGACAAGGAGCGTTACCCGCACCTTGAAACAGTTTGTCTACGTTACAAACGCATTACTTGGACTTACTTAGATGGCAACATCGAGTTCTCTGACTCTTGGACTGAAGGTCGTTAATTAGTCAGTAATTTTGAAGGATATGCGCAAGCATATCCTTTTATTGAGATCTAAATATGGCGTTATTCGATTTTTTAACTCAACCAGTTACACGCAATGGTCATCATGGTTTTCAAACTGATGAGCAAGTCAGTGTGTGCAAGCATTTAAATGAGCTTTTAAATGCAAGAAGAGGAGTGCTGAAGCACTTGTCTGACTATGGTTTGCCCGATGTAGAAGATATTTACGAGGGGTTACCATACTCACAACACACGTTAGCGTTTGAGGTTAAAAAATTGATAGAAAAGTACGAACCACGCGTACGATATGCAAATGTAACACCTGTTGAAATTAAAGAAGATAATTGTGTAATAAGGCTAGATATTCAAGCTTTTTTAACGAGCGGGCAAAGTATCAAGTTAAATACCCGTTTTGAATCTGGCGGTAAAGCAGACGTTATACAACATGCAAAAAACACTAACTAATGTTATTTAAAGGATTGATGAATGCAGCAATATTTTGATGCACAAATGCGCTTGTTAACCCAAGCTGGTAAGCAGTTTGCTCAGTTTTATCCTGAGCATGCAGGAATGCTTAACATTGATGCATTAAAAGATAGAGACCCTCATATTGAGCGCTTATTAGAAGGCGTAGCGTATTTAACTGCCCATACTCAAAAGCGTTTAGATGAGTCAGTACCTGAAGTTTCAGAGCAAGTGCTGCGTCAACTGTGTCCAATACTCCTAAGTTATTATCCTTCTAGTACTGTGGTGCAATTTAAGCCTAAATTGGCTATGCAAAAAACACATTCCATTTCAAAAGGTTTACAGCTTAATCCGCCTAAAGCAAAGGCCGATAATAAAAAAATAATTTTTAGCACAACTCACGGTTTAGACGTTGTCCCATTAGATGTTGAGCATGTTCGATATCAAGAGTCGCACTTAGGTGCAGAGCTACGAATAGGGCTTAAGTTTGTATGCCAAGGTGAACGCAGTAATTTTGATTTATCTAAACTAAACTTTTATTTACGTGGCGATACACCATTATGCAGTGCTTTATTTCAATTATTAAAAACACCTAATAAACAAGCAGAACTTGATTTTGGTGCTAACCATTTTGAGTTCAACAAAAAGTTAAAAGCAAAAGGTTGCAGCGCTACTTATTTAGATATAGATGGCGCTTTACTCCCTAGTGCAGCTAAAAGCCATCCTGGATATGCACTATTACTTGATTATTTTAATGCAAAAGATAGGTTTTATTTTTTAACATTTGATGGTTTAAAAGACGAAGAGTTTCCTGAACATATTGACCGTTTTGAAATCGTATTTAGGGGTGATAATAAATTACCGCCGGGTCATCAGTTAAGTAAAGAGAACATTTTAATCAATTGCGTGCCAGCAGTTAATTTATTTAGCCAAGCTGCAGAGCCAATTAAAATAGAGCCAAACAGAACTGATTATATGATAAGTGCAGATCAGGCACGTTTTGACCACGTTTTTAGTTATACGGTAGATGCAGTTGCAGGTCGAAACTCTATAACCGGGCAATCGTATGATTACACTCCTCGTTATCAAAGCGTATTTGAAGACGAAAAAAAGCTATTTACTGTGCTCACAAAAGACGTAGGTGCAGCAGCCCCGACTCATTATTTACAGCTTCCTTTTAATTTAGAAGATGAAAAAGAAACTCTATCAGTTGATTTAACCTCTTTTAATGCCGGTTGGCCTCGTCAGCTTTTGCAAGAGGGAGACTTGAACGAAGGCGGAAAAGACATGCCGAGCATCGTTGAGGTTAAAAATGTTATACGGCCAACTAATTATTTAGCATGTCCAAGTCAGCCAAAACACTGGCAGCTTATTAGCTTATTAAATGTAAAGTTTTCACAAATTACGCAAGTTACAGAACTAAAAAGATTACTAGTGTTATTTGATTGGTCTAATAAAGCTGAGAATCGATTACGAATTGAAAGCATTTTAAAAATAACAGCAACGCCGATCAGCCAAATTAAACGCGGAATATTTATCAAAGGTGTTGATGTACTTATTGATATTGATGAAAGTAAATTTGTTGGTGATGCTGATTTATATCATTTTTGTAATGTATTACATGAATTCTTTTTAATGTATGCCCCTATAAATGAAAGCGTACAAACGCGTGTTAATGCAATTCCTAGTTATAAATCGTGGAGTTGGGATATTGAACCGGGTAAGAGTTATCAGCTATGAGTTACGCTGATAAAAATCATGCGCACCCAGTTTGGTCTAAGTTACCCGCGCCAATAGAACTACTTATTGAGCAGCCTTGGCGGTTTAACTTATTTAAAGCGATGAGCTTAATAGAAAAACATTGGGCCGCACCTCAAGAGCTAGAGCAAGGGATTAGTAACAGAGTTGTTTTTAAACCTTTTAAAGAGCTTGGTTTTCCGGCTACTGATGTACGCGAATGTGTATTAGAGAATGATGGCAGAGGAAGATTAAGCTTATCGACCTCTTTTTTAGGTTTGTATGGTGTGGATGCACCCATGCCACACTATGTATTAGAGCAAGCAGCAAGTGATGAGCAAAGCGGTGACCGCGTTCGTCAGTTTTTAGATATATTTAATCATGTACTTTATTGCCAACTTTTTCAGGCCTGGAAAAAGTCGCAAATTAATATAGCAGGCAGAGGCGCGAGCCAATTTGATGGGTTAGTTGAATCTATTTTACTGGGAAAAACTGATCAAAAAATTCAGTGTGGTATTGCAAGTTTAAAGCAAACTAGCGCTGCTGGCTTAGCGCAGCTTCTTAAACATAGTTTAAATATAGACACGCTAAAAGTTGACGACACACGAGCAAATTGGCAAAAAATAGATACACCAAGTTCAATCGGCGAAGAAAACCAAATGGTTTTAGGCAGCTCTGCAGTACTTGGAACGAAGGTATTAGTTAGCGGAAGTATTTTAACAATAGATATAGGTCCAGTTAATAGTGATACAGCCATGAGTTTAACGCCAAGAAGCGAAGAAGGTATAAAAATGGCTGCACTTCTGACTGCGCATTTACCAAGTAATGTAGAGTGGGTTTGCCAAATAAAAGTAGCTAATGAGGCTGTTGCCGAACAAGCTTTAGGTCAGCAACCGCTAGTACTTGGACATAATTCATATTTAGGGGCCGCAGCTGCAAATACAACAACACATAGCTACAGCCATCAACAGTATAAACACTAAGGAATTAAGGATAAAAAAATGGATGCTAAAGGCATAAAACAACTCATAGATAAATTAAATGGCCACACCGCAACAGCACTTGAATCAGCAGCTGGATTTGCGAGTAGTCGTAGTCATTTTGAAGTGCTTCCTGAGCATTTACTTATTAAGTTAATGGAAGAAGGAAGTAATGGTGACCTTGAGCACATTTTTCATTTCTTTAATATTAATCAAGACAAAGTATGGCATGAGCTATTAGACTTTTTAAATAGACAGCCTGCCGGTAATCAAAGTAAGCCTACATTTTCTCGTCGTTTATACGAATGGCTAGAGCGTGCATGGTTAAGTGCTAATGTTCAGCATAAAAGTGATTTTATAACAGGTGCTGCGCTTATTGATTCATTAACAGAGTTATTACCTTACAGCCCTGTACTTCAACTACCTGCTTTACTGGATAAAATAGATTCACGCTTTTTAGCTGAAAATTTAGATAAAATTTGTCAGCAATCTTCAGAGCGTTTAAACCCAGTAGCTAAATCAAAGTCTGCAAATCAAACAGATTCATCGCACGGTACAGCTGCGCTTGATGAGTACTGTGAAGATTTAACTGAAAAAGCAAAACAGGGTAAAATTGACCCGGTTCTCGGTCGTAATGACGAAATTCGTATGATGGTCGATGTGCTATGCCGTCGAAGAAAAAATAACCCTATTTTAGTGGGTGACCCAGGTGTAGGTAAAACAGCAGTCGTTGAAGGTTTTGCCCAGCGTATAATTGATGGCCAAGTACCAAGTGACCTGCAAGGCGTACGCTTATTGGTGCTTGATATGGGGTTATTGCAAGCAGGTGCCGGCGTTAAAGGTGAGTTTGAGCGCCGCTTAAAAACAGTAATAGATGAAGTTAAAAATTCAACAACGCCAATAATTATGTTTATCGATGAAGCGCACACTTTAATTGGTGCCGGTGGCGATGCGGGCATGAGTGATGCGGCAAATTTATTAAAGCCAGCATTAGCACGCGGAGAATTAAGAACCGTTGCGGCAACAACATGGAGCGAGTATAAAAAGTATTTTGAACGTGATGCCGCTCTAGAGCGCCGTTTTCAGCTTATTAAAGTGGATGAGCCAACAGAGCAAGCGGCTCAATTAATGCTTGCAGGCTTAAAAGATAAATATCAAGAGCATCATAATATTCAAATTACGGATGACGCTATAGAAGCTGCTGTCGTTTTATCGTCGCGCTATATAACAGGCCGCCAATTACCAGACAAAGCTATTGATGTATTAGACACCGCAGCGGCAAGAGTACGTATGTCGTTTGCTACAGACCCCGCTGCCATTGAGTCTGAGCGTGAGCACATTAATTACTTAGAAACCAGAATCAATAGTCTCAATGTAGAGCTAGGGCAAGGTTTAGTTGTTGATAAAGATAAGCTTACCCATTTAGTTGAAGAGCTGGTTATTGCACAAAATAAATTGGCACAACTTACTCACTCGCGTGAATCTCAAATTTCGACTTTGAGTCAAATTAACGAGATAAAGCAGGCAACTGATCAAGAGCTTGATAGCGAATCATTGCTGACACTTCGCCAATCACTAAAAGAGCAAAATACACAAGACAACGGCTTATTTAGTGAAGTAGACGCCGATGCTGTTGCGCAAATTATTTCACAGTGGACCGGTGTGCCTGTAGGGGCCATGGTAAAAGATCAGATTAGTAATTTAATTAATCTTGAAACCACAATTAGCCAAGAAGTTATAGGGCAGCAGGCTGGACTCGCTAAAATAGCGCAAACACTAAGAGTGAGTAAAGCCGGCGTAAGCAACGATGAAGGCCCGCTAGGCGTATTTTTACTAGCTGGTCCATCGGGCGTGGGTAAAACAGAAACGGCGCGTTGTTTAGCAAAACAGTTATTTGGTGGCGATAAGTTCTTAACTACAATTAACATGAGCGAATATCAAGAGTCGCACACCGTATCGCAACTTAAAGGTTCACCACCAGGGTACGTTGGCTATGGTGAAGGTGGTGTGTTAACCGAAGCGGTAAGACAGCGTCCATATTCAGTAATTTTACTTGATGAAGTTGAAAAAGCGCACAAAGATGTAATGAACATGTTTTACCAAGTGTTTGAGCGCGGCACCATGCGTGACGGTGAAGGACGTGAAATAGACTTTAAAAATACTGTAATTATCATGACATCTAATTTAGGATCGGCAGAGTTAATCGATGCATGTACACCGCCTACAGTTATAGACCTAAGTCCTCAAGATGACGAGGAAGAACAGGTACAGCAAAGCGATCAAGAAGCAGCTATTAACGAAGCGCTAAATCCAACGCAAGCACCTATTAATGAAGACGGAACGCCTTGGAAAGTACCATCAATCGGTGCACTTACTGATTTAATTAAGCCGCAGTTACTTGCTTTTTTTGCGCCTGCTTTACTTGCCCGTATGCAAGTTATACCTTACTTAGCGCTTGATTCTGAAGCTCTACAGTCTATCGTCAGCTTGAAACTTGAAGCCATTGCCACACGTTTGCACGAAAACCACAAAATGCAGCTACGAGTAGATGCTAGTGTTTTAGAAAAACTGACTACTCAATGTACGCTTTCAGATAGTGGTGCACGTATGGTGAACGCGGTTATAGAGCAGCAAATACTTCCTGGTATCGCTAAATCAATTTTAGAGTTTATGGCAGAAGAAGACATGCCTGATATTTTAACGCTGGCCGTTGACGAACAAGACGAAATTACGGCGACATTTGCAGATAACGCTTAAATAAAAGGATGTAAAAATGGGATTCATGGACATATTTAACGAGCTCAAGGCCAATAAGAGTCACTTTAGTGTTGCTATACAGGGCATGCCTGACGGGATGGTCTATGTAACTGACTTTGAGTCTAGGGACGATCGTTTATGTGAAGACTATGAATTTAAAATCCAAGTATTGAGCCCTGAACATTTAACATCTGAAATGCTAATAGGCAAAGATGTTTCGTTATCACTAGTGTGGTCAATGTTAGATCGTACTATTTCAGGGTTAATTAGTGGTTTTATAGCGCATGGTCAGAGTCATCAGGGGTATCACTATACTTTGATCATGAGTTCTCATTTAACATTACTTAAGCATCAGCATTCTAACCGTGTATTTACTGCTATGGATGCAGGTAAAATTATTTCGAGTGTGTTTGAAAAAGCAGGTTTCCCTGCGCAAAAGTTAAATGTACAAGCAAGCTCAACCATGCTCGATATGACCGTGCAATACAACGAAACTGATTACGAATTTGTAACACGCTTAATGCGTAAGCACGGTTTTGTGTACAGCTTTGTAGAGCAAACTAGTGGTGAATGTACATTGTATATTTGCAATGATTCTAATGGTATAGCGCAAGAGTTTGATGAAATAAACCTAAGCTATGTACCGCCATCTGGGCAAGTAAGAACGAGTGAGTCAATTTTTGCTATAAGCAGGCAGGCCCAATTATTTCCGCAAAGTACACACTTAGATGATTACAACTACCAAGCTCCGGGTAATTTGCAAGTTTCAAAAAATAACAGTGCGTCAGTTATTGGTTTTGGTGAAGATAGTCATTACGGTGATAATTACGGGCAATCAAACGAAGGGCAAGACTTAGCAACTATCAGACAGCAAGCGTTTGATTGCCAACGTGAGCAAATAATAATAGACACAGACTGCAGGGCGCTTCGCCCTGGTATGCGTTTAAATATTTATGACCACCCAGAGCATGATGGTCAGTATTTAGTGACGCGTGTAGAGCACAAAGGTAGCCAAAGTGCTTCGGTTGAATACGGCTCTAATGTAAAGGGCTTAACGTATAAAAACCAAGCTTATTTAATTAGTGTTAACCAGCCTTATAAAGCTCCATTACGCCCAGCGAGACGTGTGTTTGCAACGTTTAATGCATTAATTGAGCAAGAAATTGATGACAAAGGTAACTACGTAGTAAAACTACCGTTTAATCAAGATGGAGAAGGCCAAGAAAGCCGTCCTACACGTTTAATGCAACCTTACGGTGGCAGCGGGCACGGTATGCATTTTCCACTAACTCAAGGTACAGAAGTGCTCGTTTGTGGTGAAAATGGTGATTTAGATAGGCCTATAATTTTAGGCGCGCTTTATAATGAAAATGCACCAAATCCTGTTACAAGCGAAAACCCAACTGAAAACAAATTAGTAACTAAAGCTGGGCACAGCTTTGTAATGGATGACAAAAAAGGCGAAGAGAAGATAAGCCTTGCCAATAAAAACAATAAAAACCAATTAATACTCGATGCAACAAATGGTGCGCACCAGGCAATGTTAAAGTCTGTTGATGGTGATGTTAAAATTTCAGCGAAAGAAAACCTACAGTTTGTTGCCGAGAACGACGCAAATTTTACAGTCGCTAATAATTTTACAACCCGAGTAGAAAACAATCTGCAAATTCAAACCCGCGAGGGCGATATTACAGTTACCTCGGCTGCGGATTTAACTCTAAACTCAGCCTCAAATAGTCGTATGCAAGCGACTGACGGTAACTTAGAGCTCACAGCAACTGATGAGCTTAAAATGCAAGCACGACAAGATATTAGCGTTTACTCGGTTGATGGCAACCTTGAGCTACAAGCACCTCAAGGTGATTTAGAATTAAACAGTGGTAAAAATATTACTATAAAAGCAAATGGACAGGGGTCAATTCAGTTAAGTCAAGGTGGCGCAAGTATAGAAATTGATGCTGCGGGTAACCTTACAATTGACGCCACTAATATAACGTTAAGTGCCACTAATATAGCAATTAAAGGCAGTGCAATTAGTAATAACTAAGTTAAAGGAGTAATTTAATGAACGCTAAAGTTAAAAGTATATTTAATCACGATCAGCAACTTGCACCTGTAAGTAAAGTCGATGAATTTGGCCGAGTTAAAGGTGTTACAGTAAATAACGACGAACAGAGTGTTGTAGCACAAGCGGCGCATATAACACCATGCCAAGTGGGCGACACAGTACTACTTACCCACACTGCACAAGGCTTTATAGTAACAGGGCTACTTGCAAATGAAGATCAAGCGCCCGCTGCACTCATTAAAAATAGCCAAGGCCATATTGTTATTGAAGCTCAGCAAAGTATTAGCCTCCAAACCGCTAAAGGGACGATAGAAGTATTTGCTGATGGCACCATAGTGCTCGAAGGGCGAGATATAACAGCCAATAGCGAGCAAGATCTTACCTTGGCTGGCTGGCCAATTAGGCTTAATTAATACTATGTTTGCTCAAGTCGCTAAGGTTAAGCAGCATCAGCAGCGCTTAACTACTTTATTAAAACACAAACAAAAGCTGCAAGCGCAAGGTGTTTACCCGCTTGCTCGACTAAATGTAATTGAAAGCCAATTACTAAATCATTTATACACACTCAGCGATTTAAAAAGTGATGCACCCACAGATTACTTTGCAGGTAAAAATTTAACACAAGTAAGCCATTTAGCGCTTGATGAATTTATTACCCTTGCGTTAGAAAGCCCAGAGCACCAAAGTATCTACACGCTATTGCTACAAAGTCTTAATTTAAAAAGTGAACTTAACAGCGGCGAAACTTTTTTAGCTTTAAAGTCGAACAAACATTTAAGTTATTACAGTGTATTACAGCACTTACTTGATTATTGGCAGTTAGATGATAATAAAGCACTGCGCAATAGTGTACTCAACGAAAAAGAAGAGCTTGGTAGTACCGCGATTACTTTACTTTTTTCACAGCAATTGAGTGAAACAGAGCTAAATAGTGCCATGCTACATGCTAACTTTGATATTGCTTATGCAGCACTCGTGAATGCCTATTGTAATAAAACAAGTAACTTATCAGACATACTATTTAAAGTATTTGCCAAAACAAATGATGACGACAAAAAAGCAAAATTACTTGCCCTAGCAGGGCTTACTAACGATCCGCGCTGGGATGAACCTTGCCTACTTTTTTGTAAAGCTAACCCCGGGCTTTGCCAACATGTACTAAGCCACTTTGTATATAAGCGTGCATTGCCTTTATTTATTAATTTAATGGCGCATGGGGTAACTCAAAAACCAGCTTACGCAGCATGGCTAATTATTACTAACAGAGCGCTTGCCCAAGCAAACAAAGTAACTGTAGTAGAATCAAATAACGAAAAAAACGTACACAGCGGCATAAACCTTGACGATGCAGAGCATGCAAGGCAAGCGTTTGCACTTGTCCCTGGGGATCAATTATTAAACGGCGTTAGCTTTGTGTGCAGTAATGCAAAACAAAAATTAAAAATGTTTGCAGGTGAAGTTGTGCAACGCGTTGTAGCACCACATTATTCATTGCAAAAGGCCTGTGGTTTGTACCATGTATTAGCGAGCGCCAAACAATGGCAAAGTGTTATAGCGGAGAGCCCAAGTGCTGAATAATTTTTCTCCTTGGCAGGCTAGCTTTTTTGATGGTTGGTTGAGTGACCGTACGTTGGCTAAAGTTGTCCTTGTAAAACAAAACTTTGAATTTGACGAAAAAGGCAATGTAACACCAAATGAGCCCGGCCCCGATATTGTTGTAGCTGATGACTACGATGGCGACCCCGCATATACACCACTTAGAGAAGTAAACGAACAAGTCGCCTTTAAACACGGATTTGAAGTGTATGGCGACTTTACAGCTTACCCACCTAAAGCCAAACAAGCGCGAGTGATTGAAGTAGAGCTTGGCCTTCATGATAAAGCGCAGCCACTATTTAAAAAACGTTTACGTGTAACTGGCGCACGCTTTTGGAAGCGCTCTTTACTTGGGCCTGTTGCAACTGATCCGAATATTATTGAGCCTACACCCATTAATTACAGCAATGCTTTTGGTGGAAAAGATCTTAACGATGAGTCTAATTATCTGCTTGAAAATCCGATAGGGAGAGGATTTAAGCTTAAAAACAAACAAGCAAAAGGGCAGCAATTACCTTGCATTGAATACGCAAATCAACTACTTCGTAAACCGAGTCATACTACCTCAGTTGCAAGTTTTTCAGCTATACCATCACATTGGTCACCGCGTATCGAACTTATGCCCGACATTGATAAAAAAGCACTTATGGCAGGCAATTATCCTTTTAAAACAGTGCTTGATGAACATTTTAACAATATGGCACCTTTAGATCAGCGAGTAAAAAAAGAGTTTACACAAGGGTGGGCGTTTTCACTTTCAGGGTTATACCCGTTACAAGAATATGGGCAGCACCAACGAGTTGAACTTCCATTTGAAGAGCCTATTGTTCAGCTAGTTAACACATTAAACAGACATACAATTAACTTGCGCTGCGATACGTTGGTTATTGATTCTGACGCGCAAAGTTTTTCTTTGTTATGGCGCGGTTATATTGACGCAATACACGTAGGCGCAAATAGCCAGTTAGTCGTGGCAAAAAGGGAAGCTAACTGATGAAGTTTGATGTACTTTGCCATATAAATGCTACAGGGTGTACACCAAGCAGCCTATATACAGCTGTTGCAAACCAAATGTTGTTTTCTAAACCGAGTAAAGCATTAATACGGTGTGATATAAGCTTAGATGCCCCCTACATAATGGTAGAAATAGAAGAGCTTGCTCAGCTTGATAGGCAAACCAAGTGCTTATTGTTATTAAGCCAGCTGCTCGAAAATATTGATATTACAACCCTTAGAAAAACATCCCGTATAAGTCAAATAGTGTTTGTATTACCACAGGATGAGTTAAACAACCCGGTAATAAGTGACGATACCCTCAGTGAGCTTTTAGCTGAGGTGATTTCGCAGCAAGTCCCTGATTTTGAACAAACTACAACGCTTGATTTAAAAAGCATAGCGCCCGATACACTTATAATTGCACTCGACTCTTGCGTTAGCTACCAATACGTAAGCCATCAAGCAAAAAATAACGTGGTGCAAGTGTTAAACGGCCCGCCAGGCATTATTAATGGTGAAGGTGGATGTGTATTACTTACCCATTTACAAGGCACCCTTAGTGCACACCTTTATAATGGTGAATTAAACGAACAGCTCAACCAAGCTGAGGCTTGTGTTAATGATACTTACCTATTTGCAGGAAAGGAGTCGTTAGCATGGCAAAAAAAATGGTTTGCTAATACACAAGCATTGTATAGCCCAGAAGACGAATTAATAGAGCTCGCCAACTTAAATAATACTATTGGCCATCAAGGCGTTGCAAACGATCCAGCGGGGTTTGTGCTTGCAAATAGCTATTTAAATAACCCACTAAATGAAGGGTTACAGCATGTATTTTTATTATTTAATTCACCTAACGAGCAATTAATAAAAATTTCAAGGAGTGAAAATTCATGACATACATTAATGCAGCCGCAGGTAAACAAACAGGCAGTGTTCAGTACGACATCGACGCGCTAACCGCCGATGTGCGCTCAGGTGGAACGTTAACATGGCGATACAACAACCCAACACTATTAGGGCTTAATAATAGTGCCCGAAGTAACGGCGCATTAGGTAAAGCCAGCAATGTCGCTATTTTTGAAGACCGAGCCAGTGGAGATGCGGCATTTTTAGCTGAAATAGCACGCCCTAAATACCGCGATAAAACACTTGGCGAAATGGTTAATGTATTTATTCCAGACTATATAATTCCACCACCACAATGGGATGATGAAAAAAACGAACCTATTTTGCCGTGGAACGAGCCACAAACGAGTATGGATGTTAATAAACCTATTACTAATGCCCAAGCATTTTTAGACTTAGTGTCGAGTCATTTAGGGTGGCAAGCCGGCAATCAAGAACAGTTAACTAAAGATGCGCAATCGCAAGCAGCGCAAGTAGCCACAGTATCAGGGCAAAATGTATTGATTAATGGCCGCACTGCAGTGCACCAAAGTAGCGGCGGCAAGCTAAGCACTATTGATATATGTTTAACGACGGTAGGCCCAAGTGTCATCCCAATCCCTTATCCAAATATGGCCGCAGCAAGTGATGTAGCCAGTGTGGCGGGGTCAGTCAAAATAAACGGTAACGGTGCTGCCAACATAAAAAGTAACTTTTCAAAAAGTAAAGGCGATAAACCCGGAGATAAAAGAGGCCTAATGAGTGGCACTAACGATGGTAAAGCTGAATTTATAATAGGCTCATTTAATGTACTCATTGAAGGGAAACCCGCTGTTCGCCAAGGTGACTTAATGATTTCAAACTCAAAAAACACCCCGCCTATGCCGCTAGCGCAATCAGGTGGCGCATCACCAAGGGGGTTGAGTGTAGAAATGAGGGATAGTTTGGCTGACCAGCAAGTCGGTAAAAAAATAGTCATAAAAATATCAGGATCAGAAAAGTTAGATGAAGATGGAGTGTCAATTGTATGAGTGATCTAAATGTAGCAGATAAAATTGATGAAAAAAATGCGCATAGAGAGCTTGTTTTTGAACGCCAATCAGATGGTGTAAAAAATGTATCATTAATGGTTAGAGATGAATCTGTAAATAGAAGCAGTAAAGGCTACTATAAAATCCCGTTATATCAGGTAGATGCTAAAGAGGAGAGTGATAATACAGCTGATATTGAGCTAGTTCATATATTTCCAATTAGATATGCCCACCCTGCAGATGAAATTGACGATCATAAAACGAACTTAAGAGATGGCTTTTTATACATTTTTGTTGACGGTCATTTATGGCGTGAGCTTAAGGTAACGACTAATAAGGATGTTACAAGATTTAATGATATTAACCTTGCTTGGCAAAAAGGCGCTCTTACTTGGAAAACAAATAAAGGTTTTCGCGAGGCAACTGGCGAAGCACTCAAAACAGTCATCGTACCATATAAGCTAAATGGACAAATTTGTGAGGTACAAATTGCTCATTCTGAAATTCAATGGCCCTGGGAGCAGATACAACTTTTTGGTGGCCTTAAACCAGAAGATCCAAGGTTAAACTATGGAGAGCCGGTTAAGCCAGGAGAGAATAATGCTGATGCAATAGAGCTACGAAACAATAGGTTGTTTACGTTAGATAAGCTTGGGGATTTTGAGCAAGGCTATAATAGCGCGCAGCTGCCGAAGCATGTTGTATTAGATGTAACAAATAAAGCTGGGGTTTATCAGCCAATTATTCCAGATGTGCTTGGTAAGGCCCGCCAAGCCTGTGCAGATATAACTCTGGCTCGTTCAATCATCAATACATTACTCTTAGATAAAGCAGCTAAAGGTAAATCCGTTTTAAGTGTCGATGAACTTACTAAAGAGCAGCGAGGAGAGCTTGAATTAGCCTCATTTATTCAACAAACCTTTTTTGCTTTTCCCCAGTCTGTGTCTGACAAATTAGCAACATATGGTGAAGAGAGTGTCTCTGAGCAAGAACAAAAGATTGCTTCAGATTATAAAAAGTGGGTAGAAAATAAATTTGATAAAACAGCATTCAGAAAGTTTTTAGATACAGAGCAAGTGCATGTGCTTGGTCAGTATATCAATGAGTTAAGAGCCAATGTAAAAGACCTTATAGAGGATGAAGAGACTGCTTCTTGCTTTTATCAATGTGCAAGAGATTATGCATATCACACAGGCAACCGACGACTCGACATATATCAACTTATGTGTGATGTATTAGCCCCTCTAAAAGATTTAACGGCAGACATACTTCGCTCAAGTGTAGTGTATGACCAAGACGCGAAAAAGCTTGAGCAAATCGACAGCAATGACTTAGGGCAACATATAATCTTAAAAGTGTTAGGTACACACCCAGAGGATACCAGTGACCGTTCAAATTTATTAAAACTACATAAGTTACTATTCCCTGATGAAACCAGTAGTAAGCCCAATTTAACTGAATATAAGTGTTTTCGAGATAAAAAAGATCCTAAAAATGTTGATTTTTCTATTGATGAGTTTAAGGCTTTGGAGAAGCAAGATGATCAACTTGATGGTTATATAGAAGGCGATTTAACGCAAGTATTTAGGCGTAGTAGCCAAGCTGTATGGGGTTTTTTTAATATTATAATGGAAGTACCTTCAGCCACTTATTCTATGTCTCAAGGTGGCGGAACAATTAAAGATGTGTTTACTGCCCGCATGCAAAAACAATCTAGCTTACAGCGAGAAAGTAATAAACTTGAGCGACAAACAAAGAATTTAGAAATACAGATACAAAATAAGCAACGCGAAATTGAAAGCTCTGAAAAGACACGCAATGATCTCATTCAGGAAGCGCGTAACCAAGGTATAGGTGGTGATGACATCACCGAGCAATTAAACAGGCAGCTTAAACAAAGAAACAAAGAACTAGAGCATTATAAAACACTGCTCAAACAAGCAAAAACAAAAGGTAGTGTAACACGTGCGCATTTATCAACACTAAAAAGTGTGGGTTTAGACATGCTCAATAGTGAGGCACGTATTAAGTCAGTTGCGATGTCGTATAACCCCTATCAAAAAATAATGCATCTCGCGCACATGGTTTCTGATGGTTTACTCGTTGAGATTGATATTGATATTAACGACTATTATGAAGGGAACTTACCTGATTCAGTCGTCCCGCTTAATTTTGACAGCCGTTCTAAGCGTGCCGAACAACGAATTTTAGAATTTAATAAAATAACCGAAGGTATTGATGAAGCACTGAGCCAGGGTAGTTACCCAGGCAATGGCGGAACGCGGCCCATTGTTAAACTTAAAGTTAACGATAAAGTAACCATACCCGCTCGTTTAGACCTTATTACAAGCTTAGATGGCTCTTTAAATGAATTAGAGGCCATGGTCACTAAGCAATACTACCAAGCAGACAGCGCTAAGAAAAAAGTGATGCAAAAAATGGTAGTGCTAGATAAGGATAAATTGACAGCACTAGAAGAGAGCTTTGATGAACTTAGTGATGATTTAAGAGAAGATGAAGCTAAGTTAGAAAAAACAAACTGGGATTTAACTGGGTATAAAGATCATAATAAATCCCTCAAAAAATACGCGAAAACAGCATTGGGTAAGCAGCAAACGGGCAAAGTTGGCTCAGCCAGTATTGGTGTTTTACCGTTTGTCACTGGGCTAGAAGTCATTAATTTTTATACAGTTATAACTGGAGATGGCGTTAGTTTAATGGATAAAACGTCAGCGTATGCTGATTTGTTAGATGTTATGGTGAATATTGGTAAGGATCTTGTTGAGCGTCGTTATGGTATGCCAAGCTCTGAACAGTTGAAACTTTTCTCTAAAAACAAAGTGCCTGCTAGTGAGTTTACTAAAAAAATACTAAGAGGAAGGCTCAGTGTTATCTCTGCGAAGGTAGCCTTATCTTATGCCGCCAATGCAGCGACGTTCCTTGCTGGCGCAATAAGTACATATGTGGCCGTGAGGGATGCGGTTAATGAATATAACAAAGGTAATATAGGCCTTGCGACAGCAAATTCTATTATGGCTTTAGGCTTTTTAAGCATGACAGCCGCATCAGGTATTGCAATCATTACCAAAGGGGCGTCAGCATTAATTGCCGTATTTGGCATTGCCGGCTTAGTAATAGTTCTAATTGCGGCAGGGCTTATTTATTACTTTAGCGAATCAGAGGTTGAAGCCTGGCTACATGCATGCCCATGGGGTAAGGCTGCATTTATTAATGATGGCTCAACGAGTGTACGAGCCGAACAATGGAGAAATCGCCCTGATTTAGCACTACTCGATATATATAACGCGCTTTATAAGCCTTATGCAAAAGTAATCGCGAATGAACACTCCAAAACAGTCTCAATGGGGCTAACAGCTCCCGTAGCTGCAGTGAAAGAAGGTGTCGATACAAAAATTAGCTGGCGAATGCTTCCACCTGATAAGGGAATGCTAAATTATTATGCGGCATCATTATTAACAGATTATGACTCTAGGCTAGCAAAATACAGTAAGCATAAGCACTTCAGTCAAATCCCTTTAGACTCGGTTATTTTTCGCAAAAGTATATGGACTTTGCAGCCAGCTCGAACAGGTTGGCAAGCTGAAATAAATAACCACGTTTTATTGGCCGCGCTCGGGTTAGAATCAGGCGACCAAATAGAGCTTAAATTAGAGGCAACAGTATATCCTAATGGTAAAGTTCAACCGACTATTCAAGGGTTCAATAGTACCTATGGCTTACCAATCGAGTATTACAAAGCGGGTGAAAAACCTGGATCATTATCTTGGGGTGATGACCGTAAGTACAGTCACCGTATTGGTCAAGTTATAAGCCAAGCAGTAATTAATTTATAAGAAGTAGATCGCGTAAAGGAGTAACTATGAACATAGATGATAAAAACGCAGAGGACGAAAGAATACTTGATAAGCTAGTTGAGCGCTATATTGCTGAAGAGGAAGATGGTTTAACTCACGAAGAACGAGAAAAAATAAAAAGAGAAAACCGTATTAACGCAATTAAACAGTGGTGCGTTGAAAACCCAAATCGGGACCCTACAAGAGCGAAAGATAAAACCATAAAGCAACTGGCGTTAGATGAAGAAGCTGTAGTGCGCAGAGAAGAGTTTAGAAAAAATAACCCAGAGAAAGTGGCTGAAATACGAAAGCGAACTAGAAAGGAAAGAAGATACCGTGATGATAGAGCAACCTACGAAGAGCAACTGCCAAGAGACTACTTACATAAAGACAGCTATGAAACGCGATTAAAAAAAGCCGAAGCACTCAATGGTTGCAGGTTCAAAGCTCGTACGTTTAAAAGTAAGCGTTTTACTGATGAATATGCAGCAGAGCTCAAGTCGCCTAATCGTGGCTCAACGCTTGAGGGACATTGGGTAGAGAGCGATGGTAAGCAGTTGGCTATTTCATGGTTTGGAGGGTGGTCAAATTTATTTACTGCTCTAAGCTTCTTGTTAATGGTCGCTGCAGTTCTGTTTTTTTTCGTTGATTTGGGTGTTATTGGTTTTGTGTGGGAGGATTATCGGTGGGTGCCATTTGCTATATATGCACCTATGTTTATTGTTGGTTTTTATATGCTGAAACACCGGGCCATATTAGCGCACCGAGATAATTTTTATTTTAATCGTCATACCGGGCTTGTAAAAACTCCGTATACATTATTCAGAAAACCGTTTTATTTACCTTACGAAGACATTGTTTGCTATGGCGCCAATGAGCGTAATGTAGGCTCAGCCCGTGGTGGTTCACGCGTGTTTGTATCTCTTATGGTGCCGTTAAAATACCCTAAACATTATCGCTTTACCAAGCCTACTTTTTATGTGGGTGGTTCAAATCGTGAATGGGATTCACTGGCATACGCCACAGCCATGACCTTTATGGATACATCAATCCCACTTGGCACGCACTTATACCAATCGATAGAGCATTACTTCAAAATCGATAAAGATATAACAGAAAAACACGCTTTTCCTGAGGAGCTAAAACCTTATTTAGACCCTGATGACTGCCAAGTAAACAGGCGTGAAGTTTGGTGATGTAAAAAACAGCGCTGAGCATAAATAGTAGTTTTACTTTATTAAAACCAACCTTAAACAATAGCGCTTTTATTGTTTAAGGTACTTTAAAAGGATTTTTATGAATCGCTTTGCATTTAAAAATTTATCACTCGCAATGCTTATGAGTTTTTTTGTCGAGTTTTTATTGAGTTATAATTCATTAAACTCAAGACCCGTTTTAAGTTTTAATAGTACTACATACGATAATAATATATGCAGCACAGTAGCTGGAGCATGTTCGAGTTTAGTACCTTGGGATTCGTTTTTTTTATTACCACTGGTAATGTCTATAGTGTTTTTTTTAGTATTAAAAACGGCTGATAAATTTAACCTCTGTGTCTATTTTGTTTTGTCTAATTTTTTTATAGTTATCAATGGTGATTACCCTTATGTTTTTTATTACTTGATTGAGGGTGGAGTGATTTTGTCATTGTTACATTTTTTTAATTTAAAACAGACAAAAGATAAAAAAGAAAAGAACCAAAGTGAACGTTTTTTTAATTTTCGAAATTATTTAAAAACATTAGATAAAACAGGCTTGTTTACTGGGGTGGCTGCTGAAAAAGAACTCTTATCATTCTTTTTGGTCAGTTTTTTAATCTTATTTTCTTTAATTATTATGATTTTATTTCCTTTCTTAAGTCTTTATATTAAAGGTGAAATAGATTTTAATACACTGAGTTTCATATCAGCTTCTTTTATTAAAAGCGCTTTTTTAAATTCAAATATAACGTGGTTTATTTTAATTACATTACTTTCCCTATTGTCGTTGCTATATCGTAAAGTATATGGAATTAATTTAGTTAAAACTAACAATGAGATCTAATTTAGAGGCAAAAACTAAAAAACCGTCTTAATTTTTTATAATAATTAAGTAAATAACAAGAATAGGGATAAGCTAAAAAGGGAATTCATGGACTATACATTTTATACTTCATTTGCCGAAAAAATCTCGCCCAGATTGTATCAAAACCGCATTTTACCTTATTTTAAATCAGAGCAGTTTGATAGGGATAAAAGTTTCTGGTTTGATTGTTTTGGTATAAATGTAGTTAGACGATACTTTGTTAATGAAAGGGCTAGAGCTGAAAGCTTTGAAAAATCAAGCCTAGCAGATAAATCTAAATATCTAGTTGTTGGACGGCGTTTGAATGCGAGGAAAAGGCTAGATATATTTTTTTATACTCTCCCGTTTATTATTTCTTTTTTAATGTTATTTATAGTTGTATTTGGCAGTGATGAGTTTTTTGGAATGCCGACTTGGCTAGGCTTAATAATATTTATGTTTTGGAATGCTATCGTATGCAACTTTAGTTCATTTTATTATTATAGACTTAGTTCAAAAAATGAGGATTTGGTTTATTTAGATAGGTTGAATAATACAATCAACTTTACAGAACAGACAAACAATGAGCCTCCTTTTAAAGATGAGTTTGCTAATGCTGCATTCCCCGTAGGTGAATTTTCACTCAACGTACGTTTTTTAACAAAAACTCAAGGAGTCGGTAAAATAGCAAGCCTAGTACTTATTCATGAAAATATTGCTCAATACAATGACGTCCCTTGGGTACATATTCACGCGTTAAGTGAATATCATGGCACCGTTGATGATGTAATTAAGCAATGGGCAAGGTATCAGCGTTATTTAGATTTAACTTTACCATTACCCGACTCGCCAGATTTGGAACTCTATAGAAAAAACGATCAATCTACTAAAGAGTTTGATATAAAAAACAAACGACCAGAGCGGTTTTGGTGTGACTTTTCATACGAACAACAAAGAGATATTGAAAGAGAGCTGATTAATAATCCGTTTTATGATGATCAGTATGAATTATCAAAAAAAATGCTTGATATATACGATCTAGTTTGTCCTTGGCTTCAATTTAGCGCTAAACAGCGTAATAAAAAAATGAATGTACTTGCTTCAATAGGGGATATATTGGTTTCAATACGGCAGTTATTAATAGGGATATAGCTATGTGGATATTAATTTTAACTATTTTTCTGTTTGTTATTATTATTTTAGTAAATATTGGAAATGAAAATACTTTTAGAGAAAATTTAAAAAAACCATGCTTAATTAAAGTAAATAACACAGAGTTTGATATCTGTATTAATCAAAATCTTGTTAGAGAAGGGTTGAATTTTTTAATTATTAATTTAATGGATATCACTGAAGATAAAGAAGTTAGCTTTATTCTTACAAAAAATGAGTCGTTGCGACATGGTGATTCATATAGAGTTTGCAAATATGTGAATATTGAACCAATTGCTGAACTTGAGTCTGAGGTTACCCATATATCAGTCCTTAAAATACCAATAGGTGATCTGTTACCATCTCAAGGTGGAACAAGAAAAATGAACTTTAACATCAACTTTTATCGAGGCTACCCTGGCGAAAGTAAATCGCTATTTCTAACCGATATTAATTCAAGTTATATATATAACCATCACCTTGAATATAACTTTCAACGGCCGGGTTATGCCGATACTGATCCGGAGTTATTGAAGAGTATTAATGAAGAAGTAGCAGAGTATTTAGTTCTCTGCAGAAAAAAAACACACCCATTTTAGTTTTGCATTTACCAGATCAAATGAAAGTAGCGCATTCGTAAAACATAAATTATCAGTCTTAAATGCAAATTTAGTAACACAGTTTTCTTGTTTAGTAAGAGGACCTAGGTTTATTGTTAATTCGGAAACTCTTTCAAAGTGGTGCGCGGATTAAATGTCAGATAAGGCATAGATAATAAAGGAAATAGAATATGCTGACACAGCTTACAGAGGTAAGAAAAACCCAAAATTCAGGAATGAAATAGCGACTGATGAGCGGGACTCTATGTATTGCTGTTATCAAAGTAAGCAAGCGTTATTCCCTAGAGGTAATGTGTTTGGGCACTGTTTTGATAACTCTCAAAGATTAGAATATAAATTGAATATAAGTGGTGCAGCAAACCAGCATCGAAGTATTCTTAGTCAAAATGAGAGCCGACTGGAATTACCTTTGGCTTCTAACCCTGTAAGTTTCATAGACACTTTAACTTTCGCTTGGGGGATATTCCACATATCAATACTGTTTCTTTTGCTAGCTTTTCCTATTACTAGTTTTTTCTTGGAGATATTGCAGAGGCATTTGATAGTTACACTGTGTTGTTATCTGTTTGGTGTTTTTCAAAAATTTCAAACTGGGTAATATGGCCATATTTTAGATCTAATTTTAAATTAGCAGTTATTTTCGATCGTAAAACAGGTGTAGTTAAAATACCTAAAAGCGGTGCAAAGAGCTTTGTTTATTTAAGCTTTGAAGAATTTAATGCTTATTATAAAGCTACACATAATCCCAAAAGTGGCTTTCCACATAGGGGCTTACGCTTCTAAATTATAAAGAAGATCAGCGTTATGATGTTGCTTACAACAATGAGATAGCTTGCAGCTTTCAACATTGGAAATTATTACAAAACTTTATGGATGTTACCCAGCCTTTAGCAGATATCCCGCAATTTGAATATTACCGTGAGTTTGATAAAACAACCGCTGAATTTGATAAAACCGATGGTCGACCTAAGTACTTTTGGTATCGAGTTGATAAGCATTTTTAAAAAAAATATCTAAAGCAGATGATGAGCTTAGAAAAGAATTTAATGATGAAGAACAGCTCGATAACATATTGATGGGAAAACCTATTAAAAAGCTAACACCGCCAGATATTTTTAAATTTCCATGGAAATACGCAGATAACATCAAGCCTGAGAGTGAAGTTAAGTTTGGGAAAACGTTGTGGCAAAAATTCACTTCATTTTTGATGATAGATTTGTAAGCTGTTGAAAAAATTAGATACAGCTTTCTATTTTTCATGAAGAACCAGGGTTTTAAATCGGTTAACTAACCGTAGTTCTTTAACAATCATAAAAGGAAGTTAAACCTAGGCAGCATTAGTGCTGCTTAGATTATTTAGTGAAAATAGTATGAATATATTTAAGTACTTAGGTGGCCCGCTGGCTAAAAAACAATTTTTAATGCTAAAACAAGCAAAAGTCTTACAAAGCAATTTGGTGGATTATGTATTCTTTATGATTGGCTATATATCGATAAGTTAGGCCTAAAGGCACAACCCCAGCGCTTTCAAGTCCATTCATGCGGTAATGACCCCATGAGAGCACTTATATTTGGTCCCATGTTTTTGGGGTTTTGTGGTAGCTTAGTCGTTGCACTTTTTTATTAGTAGCTCCTTTTTCAGACGAGCCCTTCTCATGATGGTTTCTGTATTTAGTACTCGGCTTTAACCTTACATTTTTAAACCTTCAACCACTTTGGGATCGTATGGCACCTCCTAAGTTAGCATATTTTGATCGTCAAACAGGTAAAGTCGGTTACACCTTTAATATTCCTGGTTGTGACGAGCGCGATGAATTTGGTAATTGCTGTTTTGATTGGCGAGATATGAAATGTGTATTGGTAAACGAAAGCACCTCGCAGTCGGGCTCGCGGGCATTTTTTCCAAGACTCTCCCATAAAGATATAGATAAATACCCGCAAACAAAAATGACGATTGTAGTGACAGAGTTAGCACAAAACCCAATTTATTGTTTACTGCTTTGGGAGCGTTTAGTTCGCTTTATGGATAACACAAAGCCATTACCTAATATACCTGAATATGAGGGTTACAGCCACCTAGATTCAATTACCGCTGAGTTTGATAAGCACAACAATCGCCCTGAGGTTTACTGGCGTGACATGAGTTTTGCACAACAAACAGAAATTTATGCTGAGGCATACAAAATAGATTGGTATAACGACGAGCCACAACCCGAAATCACCAAACCATGGTTACGGTGGACGCCTGAGCCCGAGCGAAAACAAACACTTAATTGGAAATACAAAGCGAAACGTTTATTTATGCAATTAACGTGTGGGATCCCTTGAGTGCCTTTTATGGCGCAGTTTAGTTTATATAATTAGAGTTGCTGTCTAGTTTAATTAAGCTAACACCAAATAGTATAACTTTAGAATTAAGTATATAAAGACCTGGCTCTGTAAAGGTCGCTTCCTACTCATAAATTTAATTTTTACTATTATTTTTTTAAATTATGAATAGGGTTTATATGTTCTTTTATTTTATTTATTGCCTTTTTTTCAACAATTGAATTAGTCTTAGATTGTTATTTTAATGTTGTTTTTTTTGAAATAATTTGTATAATTCTGCGCGGGAATAACAATAAACATTAAAAAGGATGGAAATGAATACATTTTTAAAAAAAGTATTAACTACGGTTACACTTACAAGTACATTAATTTTGACTGGTTGTATGTCAACTGAATTAAAAGTTAATGATAAATATGAACAACCAATCAACCTATCTACTAACAATCCTGCTTTAATCTTTCCGGTTTCATTGCATGGCGTGCCTGGTAACAGCAGTGAAGTTGGCTTAGCTATAACAGCTGGTGTTGCCGGTCAATATGGTACTTCAGTTATTTCAGCTCAGCAGTTATATAGTGTGGTGGGCAATCTTTCTTGGACTTTAGGTGAAAGCATTCGCCGCGGTGCAAGCAAAGGTGATTATAAAATAAATCACTATGGAGAAAAAATTGCTACTGACTTACAGTATTCAATGGAAAAATTAACTAAAGCACTTAAGAGTTCAGGTGTTATTAATGATAAAAACTTTTCTTTTGAAAATGTGATTGTTTTACACGTAGATAGTACTGGTGGGATTCCAGTTCCAGGCGTTAGACGCGTTACAGCTTTTGGTGGCGTAATTAATGTTAAAGATTTAGAAGTTGTATCTTATATTGAAAAAGATTTAGTTTTAGCGAATGACAATGATTCAATACTGGCGCAAATGCCACTAGAAATGAATGCGATTGTTAAAGAACTAATTGGTAAAAAATAATTGCTTTAGCCTTTTAGTATTTTTTCTAAAAGGCTTTATTTTTTGTAGCTATTTAATGTCATTAATACAATAATTAAGAGTTTTTATTTTTATAATTTAAAATATATACCTAATTTTTAGTTATTTTCAACGTTTTATTACATTCTAGTTAATATTAATTCGTTTATTTAATAATATGCCTCCATTTTTCTCATCCCCAAAATGTTTGTCTTTATATAAAGGTGACAGCTTCTAAGTGATAAACAGCCACAGTATAAAAAAGCTATCAACGGGATCGCTCCGCCGCTACATGTGTATTTTAACTTCGTTTAGTGTAATCCCTATAGCTTGAGCGGCTTTTATTACAGATATTCGGCGTAGTGAATCGGGTTTATAACTGTGTTGATTAACGCTATTTATTCAACTATGTATAAGTCCTTTTGTTTCATAAAAGTGTAATGTAAAGGCAATAAGTTAGACCCCACCTTAATCTGCATACTTTAAGAGCAGCTTATCTCGCTTATAGCAATGTATAAATATTTAGACTTTATTATTGTAGTTATTTTTAATATCGCCAGTAAATCAGCTAAATCTATATAGGCATAATCCTAAGAATAGCGATTTAAAATATGTCACAAGTTCGCTTTTGTTGTTAGGCTAAAAATACAAATACAAATACAAATACAAATACAAATACAAGAGGGATTTTTATGATCAAGACAAGAACAGCAGGCGTGACGTTAACACTTATTCTATTTTTATTAATACCAATGCAAGGATATGCAGATATGTTTGGCTTTTTTAACAAGCAAGACGTTACGTTGTCGTTGTCTATTAAAGGCAGATTATTAAGCAATGGTGAGCCTCAACAAGGCGTTACAGTGACAAGAGAGCTAATTTATGGCGATACTTATGTTGATGAAGCTATAAGTGACAGCAATGGTTACTTCTATTTTAATAATAAAAAAATACGCAGTTCAAAGCCTTCAAACATGTTTTTTAATAGCTCTTTAATGCAAAGTATTCATATAAAAAATAAAAATACTGATGATTCAGTTTTATGGGTTCTAAATACTCTTTTTACAGAGCATCAAGGCTTATTTGCTGATAACTTAAGTAATTTAGAGTGCGAGCTTACTGAAGAGCCAATAACATACGATATACCGATTAAAAACACAGGACATTTTTTTACCGTATATACTCGCTGTAAGTTATAAGTTTATGTAGTGAGATTTAATAAAGTCACCAATTTATTATTGATGACTTTATTAAATTAATTAACGTTTAAGTTGCGCTTCTTTTTGATTTAGCAGACGAATAATAGGGTTTTGCTCTAATATTTTACTTTTTAAAATATAACCAATAATTAATCCAGCTATGAAGCCACCAATATGCGCGCCATAATCAATGCCATCGGGGCCTGTTACTGCACCAAAAATGTTAAATCCTAACCAAATAGCGAAGAACCATACCGCAGAAAGTTTCTTCTGATAAATTATAAACATAAAAGTAAGGCTTGCGTGTCTGAACCACATTAAATACATGCCAAATAAACCGGCTATAGCGCCACTTGCACCCACGCCTGGAATTGTAGACATTGGGCTTACAATGTAGCTTGCAAACGATGCGAGTAGTCCACAGGCTAAATACCATAACAAAAAGCGTTTATGGCCTAACACGTCTTCTAAGTTATCGCCAACGATGTATAAAAAGTACATATTGCCAACTAAATGCATTATTGAACCATGTAAAAATACGCAAGTTAATACAGTCCATAGCTCATTACCTTTGCTTAAATCTGCAGGTGTCATGGCAAAGTTATCAATGACATAGCTGAATGAGCTCGGGTTTAAAAAATAAAGTGCAAAAATCAATGTATTTAAAACAATAAGACCGCGAGTTACCCAAGGAGTCTTTTGTGGCTTAATATTATATTCAACAGGCATTTGCGTTAAAAATTGAAACAAGTAGGTTTTCCAACTCACTTTTTGATTTAGCTCGCCTAAACTCATCTTTATTTCAGGGCTTTTTTCAACACTTTCAAGTTCGTCTTTATCAATCCAGGTGCCATCGCAGTGTCTACAAACATCAATTTCGGTATGAAAAGCTTCCAGTAAGTGAAAACGTTCTAAACTTTTTTTACAATCAGGGCAGTCAAGCTCAGAAACGCCTAATGGCTCACCAAAGTGAGTTTCAAATTTATCACCTTCTGGGCCGTCATTTATCTCGGAAATCATGCGATTTACTTCATTTTTTTCGAACCATAAGCCACCACATTCACGGCAAATATCTATTTCTTCACCCTGATAATTGGTTACTTCTAGTGGATGATCTTTACAATGTGGACAGCTTTTAGTTGGCATTTGTAAGTTCCTTTAACGAACCAACAGAAATATCATTCTGCTGTAATTCCATTTTTAATTGTTTAGCGCTATTTTTTAATGCAGGGAGTGTTTGAGTTTTAATTAAATTAGTAATCTCTTTTAATTCTTCAGCTGCTTGTCTAGCGGAAATCCTTTTATTAGCTACAGCGTCTATTAAAAATTTAGCTCTTGAGTAAAATCGACGTATTTGCGTTAATAATTCACTTGGGGTTTCGAGTGTAGTTGGAGAGTACTGCATCGTTTGCCAAATGTACTTTTCGAGTGTTGGTTCAAAATACTCAATTTCTTTTATTGATGGGCTTTTTGCAAGTAAATTAGCATACTCTTCCATACTGTTTGCATTATCAGCAACTTCGTCAAATAAGGAGGTGCGCAAATAGTAGTTATCTTCCATTTTACTAAATGAGTCAAATTTAAGCGCTTGTTCTAAGCCGCTTTGAGCAGCTAAATACACGCCGAATATAGTAGAAATAACCATAAAAAATTGATTTAGCCAAAAACCAGTACTTTTTAGTTCTTTGTGATCGACCGTTTTAAGGGCTTGCGAAAATTTTTGAGTAACTACAGGTGGTTTTGTATTGTTTTCAGGGGTGTGATTAGTTGGTTCCAACAGTTTGTTCCTTGAATATTTACTTCCTTTTTAGGCGCACAAGAATACTTAAAAATTAACCAGTTAGCAATGCTCCTACCCACATTGAATATACTTTTTACATATATTAAAGAAACCATTCGAGTATAGCCCTTCCCCTAAATTTTAAATGGTTTTTTAAATCATCTAGCGATCCAACTAAACAAGAAACTTCATGACTCTATATTAATGAATAGAGAGTTTTTGTAGTACCTGAGGCTATTTTGTTAGCAAAGTAACGTATTACCAATAAACGGACTAAAAAAACCTTCTTTAATAACTCAATAATGAGGCGTAGTTAGCCTTTATATTTAAGGCGTTGTTGACCCAACGCCTAAGAGGGGTATTTATTTTGTTATACAAAAGTGGAGAACTTTTTATACAGGCAAAGACTATGTATTTAAAAGCACAGCGCCGCTTTTATTTTCGCCTAAATGATCATCTTTATTGTAAATTGGGCAACTTTTAAGTGATAAGCAACCACATCCTATACAACCGTCTACTTTGTCGCGCAGGCGTTGCATATGCGCAATTCGATCATCAAGTTGCGCTTGCCAATGTTTTGAAAGTGCTGACCAGTCTTGTTTTGTTGGTGTGCGGTTGTCGGGTAGGGTCGCTAAGGTGTTTTTAATCTCATCGAGCGTAATTCCCATCGCTTGAGCTGCTTTTATTACAGCTACACGGCGTAATACATCAGGTTTATAACGTCGCTGATTACCATTATTTCGCCAGCTCTTAATTAAAAACTTAGTTTCGTAAAAGTGAAGAGTAGATACTTTTACACCACTTCTTTTTGCTACATAGCCAACGGTTAGGTTAGCTTCGGTTAATTTTTTTTGTCCTAGTGGCATAATTTTAATCCTTCAGTTGACCTCAATATAACTTGAGGTTTTAAGCTTCTACCACATTAAAAAAGGAGCTAACTAAATGCAACAAAAACTTGAGCGTAATACTGTTATTATTTATTCAAGCGCACGAAAAAACGGCAATACCACAGCCCATGTTAATAGCTTTGCCGAGCAAAATGATGTGCGCGTAATTTGTCTGGATGATTATAAAATTGCGCCGTATTGTTATGACAAAAACTATAAAAATGATGACTTTTACGCGCTATTTGAAGTGCTTTTAAAGTACGACCATTGGGTGTTCGCGTCTCCTGTTTATTGGTATAACACTACGGTACAAATGAAGTCTTTTATAGATAGGATCACAGATTACATGGATGACGAAACCTTGAAGCCGAAGTTACGGGCTTTACGTAATAAAGATTTTTCGTTGTTATCAAACGCATCATCGCTTGAAGCGCCTGATATTTTTGTAGAAATGTTTAAACGAACATTTAGCTATTTAGGTATGCAGTTTATTAACCACCATCATAAAAACACTCAATCGGCAGCATGATAAGCTGCCCTTTTTTCTTTGCTTCTGTTAGTTTTATAAATAGGTTAACTTATTTAAAACACAGGATTGTTTATGAAATACCTATTATTGCTTTTACTTATAAGCCCATTTTCGCAAGCGGGTGAAAACCTTATTAAAGACTTTGGTTACTTTTATAGTGTCCCGGAGCATGTTCAGATAAATGACTCTACGGTATTCAAAATAGCCTTTGATGTTGGTGATGGCGCTAAAAAAGGTGAGCAGAACAATTCAATGAACTCACTTGCACGTTTTATTAATATGCATGTAGCACACGGTGTAAAGCCAGATAACATTAAATTAGCGTTAGTGGTACATGGTAGTGCTAGCATTGATGTATTGGCTAATAGTGAATATAAAGAACGTTTTAAAGCGGATAACAAAAATCAAAGTTTAATAAAACAATTGTTGGCCAATAACACCGTGGTTTATGTGTGTGGGCAATCGGCTACGCATTATAAAGTAGCACCAGAACAACTAATTGAAGGTGTGCAAATGTCACTTTCGGCGATGACAGCACATGCCCAGCTGCAACAGCAGGGTTATACACTCAATCCATTTTAATAATTAACATGACAAAAAATATTCTCTGCTTTGGTGATTCTAATACGTGGGGTTTAAACCCTGTAACGGGAAAACGCTTTGATGAAAATACCCGTTGGACATCGTTATTAAATAAAAACTTAGGGTGTGGCTTTAACGTAATAGAGGCAGGGCAGCCTAACCGCACGTTAGTGCATAATCCACCGTTTGATGGCATGCTTAATGGTGTTAGTTATCTAAAGCCTTATTTGGATAAGCATGAGCTCGACTTTATTATTATTGCCCTTGGTACAAACGATCTTAAAAAACGTTTTAATTTAACACCTAGTTTAATAGCAGGTGGCTTAAATGATTTAATTAACTCAATACATATTTATTATCAGCAAGGTAGTACTTTAAAATCTCCTAAAATTATTATTGCTAGCCCACCTAAAATAAGAATCACCGAGCAGTATTCGCGTATTTACGAAGGTGCAGATACAAAAGCAACAAAGCTCTCTAGTGCATTTAAAAGCGTTGCGGCTAATAATAAATGTACTTTTATTGATTTTAATACATTTATTAATGTAACAGCCGGTGATGGGATTCACTTTGAAAGTAATCAGCATTTAACGGTAAGCGCTAAAATCACTCAGTTTATTCAAAATTCGTTCAATAATTTTTGAATCGATCTGTTTGAATTTAATGCGACTTATGCAATCATCTAATAAAGTAGTGATATAAATTAACAACTTCGAGATGCTATGAAAAAGTACCAACAAAAATCTATTATAGCCATTTTAACCGGAGGGTTAGTTTTTGTAATTGGCTGTTTTATTTTGCTCAATTTTGCAGCGCAGCAGTTAACAGCACAAACAAAGTCAGACGCTGAGTATATTCTCACTCATGTAGAAGGTGCAATTGCAGAGAGGCGTCGAATTCTTACCCCATTAAATAAGCTTGCGTTTAAGCAGTGTGACAACACAACCCTTCTTGAGATGCGCCGCGCTTTATTTGATGCAAAATATGTAATTGATATAGGCTTTTTTAAAGGTAACCAGCTAGTTTGCACTACTGGTGCAGGCTTATTAAGTAAACCAATTAACGACAAACAGCCTGACTTTATTCGAGATGGTGAGAAGGTCAGGGTTCGTTTTGAGCCAGAGCTTTATCTATTATTATTTAGTGAGCGCCCTATGGAGGTAATTATAGTCAGACAAGGGGACTATAATTTAATTATGCAGAGCACGCCCTTTACCAACATCGGAATTACTGCGCCAGATTGGGAAGTTATTTATAAAACACCAAATGCTTTGCATCATTTAGCAGGTAAAGAGGGGTTGTACCAGCAGGTAAAAAACAGCGTTTTCTTTCCTTACGAAACTAACTCAGTTTGCAGTTCTACAAGTAGTCAATATTGTGTAGTAGTGCACTTGCCTTGGAGTCTGTTTTTTTCTAATAATCACTTATTATTAATAATTTCGTTAATTTTAACCTGTTTAGCGGGCATATCGAGTGCGTTAATAGTTGATGCGAGGATTGCTGCACGCCGCTCTACCAATCAACGTATTCGTAAAGGGCTTAAAAAGGGATCATTTTATTGGACTTACCAGCCCATTATTTGTTTGCAAAGTGGCAAGCTGATTGGTTGCGAGGTACTTGCACGTTTTGAAGATAAGTACGGTGCTTTATTTCCAGATGAGTTTATTCCGGTTATTAGAAAAAATAATTTAACTTGGACTTTTACTGAGGCAATGATTGCTACCACAATAAAAGAGTTAACCTCTATAGAGTTATTGCCAGAAGGCTTTAAAGTGTCGCTTAATATATTTCCGTGTGATGTAGAGCTGGGTAATGTGTCGTTACTGCCGCAAATTACAGAGCTTACCAACTCACGCTTTATTATTTGTTTAGAGATAACTGAAGACGAGTACCTTGATACAAGCATTGCGCATGCTCATTTTAGAACCTTAGTTGAATCGGGATTTAACTTATCATTAGATGACTTTGGTACGGGTTATTCGAATTTAAGAAACTTACAAAATTTGAGCTTTCATCAACTTAAAATTGATCGTACGTTTGTTCAAGATATAGCAACTGAGGGCTTAAAAGCCTCTATGATCCCAAATATTATGGAACTTGTGCATAAGTTTAATTATACCTGTGTGGCAGAAGGGATTGAAACCACTGAGCAAGAAGCTATTTTAAAAATGGCGGGTGTGCATTATGGACAGGGTTGGAAGTATGGTAAGCCCATGACGGCGTCTAAATTTAAAAATTATATAACTAATCAGCATTTTTAGATCTCAGCTGCCATACTAAACGTATCATTATGAAATTTATAAATATTAGGTTTATTATGATCAAATTAACATTAAGTGCTTTTGCATTTTTACTACTTAGTGCATGTACAACACAGTATCCAAACCAGCAATTAACAGGTAAACAGTTCCCAAGCATTAGCGGCGAAAGTTTAGAGCAAAGCATGGTGGCTATACCCAGCGATTTTAAAGCAGATAAAACACTGCTGCTCATTGGGTACAAGCAAGATAGTCAGTTTGATATAGACCGTTGGTTAATTGGTTTAGATATGGCGGGTGTAACGCTCCCTACATACGAACTACCAACCATTGCCGGCATGGCACCACGCATGTTTAGTACATTTATAGACAGCGGTATGCGCAAAGGCATCCCTAAAGAATTATGGGGTGGGGTAATCACTATTTATAAAGATGGTGAAGCGGTACAAAAGTTTACAGGTAATCAAAGCCCAAATAACTCACGTGTGGTACTTATAAATAACAGCGGCGAAATTTTATATTTTTATGATCGAGGTTTTTCGGTTGATGCGCTAAATAAACTAAAAGCGAGTATAGAATAATTGATCCTAAAAGTTAGTTTAGGCTAATGCATATTTAAGGCTTTATAAGTTATTAAGCCACTAATCCGATCTGTTATTTATCTTATAAAAGCAATTTTAAAAATAAAATTGATGAAGGTTTTACATTGATTTAATTGATTTTTATCTATTTTAGGATGAGAAAGAATAACAGTACTTTAATATCAAAATCCCATTGTAAGTTGTATTTGATTTAGGTAATGTAGTGTAAATGTTTCAAGGACGAAATTTATGCCCCATAAAAACTCGGTATTTGTAAAAACAACGTTTCAATCATCTTTTCATTCACACAACTACACCGCTATTTTAAGAACACTACAAGCTTTGTTTGGTGATATTAAAATGGACGAGGTTATTCCTAAAGCTGAGCAGCGCACAAATTATGATTTGTTTTTAATAGATGGTGCTAAAAGCAAATGGCAAGACCTTATTCCGACTGACCTTATTTGTTTAGCTAAACACTATAGCGTTGTCATCTTTAATGTTGATAAAGAAGATGTGTGCGAGCAAAACTTATTGCTTAACCATTTTAATGGTGTTTTTTATAAATCTGATCCACCAGAAGATATTTTTAAAGGGTTACTTCGTGTTAATACTGGCGAGCTTTGGTTTACGCGTAAAGTGATTTCAAAAGCTTTTAACGATATTTTAGCCGTGGCATCGTCGTTTAATAGCTTACACGACGACATTGAATTAAAGCAGGACGATTACGATCATTTAACAAAACGAGAAAAGTCTGTTATTCATTTAATTGCACAGGGGGCGAGTAACAATACAATCGCTGATAAACTTAACATTAGCGACCACACTGTAAAAACACATTTATACAGTGCGTTTAAAAAAACTAACTCACGCAACAGGGTGGAGCTTGCTAATTGGGCGCAGCGCTATATATCTGTTTTGCTGCCAATGGCTAAATAAGAGTAGAGCCATTAAGACGTTATTTAAGTAAAAAATTTATCCTTTAGATTTTTATAAGGGTTGGGTTAGCGAAGTACTTTCAAATCACTAACCACACAACTTATAAAGGCTACAATATGTAGCCTTTAGTTAATTTAGGAAGTCAGTTTATGCTGATTTTTTAGCCCATAAGCCTTTATCAATACCTTTTGTTATGAGATCTGTGAGTGCTTTTTCTATTGCTTGGGTAACACAAATGCTCATAGGTTCGTTGTCACTAAAGCCTGCTTCTGCTTCTGCTAGTCGTTTGTAGCTTACGTATCTAAAAAAGCCTGCACGCATTTCTTGGCTAAGTACTTTTTTGCTGGTGGCTACACTTAGTAGTACTTGTCCTGTACGAACATCAACAGCGCGTAAGTATATTGAAATAGCATCTTCACGGTAAAGCTCTGATGCGCCTATACCAAAGTATTCCATACCCAAACCACCTGTTTTTACATTAGTGTCGTAGCTTATGATACCGCCCTCTAAAATGATTTTAGCGGTTGTTAGCGGAGGTAAATCAGCTTGATTAGGATTATCGGCTTGGCCTGCACGAATAATTTTTCGCTCAGTTAAAATGTTTTGTAAACCTTCACGCTCTACCGGCGTAAACCAATCAGATTCATGTAATGCTTGTATGAGTATTGAGTTAGCACCTTGAGTAACGGCAGTCGAAAATGAGCTAACGTTAGTTTGTGGCTTATATTGACCTGTTTGATCTCTAAATGAGTAAACAGATACCGGAATACTGCCAACAGGTTTAGGTAAGTTTTTCAGATCTGCGAATAATTCGGTTGGCTCTAAACTAACTGCTTTTTGTTGCGATGGTGGGATTAAGTTCCCTAGGCTCGCACAACCGCTCAATCCTATTAATATTATTGTTATTAGTAGTTTATACATTATCCAAACCTCGGTACTTCAATGATCACCACGGTGTCATCAATTATATTTGTTATTCTTACTGTAATAGAATCAGTTGTGCTGGTTATAACTTCAATTTGATAATCGCCACTCATAAATATGGAGTCTTGATTGAAAAGGCTATCTTCTATGTCCTCACCAAATGCCATATCGGTAATTTCTCTTACCATACGATTTAAATAGGTGCGCTCTAGAGTTTCTTGAAATTGTTCAGCGTAACCTTTTTCTACTACCGGTGCTTTATGCTTGTTTTGAGCTTGGGCTTTACTCAACAGCATATTTGCATTGAGTGGGTTACCACCAAAGCTTGGGTTAATTGGGGTGTAAATTATTTCAGTTGCTGCTGCTGAAAAGCTTAATGTTGTTATTATTATAAGGGCTATATTTTTCATTTTACCATCCATCTTTAGCCATATCGGGTGTTGACACTGCCATGTTTTCGCGAGCCATTGCATCTATCACTGTATAAACAGCCTGCTCCACACGCTCATTTAAAGGCTCTAGTCGTCTACCTAAATAAGTTGCGTAAACAAGTTGGTTATTCATTATTAACGACAGCTTTGTGCCTGCTTTTGGAATGACCGTTTCTTTAATTTCAATGTTAAAACCTGCAGTTGAAGGGAGATCTCGCCAGTAATTAGAAAACTCAAAATAGAACTGATGACCAAAGCGGCTAATACTCCTATCAAGTAGTAGGCCGTCAATCTCCAACTCTTCAGCGGCATAAGATGCGGGCATTAAAAACAGAGAAAGCGTAAGTAATAATACTTGGTAATGGTTTTTATTATTATGCATAACTAAATGGGGAGAGTTGCTCTCCCCAACCTCAATAATTACATTTGAGTAATAGAAGTCACGTTACCGTCACCAATTTGGGTCACTGAAACAGTGCTGTTGAAACCAATTACGGCGCCTTCAACAATGTTATCGTTACCCATTTGAGTTACGCTAAACGAAACGTTTTCGCCACCTACTAAAAATGCAGGTTGCTCCATTCCTACTACCCAGTTACCTTCGCCAGTTTGTGAAATATCAATGCTGTGGCCATTACCTTCAACCATCATATCAACTACGTTCATTTCACCTGTTTGAGCTAGGTCAACTTGGTTCATGTTGCTATCTAAAATACCTGCAAGTGTAACCATGGCTTCGTTTTGAGAACCATTTTGCATAATATCGATATCGTTGTCGTTTGATGTTAGAGATATATCAGGATATGAAGACTCAACAACAGCAGTGTTTTCTTGGCCAGACTGAATAACGTTAACGTCATTTTCAGACCCATTAAAGTTAACAACGTGTGCTGAATTTGATTCACCTACTTGGTTAATCATAAATTCGTTATCGGTACCTAAAACGCCCATGTAAGCATCATTTAATAAGCCAACTTGTGTAGCCGTTAATTCATTATCGTCACCAATAATATCAACGGTTGTTGAGTTGCTTAAATCAACCTGAGTTACTGTAACTTCGTTGTTTTGACCTTCGAATAAGTTTGATTCGATAGTATTTAAAGAACCTTCTTGGTCTAAATCAATTTCGTTTTCATCGCCTAATACAGCTACAAATGTTACTGCGTTAGTATTGCCTTCTTGTTCAATTGAAAGCTCATTTGCATCGCCTAAAATATCAGTGAAGGTAACAGTATTACGATCGCCGTCTTGTTCAATATCAAGCTCGTTATCATTGCCTTGTAAAGAACTCACTTTGAAGGTATTCCAGTAACCGTTTTGCTCAAGACTCAGACTATTCTGATCGCCCATTACAGAGGTTAATTCAGCTTCATGCCACTCACCTGTTTGTAATGAACTGATTTCGTTGCCATTACCTTTCATATCTAAGTTGTAAAACCAATGACCACCAGTGCCTTGCTCTACATCAACGATATTGTCGTCACCAACAATCATGTTGACAGCTTCGTTGTTTACAAAAAAGCCTTGGCCACTTTGCAAAACATTTAGGTAATTATTATTACCAGTAACTTCGGTAATTACACCGTTGGCAACGCCATCTTGGGCATATACTTGCTCGTTGTTGTTACCAATTGTTGTTACGCCAACATAATTACCTGATTGTAATTGAGTAACTTCTGTTGTGTTCTCGTTTCCAGTAGTCGAAACCTCAATAGTATTACTATCTCCCTCTTGCATTAAAATCGCGGTGTTATTATTTTGCGATTGTGCCAATGTCATTGAATTAGCGGTGCTAAGTATAGATATTTTTGTACTAAGTTCTGAGTTTGATGCTGATTTGTTGTCGGTATCTGCATATGAGGCAAAGCTGGTACCCATTGCTATTGCAACAGCACAACTTAAAAGTGATTTATTCAACTTCATTATTTTCTCCTTGAAATATTAAAATCAAATACCCTAAATGTTATAGGTTTTAATAAGGTATTTGTTGTCTCAGCATGCCGTGCCGATATATTTTTTGTGATCCGCTTGCGTAACTTTAGAAGTAGGTGAAGCGTAATATGTGACTATAAATAATTAAGTTTTAATTTGTCATAAATATTGAACTAACAAAGTTTAAGCTCAAATTCATAATCACCCATTAACTGTATTCCCCTATTTCATTTTCTTAAATCATCATTTTTTACCAAATAATTAACCTTTTATTATCATCGGTTTATGTGTGTAACTGGTGGGTTTTAATGTAATAGTAAGCAAAAGCAGTAAAAAAGTTTGACCCTATAATGGGTAAGGTTGTAATGGGGCAGTTCATTAAAATGACTGTGTTTAGTGTTTTTTTTATAGCCAAACTGGTCAAAATTTATGATTTTTAATTCTTTTTAACTTTTTAACTTGTCAAATATCGTATTTACTAGTTTGCTTATAACTTGCCACGTGATCCCTTGTACTTGAAATAGTGAACAAACCCGCTTAGTGCTTCTAAGCTAACCCAACTATGGATAGAACAATGAAAACAAAATTATCTATTATTACGCTTGCTTTACTACCTTGTTTGGCTTCGGCTAAATTACCTGATGCAGGAGCTCTTCCACAAGCAGCTGCAAGCAGTGACTCTGTTATTGTTAAATATAAAAAAAATGCAACACCTCAAATGCGTAAACAAGCACGAAGCTTGGTTAAAGCAAAAATTACAGATTTAAATAATGATGAAGTTGATGATAACTTCACATCATTATTCTCAGGTCGCCTTGCTAAATTTAAAGTATCTGGCATGAGTACTAAAGAAGCTATTGAGCGTTTAAAGTCTCATCAAGCAATTGAATATGTTGAGCCAGATTACCGCGTTAGTATTGCTGCCAATACACCTAACGATCCACGTTTTGATGAACTTTGGGGCCTAAATAATGAAGGGCAAACAGGCGGCATTGCCGATGCAGATATTGATGCGCCAGAAGCATGGGAAATCTCAATTGGTAGTCGCGATGTTGTAGTTGGTGTTATTGATACTGGTGTTGACTACAGTCACCCTGATTTAGCTGACAATGCGTGGGTTAACACTGGCGAAATTGCAGGCGATGGTATTGATAATGACGGCAATGGTTACATAGACGACATTCACGGTATTAATGCAATTACGGATGCTGGCGACCCAATGGATGACCAAGGTCACGGTACCCACGTATCAGGCACTATTGGTGCAAGCGGTAATAATTCTACAGGTGTTGTGGGTGTAAACCATGAAGTTTCTATTGTTGGTTGTAAGTTTTTAGATGCCGCTGGTAATGGTTCAACATCAGATGCAATAAAATGTATCGACTATATGGTTAATCTTAAAAACTCAGGTGTAAACTTACGTGTTTTAAACAATAGCTGGGGCGGTGGCGGTTATAGCCAAGCGTTAGCGGATGCTATGACTGTTAGTGAGCAAGCTGACATATTATTTGTTGCTGCTGCTGGTAATGACGAAGTTGATAATGATGCAAACCCTCACTATCCATCAAGTTATGAACACGAGAGTGTATTAGCAATTGCCAGTACTGATAGCAATGATAACTTATCAGACTTTTCACAATGGGGCGCGACAAGTGTTGACATGGGAGCACCAGGCTCTGGTATTTTGTCAACAGTTCCGGGTAATGGCTATGCAAATTACTCAGGTACTTCAATGGCAACACCTCATGTTGCCGGTGTTGCTGCTCTTGTGTTGTCAGTAAACCCTGATTTAACAACATCAGAGCTTAAAGCGTTACTAATGAGTAGCGGTGACGCTAATGCTGCACTTCAAGGTAAAACGCTTGCGGGCACGCGCCTAAACGCAAATCAGGCGTTATTAGATGCCGATCCAACGCCAAGCTTTAAAATGTCTGTGACGCCAGCGTCACAACAAATAACAGTTGGTGAGTCTGCAACTTATACGTTTGAAATTGGTTCTATTGCTCAGTGGGATGGTGAAGTAACGCTTGAACTAGAATCTAGCCTTACTGGTGCATATTTATCAGAGCTAACTGCAAGCCCTGGCGAAACAGTACAGCTTAGTGTTGAGACCAATGGAAATACGCCATGGGGTAATTATGAGTTTACTGTTACAGCAACATCAGATGATATTGTTAAAGAAAAAACAGTAAGCTTAATGCTTCAACCTGCTGGTTTAAATGACTACACCTATACTAGCGAAGAAAATGTGGCGATTCCTGATAATGATCCACAAGGTGCTAATTCGGTAATTACAATTTCAGATGATTTAACTGTTTTTGGTACTTCTGTTGATGTAAATATTACGCATACTTGGTCTGGCGATATAGTCCTTACGCTAATTTCACCACAAGGCTCTGAGGTAACTTTACAGAGTAATGAAGGTGGCAGCGAAGATGATATTGTTAAAACATTTACATCAAGCGTATTTAACAGTGAAGTAGCAACAGGCGACTGGACGTTAAATGCTGTGGATACAGCGGGTGCAGACACAGGTAATATTAATGGCTGGTCACTTACGCTTAGCGCTATAGGCGAAGTAAGTGCACAACCGCCACGTGCAGGCTTTACTGTTGATACGCAAGGTTTAACAGCCTCGTTTGTAGATACAAGCAATGATGCCAATAACGACATTACACAGTGGAGCTGGAGCTTTGGCGATGGCGCTACATCAACAGATTCAAGCCCTGTGCATGCATATGCGCAATCGGGTAGTTACGATGTAGAACTAACTGTTACTGACAGTGAAGGTAATACAGATACATTTACCCAAGCCGTTGTTGTAAGTGACGTGACCCTTGAACTGAACTTAAAACGCGCTAATAAAACACGCCTAGGTACGATGCGTGTAGAACTTAGCTGGGAAGAAGTGGGTGCAGAGTCATTAAGCGTTTACCGTAATGGTGAGCTAGTTGATACCACTGCAGATAATGGTCGCTACCGTGATTACGTGCGTGGAGCTACATTACCATCGTACGATTACCAATTATGTATAACAGAAAATGTGTGTTCGAATATCATCACCGTTTCTTTTGAATAAATTTCACTACTCCTAAAGTAATTTAAGCCCAGCTTTGCTGGGCTTTTTTATGTTTTAAAAAATATAAACTATGCTTTTTTATACGGGTGGGTTTTAAGCCAGTGCTCGGCTATTTGTTCACGCGTGGCAAACCAAACCTGCTCATGCGATCGGGCATATTCTAAAAACCGTGCTAATGCTTTTATTCTTCCTGGTCTGCCAATTAAGCGGCAATGCAAACCTATCGACATCATTTTTGGGGTGTTTTCACCTTCTGGGTCACCTTCTTCATAAAGCGTATCAAAGGCATCTTTTAAATAATTATAAAACTGATCCCCTGCATTAAAACCCTGTACGGCAGCAAAGCGCATGTCGTTTACATCGAGCGTGTAGGGCACAATGAGTTGTGGCTTACCTTCTTTAATACTGTAAAAGGGTAGGTCGTCGCTGTAATCGTCGGCGTCATATAAAAATGTGCCATTCTCAACTACAAGGGCTGCGGTATTTGGGCTAGTTCGGCCGGTATACCAGCCTTTGGGCTTTTTACCTGTAAGCTTTTTAATGACGTCAATGGCTTGTTGCATATGTTCGCGCTCGGTTTGTTTATCTATATTTTGATAATTAATCCAGCGCAGGCCATGGCTTGCAATCTCGTGGCCTGCTTCAACAAAGGCTTTAGCTACATCGGGGTGGCGCTCAAGGGCCATCGCCACTGCAAAAATGGTGACCGGTATATCGTATTTTTTAAATAAACGCAGTAACCTCCACACGCCCGCGCGCGAGCCATATTCGTAAATAGACTCCATGCTGATATGGCGGTCTTCTACATGGGGAGCACTGACTATTTCTGATAAAAACGTTTCAGCGGCTGCATCACCATGTAATACACAGTTTTCGCCGCCTTCTTCGTAATTTAATACCACTTGCACGGCAATACGTGCTTTATTGGGCCAATTTGCATGAGGCGCATGTGGGCCATAACCAATTAAGTCTCGTGGGTAGTTTTTAAATTGCTCGCTCATTTTATTGCTCCTTTTTAAGTGCCGTGAGCCAAAACTCGAGCGTTTCGCGCTCTGTGTTAGTCATTTGGGTCATATTAGCCAGTGGCATGTCTTTGGTTATAACCGCGCGGGTATGAATAAGCGTGCTGGATTTTTTTACATCACTAATAGAGTCGAGCTTAAAGCCTAGCGGCGCTGTTTGAAAAAGCTCAGAGGTAGGTGTTTCACTATGGCACTGCGTGCAGTGTTTGCTGATTATATCCCACGCTTGTGCGTCGGTAATACTTGCTTGTAAAGGCGCGTTTTCGTCTGCATTTGTTGTACTGCTGGGCCAAGGTGCTATTGCCAACATAAGGGCAAAAAATGCTGCAATACCACTTATAAGTACTGAAGGTTTATTAACGCCTTGATGTTTTAAGTTAAAATAATGGCGTATCCACATACCAATACCAAACAGCGCAATTAAAATAAGCCAGCCAAAGTTGTGGCTATACGTGTAAGGAAAGTGATTGCTAAGCATAATAAATACCACAGGTAACGTGGCGTAGTTATTATGAATAGAACACAGCTTTGCCTTTAAACCTGGGAGCGATTCGGGTATACGGCCGGCTTCTACTTCACTCACCATGTAGCGTTGCCCTGGCATAATAATGTGATACACATTGCCAACCATACACGTGCCAATGAGTGCGCCTACATGAATATACACAGCGCGGTCGCTAAATAATTGATCAACCCCAAAAGTCCACAGAGCTAATAAACCAATAACTACAGCAATAAACACTTTGCCGTTTTCAACCAGCGGGGTTTTACACAATAAACGATAAATACCATAACCTAAGCCAATAAAACCAAGGGATGCGCCAATAGCTGCAAATTTACTTAGCTCACTTTTACTGTTATCAATTAAGTACACATCGGCGCCAACATAATAAAGTAAGCTAAATAGTAATATACCGGTGATCCAGGTTGTGTACGCTTCCCACTTAAACCAATGCAGGGTATGAGGCATTTGTTCAGGGCCATTTTGATACTTAGCCACTTCATAAAAGCCACCGCCATGCACGGCCCATAAATCGCCTTTTATGCCTTTATCTATTTTCCATTGCGGTGGTGTTTGTAGGTTGTTATCAAGCCATGCAAAATAAAATGAAGCGCCAATCCAGGCTATACCAGCAATAACATGAAAGTAACGCAGTACTAAATGAGCAAGCTCAAATAAATAGTTTTCCATAACGGTTAAGCCTCTTCTAATACCGGTGAGCGGGTGTCTGAAAATTGATTGTTATCATCGCGCTTATACACACTTTTACCCATAATGTAGGTTTGCTCAACGCAGCGGTCGTCGCCTAACATCATCATTGCAAATAGTTTTTCATGTAGGGTTTTGGCATGTTGTATTCTAAATTTTAAAAACGAAGTTGCCGAACAATCCATTACAATAAAATCGGCTTCACAGCCGGCTTCAAAATTACCAATTGTCCCTTCTAAATCGAGCGCTCTAGCACCGCCGAGTGTTGCTAAATACAGCCCTTTAAATGCTGAAAACTTTTGACCTTGTAACTGTTGGATTTTGTAAGCTTCGTTACCTGTTTGTAGCATAGAAAAGCTTGTTCCTGCGCCTACATCGGTACCCATGCCTACGTTTATGCCGTGCTCTTCACAGGCTTTTAAATTTAAAAGTCCTGAGCCTAAAAACAGGTTTGAGGTAGGGCAGTGCGATATTGCCGCATTGTTATCTGCAAGGCAGCATAGCTCGCGCTCAGATAAATGAATACTATGGGCAAATACCGAGCGTTTACGTACCATTTTAGCTTGCTCGTAAACGCCAAGGTAATCTTCAGCTTCTGGAAATAGCCCTTTTACCCATTCGCACTCATCTTTGTTTTCTGATAGATGAGTGTGCAGGTAGGTGTCTGGGTATTCTTCAAGTAACTGAGTGCATTTTTGTAATTGTTCTGGGGTTGATGTGGGGGCAAAACGCGGCGTAACTGCGTAGCTTAGCCTGTCAACATTGTGCCATTTTTTTATTAGGGCTTTAGATTCGTCATAGCTTGTTTGCGCGCAATCAGATAAGTCGTCAGGGCAGTTACGATCCATCATTACTTTACCGGCAATCATACGTAAATTGCGTTTTTGTGATTCTTTAAAAAACGCATCAACCGATTGCGGGTGCACAGTGCCAAATACAAGGGCTGTGGTTGTGCCATTACGCAGCAGCTCGTCTAAAAAGCGATTAGAGATCTCTTTTGAATAATGCTTACACGTAAATTTTTTCTCTGTCGGAAACGCGTATTCGGTTAACCAACTTAGCAGTTGCTCGCCGTACGCACCCACCATTTCGGTTTGTGGTAAGTGTATGTGGGTGTCAATCATACCAGGCATAACGAGCTTACCATCGTGGCGGATAACACGCGCTGATTTATCAATTGTTGGCAGTATGTCGTGCTCGTAACCAAGTTTAACTACTTTGCCGTGCTTGATAACTAATGCGCCTTTTTCAAAAAAACGATGGGCGCTTTCGCCAGCAATGGCAGGGTCGTCAACAAAGTCGAGTATATCGGCACAAATTACTGTTAAGTTATTATTGTTTTGTGTGCTCATAGTTAGCTACCTCTGTATGTAGAGTAGCCAAACGGGCTAAGCAACAATGGGATATGGTGATGTTTAGTATCTTGTAATCTAAACGTTATTTGCGCCTCTGGGTAAAACGCAGGGGTAGGTTGATTTTGGTAGTAGCTATCTAAATCAAATACTAGCTTATAGGTTGCAAATTCTACTTCTGTATTTAGCCAGTCGGTAATTCGCCCATCGGTATCGGTTGTGCCTTGGGTTAGTTGTACCCATTCGTTATTTGTAAGTTTAAATAGCTTAACAGCAACGTTTGCCGCAGGTTTTCCGGTGCTGGTATCAAGTATATGGGTGGTAATAGGGCTTTTGTTCATACTTTTATTCATAGCAATGACTCCAATCTTATTTTTGTTATTTTGGCTTGTTCGCCCGCGGCTATAGCAAGCTCTGTGCTGCGGGTGTTGTGTATGCGCTGCTCTATGAGTTCAAGCATTTGTTCGGCAGTTTTACCGGTGGCGCACACAATAAAAATAAAGCCAAACTTGTTCAGGTACTCTTTATTAAGGGTAATCATTTTGGTAAGTACGGCTTCGTTTGCTTTGCTCATACCCGATTGCTCATGGCCCGCTTTTTGTGCGGTAGCAGCGTATTTTTTGCTAAGGGTTGATAAGTCACCTATTTGCGGGTGGCCTTCAAAGGCAGCTAAATAGTCGCTCTCGCTAAGGCTATCCCATATGCTTTTTGCGCATTCAAACAGCTGCTGAGCACTTTTAAATGGCATTGCTTTTATCATGCCCGCTACCCAGTTAGGGGCCGCGCAGCAATGCTCAAGTGCTTGTTTTGCTTGTGCATCATTTAGCGTATTTATTTGTAAGCTACTCATGCGCCTACTTCCTCCTGCGTGGTGCTAATTAAGGCATTTTTTAGTGTGCGCCACTGCAAGCCTTGGCGTTTTGGCGCTTGGGTTTGCATAGCCTGATAAAGGGCAATTAGCTGTCCACTAATCGAAATAGCCACTTCCATTGGTAATTTGCCCGTAATATTTTTAAGCCCAACAGGGCAGGTCATTTGTTGTATTTGAGCGGCTGTAAAATCGCGATGTGCTAGGCGTTGTTTAAAACGTTTTGCTTTAGTGTCAGAGCCAATAACGCCCAGCCAATTGGCATCAGCGCGTTTAATAATGGCTTGGGTGAGTGCAAAGTCGAGCTGGTGGTTATGGGTAAGTATTAAGTAGTTATTAGCTTTAGGCGCACGTTTTACTTGTTCTATTGGCTCTTCATCAACCACTTTTACTACGTTATTTGGAATAGCCTGTGGGAATACATCTGCGCGGCTATCTATCCAGCGTATGCGCATAGGCAGCTGTGCCAATATACCAATAAGCGCTTGTGCTACATGGCCTGCGCCATAAATGTCGAGGGTAAAGCGCTCGCATTGCATGCATTCAAGCATAACGGTGGCAGCTCCGCCGCAGCACTGGCCTAAATTTGCACCTAGGTTAAATTGCTCAATTACTTGGGCGGCTTCGCCTTTGGCAAGTAGTTCGCGGGCTTTTTCTATTACTACGTATTCAAGGTGGCCACCGCCAAGAGTGTCGTAAATATGCTCGCCGCTTATTACCATTTTAGAGCCTGTGCCGCGAGGGGTTGAGCCATTTGTGCCAAGTACCGTGGCAATTACATAATTAGTGCCGCTTTGTTCGTGCTCGTTTATAGCCTGCGCCCAGTTTTGAGTATGAAAACCCTGAAACGACTCATTTAAATTAGTCATGTTGATGCTCCTTAAACCAACTAGCGGTTTGCTCAATTGCACTCAATACTCGCTCTGGGGTTGCGGGTGTATCCAATGGGGCGGTGTATTTGTAATCAGCCACACTACTTATGGCATTACGAATAGCGCTCCATACACTAAAGGCCAGCATAAATGGCGGCTCGCCTACGGCTTTTGATCTAAACACGGTGGTTTCTGGATTTGCTGAGTTATAAAGATTGACGTTAAATTCGGCAGGGGTATCGCCAATGGCTGGTATTTTGTAGTTGGCTGGGCCAAAGCTTGCAAGCTGGCCTTTATCATTCCATTGTAAGTCTTCGGTGGTAAGCCAGCCCATACCTTGTACAAAGGCGCCTTCAATTTGGCCTATATCAAGTGCTGGGTTAATTGAGCTGCCTACATCGTGCAGTATGTCAACGCGGGTTACCGTGTTTTCGCCAGTTAGCGTATCTACTTCTACTTCGCTGAGTGCTACGCCGTGAGCGTAGTAAAAAAATGGGCGGCCTTCACCTTTGGCTCTGTCGTAATGAATTTTTGGTGTGGCGTAATAACCGGTAGATGAAAGCGATATACGATTCATGTAAGCAAGATTTGCAAGTTCGCTAAAGCTAATTTCCCCTTTACTAAAAGTAATGAGGTTATCTTTAAATGTAATACTTTGGCTGTCTACTTCAAAGTGCTCGGTAATAAAGTTTATTAAGCGCTCTTTTATTGTGTTTACTGCATTTAGCGCCGCCATGCCGTTTAAGTCGGTACCGCTTGAGGCCGCTGTTGGTGAAGTGTTTGGTACTTTGTCGGTACGCGTAGCACTAATACTTACCGCGTTAAAATCGACCCCAAAGCCATGGGCCACAATTTGCGCAATTTTGGTGTTCAGCCCTTGGCCCATTTCGGTGCCGCCGTGGTTTAAATGTATAGAGCCATCGCTATATACATGCACTAATGCACCGGCTTGGTTTAAGTGTTGTACAGTAAACGATATACCGTATTTAACCGGCGTCATTGCAAGGCCTTTTTTTATAATGGGTGACGATACGTTAAATGCTTTAATAGCCTCTTTACGTGCCCAGTAGTCACCCGACTCCTCAAGCTGGTTTATCATATCTTTTAAAATATGTTGCTCTACGGTTTGATGATACGGCGTGGTGTCGCGGCCTTTTTTATATAAATTGAGTTTTCTAATTTCAAGCGGATCTTTACCTAATTTAGCTGCTATATCGTCCATTATTAGCTCGCCCATAATCATTCCTTGCGGGCCACCAAATCCTCTAAATGCGGTATGGCTTACGGTATTCACTTTACAGCGATTACCCTTAATTGTGGCGGCTGGGTAGTAGTAGGCGTTATCGGCATGAAACATGGCACGGTCTACAATTGCATCAGATAAATCAGGGGAGTAGCCACAAAACCCGTTTACGGTAATGTCGGCACCTTCTATTAAACCATTTTCGTCAAAACCGACATGATAGTGATTATAAAAAGGGTGGCGCTTACCGGTTAATTTAAAATCGTCGCTACGGGCTAGGCGCATTTTTACTGCGCAGCCAAGGTGGTAAACCGCAAGGGCGGCAAGGCATGCCCATGGAGCGCCTTGGGTTTCTTTGCCGCCAAAAGCACCGCCCATACGGCGGGTTTCTACGTTTACAAAGCTAAATGGCTTTTTTAAAATTTTAGCAACTAAGTGTTGAACCTCAGTAGGGTGTTGCGTAGAACACTGAACATGAATGCCCCCGTCGTTATCAGGTTGCGCCAGCGCTATTTGGCCTTCTAAATAAAAGTGTTCTTGTCCGCCTATGTTTATTTCGCCTTTAAGCTGGTGGGCTGCGTTATTAATGGCGTTTTCGCTGTTACCACGGTTAAGTGAATGAGGCGGCCTTACCCAATGCTCTTTGCTAATGGCTTCTTTAATATCAAGTATTGGTGTGGTTTGCTCGCACTCTATAACCACTAAACGTGCCGCGCGGCGCGCTATTTCATAGGTGTCGGCAACAACAATTAATACAGGTTGCCCGTGGTATTGAATTTCATGGCTGGTCAGCAGTACATCACCTGGAAATACTGGGCCAATATCTAATTTACCCGGTACATCTTCGGCCGATAAAATACGTTTAACGCCTTCAACTACCAGTGCGTGACTTGTATCTATTGATTTAATAAAGCCGCTTGTAACAGGGGCGAGCACTGGGTAAGCATGCAGGCAACCGTATGGCTCAGGGTTATCGTCGGCAAAATTTGCACTGCCACAAACTTGTTTAATAGCGCTTTCGTGATATTTAGACTGTCCAACGCTACCACCTTGCGCTTTTAGTTTATCCATTTCAAAGTGACGCATGTGAGATCCTCGTAATGGCAATGTTGTTATTGTTGCGTGCTTGCGACTCACAAAACTCAATACCAATGCGTTGTAATAAGTTTTTGCTTACCGTAGTGCGATAATGCGCACTGCTTCTTACATCGCTCATAGGTGTAAAGTCATCGTTAATAGCCGTTGCTGCGTCTATAAAGCTACTTACTTGTAACGATTGAGATATCAGCTTTTGCTCAATATGCTGCGCGCGCTTAGGAATAGCTGCCATACCGCCCATAGCGCAGCGGGCTTGAGTAATCATGTTTTGTGAATGCTCTATAGCAAGTACCAAACACACGGTAGATATATCGTCTTCAAAGCGTTTTGATATTTTATGACATGCCAGTTTTAGCGACTCTGGGCGCTTTGGGATGGTGAACTTGCTGATTACTTCATCGCTTTTAAGAACTGTTTTTTTGTAATCAGTAAAGTAGTCGGCAACTTTAATAGTGCGCGTACCAGCGCTGCTTAATAAATCCATTGATGCATTAAGAGCGATTAAGAGGGGAGCGGGATCGCCAATAGGAGAGGCATTCCCTATGCTGCCACCTAGTGTGCCGCTGTTACGTACTTGGCTTGATCCTAAGCGTTCAAATAGCTCTTTTGACTCTGGGTAATGGTTATAAAATGCCTCAACAAATTGGCTATAAGGTAGCGCTGCACCTATGTGTAACTCACCGTTATTATCTGCCAAGGTGCAAAGATCCTTTACTTGGCTAAGGGAGATAATTACATCCGGTAAGAGCATGTTTTGGCTAAGCTCAATGGCAAAGTCGGTGCCACCAGCAACTAAATGTGCATAAAGATAAAGCGTCTTTAGCTCAACAAGTTGTTGGGCCGTTTGTGGTAAATAGAATTTGCGAGGGCCATTTTTTAAAAATGGAATATCGTCATCATATTGCGTATTAAGTGATGCTTTAAATTGAGCGGCCATTGCTGAGTACGGTTCAGCTTTACGCTCATAGCTATAGGCTTTTTCGGCTGCAAGTAATATTGGGCTATAACCTGTACAACGGCATAAGTTACCGGCAAGTGCATGAATAACCGCTTTTTTACCAGGGTACGTTGGTTCATTAATATAAAGAGCCAACAAACTCATTATTATACCGGGCGTGCAAAAACCACATTGCGAACCATGGCACTCAACGAGTGCACGTTGTACGGGGTGTAAATCGGTTAAGTTTGGGTATAAACCAGTAGTCACAGCCTCTACCGTTACTATATGTTTTGCATGCGCATTACCTAATAACAATAAACAGCTGTTCATTGTTTTGTATTGCCAACTAGCTTGCCCGTTTGCATTTATACGCTCTTCACCCACTAAAATTGTGCACGCGCCACAGTCGCCAGTTGCACAGCCTTCTTTGGTGCCCACTTTCCCTTTTTTGGTGCGAAGCCAGTCCAAAATGGTGAGACTTGGCGAGCATTCTTGTACTTCAATTGGCGTGTTATTTAATAAAAATTGAATCACACAGACCCCCTTAATTTTTATAAAGCCCTGATACATAAAGGCTTGGCGTATGTTTTTTCTTGTTGTTTGCGCACGGGTAACAAAAATACTTTTTAATCTTTAATTAGCTTATTGCAGTTACTATGCCATTGTTGACCGCTTGGTCAGTTAAGGGCGGTTGGGTTAAATTGTCGAGGTATAGGTAATAACGGAGTAGCCTTAAAAATAAGGCACGGTGAAGCGAATGCTTTTACTATTTAAATCTAAAGGGGAAAATAGGGCTGGTAAAAGCACATTAATGAAAATGCTTTATGATGTGGTTAAACCTGACCAAGGGGACATGTTTTTTAATGGCCGTATAATACCAATCAGCAATAGTACTTGATCAATTTAAGGGCTTGAATCTGACGCTAATTGTGTTAAAAATTTCTGATATAGAACAACTAAATAGCGAAATTTTTGCCTTGTTATCGACACGATTTTCTTATCTCAAAATAGCTCACTTAATTAAGCTGATAGGTATAATGAATATAAAAGAGCCTGCTGATGCGCTAGATTTAGCAGGACATACCAGCACGCTTGCAGGTCAAATTGTAAAAACGCCAACACGTTATGGTATGTTATTAAAAACACATAAATAATTGAATAACATAAATTAATTATGTTAAATTACGATAAAAAGAAGATACGGACTTAGCTTTTATGGACTCTAAAATTGATTTTTCTACCTACACTTTAGATGAGCTTTACTCATCAGCGAGAGCTATAGATCGCGAAGCCTACCCAGATCGAGCAAAAGAAATAGACGACTTAATTGAAACGCGAGAAGCACAGAGCCCATCTGAAAATATTGTATCAAAAGTAGCAGGAGAAAAAGCAACGCGCTCAGATAGGTTAGTAGCTGCTATTGTTGATGGCGTTTTAGGTGTTGCTTGTTTTATACCTGTATTCATGCTTGTAGGGTTTGATAATTTAAGCCAACCAACACTTACTTTATCTGCAGGTTTGCTAGGTTATGGCATATTAAGCACGTTAGTGCTTCATGGTTACCTTATGTACCAACGCGGACAAACAATTGGTAAATCTTTAATGTCTATCCGTATTGAAAATTTAGATGGTACACAAGCAAGCTTTACTACAATTTACTTTAAACGCATGCTTTCTATGCAACTATTATCACTTGTCCCTTCGGTAGGTCAGTTTATAGCTGGTTTTGTTAATCCATTATTTATATTTGGAAAAGATAAACGATGTTTACATGATCATTTAGCGGGAACAAAAGTGAGTTATGTAGATTAATCAGGATATTAATTATGGCAGCTTTGCCTAGGCAAAAAAATTACCCGGATTTAAGTTTGATTAGCAAAAGTTACAAAATGGCGTATTTCACTAAATTGTTAATATAATTAAAAAAACCTTACCGATTTTTTTTGACTAGTAACCAAGGATGATTATGAAAAACAACACACAGCTAATTTTAGCACTAGCGGCTTCTTTAATTTGTTACCCAACATATATATTATTCATTGGTTTTCTTACCGCAGCGAAAATCAATGAGGTGATACATGAGAATGTTTATAAAAACAAACGAGTTTGATAAACTGGCAAGGCGTTACGCATGTATTAAATGTGGTACTTGGGTGAGCATAAAAGCCCAAAGCTTTAAGCAGTGCCAGCATAGTTTTACTAACAATGATAAAAGCTCAATGCAAACACTCTATAATCAAAATAAAGAGCAAAACTGGCAACATACAATATTGCCTATTATTTTTGTGATATTGGTAATAGCTTTATTGCTCATTTAATTTTTGCTTAAGATTTAAAAGTGCTCGACTGCAACTCTGTAACAAAACCTCTCTGTACTTTAACGTGTAAAAACTACCCATAATTAAAATAATTACTCTTGTTAAGCCTTCTCTAAATATCACATAGCTAATGTTTTTTAATACATATAATAAGTTTATAAATTTCAATTGCTTAAATTATAAATTTATTTGTATTCACTCGTTTTTTTGGCACGTAAGTTGAAACAACTCCTTATAAATTTAAAAAAGGAATTACCATGACTGCTGAATACTTTATGGTACTAGGGTTACTCGGTGTCGCATTTTTTGCTGTTGCAGGGGCATTGCTTGGGTATGAAAAAAACATTAGTGGCTTTGGCGTAGTAGTGGTGGCAACCGTTACAGCATTAGGGGGCGGTACCCTCAGAGATATACTTTTAAACAAACCGGTATTTTGGATTGCTACCCCGGAGTATTTATATTCAACCTATGGGGCCGTTATAGCAACAATTGCATTTATTCGATACTTACCGCGCGTTAATAATTACTACTTTTTGTTGGTAGACGCTGTTGGTATGGCGTTATTTAATATTATGGGGATAGAAAAAGCACTCATTAATGGCTCTGGTATGGTGGTCGCAATTACCATGGGCATTACTACAGGTATATTTGGTGGTTTAATACGCGACGTAATTTGCCGTGAGGTGCCAACTGTTATGCGCAGCGAACCTTACGCCTCTGCGTGTTTAGCGGGTGGTGCAGTTTATGCCGCTTTATTTAGTCTTAATGTAGATTACATTTGGTGTATTTTAGGGTCATTTTTCACGACTATTTTTTTAAGATTAGGCTCTTTGCATTGGGGTTGGCATTTAACTATTTTCAGAAAAAAAGACTTCAGAGATCAAAGCGACTAATTTTAGCTACGAGTAGCCCGCGTTTGCATGTAGTACTCGTAATTATTCTCATCAGTTATAGTAAAACCCAGCCGCTTATAAAGTCCTAATGCTGGGTTGTTTTTAAGCACAGTGAGTTTAATCGGTTTTGATTGCGCACTTGTAATAACTTGTTCAATAACAGCTCTCCCATACCCTTTATTTTGATGCAATGGATGTATTTGTAATTGCATTATTTCAACGTATTGAGCGTGCGTTTGGTATTTTAAAGTACCAATTGGTACCTCATTTATAACTATAAGATCGGAGCAGTCATATTGGTCATCAAGCCTTAAAACATGCTGTTGCTTAGTTAAAAATAACCCGGCATTTTCTAAGTGTTCAACCATAGTCAGTTTTCTGAGGCTTAATAAGTAGTCTCGGTCTGAATATGCTGCCTTTATGAATTTAAAAACCATAATGCTCCCTTCTAACAGCCCTAATGTTTATATTTTTAGGGCTGAAGCACTTGAACTTGTTCTAAACTCAAGTGCGCAGTATTAAATGTGCAAGCCAAACTAACAAAGGCAATACTACCAATACCCAAGTGCTTTCCACCAAAGCCCGCCAATAATTCCCCATACACTTAAATTAATAACGCTCATTATAAGGCCCATTACCCACCAGTCTTTTAAAGATACATAGCCTGAGCCAAACACTATGGGAGATGTGCCTGTTGCGTAATGCGTTAACGACATCATGAGTGATGAAGCGCCAGCTAACAGTAAACCTAAAAATAAAGGCGGAGCGCCAAGCGCTAAACCAGCGGCGTAAAATGCGGCAAACATAGCAGTGATATGTGCTGTAGTACTCGCAAAAAAGTAATGAGCATAAAAATACACAGCTACCAATATAATAGCCGATACAATCCAGTCAAAGCCCAGTTGTGCAATGTTGCTCTCAACAAGTGTTGAAAACCACGTTACCAAACCTAATTTATTTAAAAAAGTGGCCATCATTACTAATGCTGAAAACCAAACAACGGTATCCCACGCAGACTTTTCTTTAAGTACATCGTCCCAGCTTAATACACCAGTCACTAATAAAACCGACAAACCTAAAAAAGCCACTGCGGTTGTGTTAACTGCGTAGTCAGCCCCTAAAATCATTGCGGGTACGCCGGCCCATAAAATAAGCAGCATAGCAAAAACACCCACCATTATTTTTTCGCCATAACTCATTGGGCCCATTTCAGTTAATTTAGATTCTGCATATTTTTTAGCGTCGGGCGTACTTTTAACTTCAGGTGGGTAAATGGCATAAACAACCAAAGGCACAAGGGCAATACATAGCAAACCAGGAACAAGCGCTGCCAGCGCCCACGTACCCCAAGTAATACTAATATTTGCACCGGTAGCATCAGCAATAAGCTTTACAATTAGAGGGTTTGGCGCAGTCGCCGTAATAAACATAGCTGATGTAATAGGGTTTATATGGTAGCTCACTAAAGCAAGGTAGTGCCCAATTTTACGAGATGTGCCTTCCTCAGGAGATGAGCCAAAACTTGTTGCTATCGACTTCATTATTGGGTGAATAATAGCGCCGCCTCGCGCGGTATTACTTGGCGTTACAGGCGCTATAACAAGTTCAGAAAGTGCGAGTGCATAGCCAATACCAATTGTTTTTTTACCAAAAAGAGAAATGAAATTATAGCCAATGCGATTTCCCAAACCGGTTTTAGCTAACCCCCGAGATATGATAATAGCAATACCAATCAACCAAATTAATGAATTAGAAAAGCCACTTAATGCATCTTTAATAGCGCCAGATGGGCTGTCATTAGTTACGCCGGTTAACGCAACAGAAGTAATAGCTAAAATAGCAATGGCACCGATAGGCATTGCTTTACCAATAATGGCAACTACAGTACCAATAAATAAAGCGAGCAAATGCCATGCGTTTTCGGTAACACCTTGCGGAGGCGGTACAGCAAACCAAAGTAGTAAAACAATGGCTATAGAAATCAGTCCAGAGGTAACTCGAATATCAGTACCCTTCATTAAAAATGTCCCTAAGTTTTAGAAATACATGCATTCTGTTTATTGAAAAGGCGACGTTATTCTACTTCATTTAATAATAAAAAAGATGACGCACATCATATGAATATTAGACTTATTTGATTTTATTAATAAAGAGGTAATAAATCATAAACTAAAGTGATTGATTACATTACCCTATGAGAGCTTACGTTGTGCTTAATCAACTCTTATATTTTTAAGAGTTAGCTTGAATTGTTTTATCGACTAGCAAGGTCTTTGTAAGTCTTAACGAATACCTGGAAATACAATGAACTTAAAATTAACCAACAACGTGATTACTTTTTTATTAGCGAGTAGCTTTTTGTTACTTGGCTTATCGTTTGCGTTAGGAGCAAACCCTAATACGTTAACGGCTACGTTTAGTTTTTATGGCGTTGATTCGCTAATGTCTGTATCTGCATTAGGTTTGATTAGTGGCTCATTTATGGTTGCTTTAGCGTTTGCCACCGTGCTCGCTCGCCTTAAATTAATGAAACCTACACCAGCACTTTTACTTGCAGCAATTATAAGTTTAGTAGCATTACTTACCTTGTTTGCCAGTAACCGTTGGATGGCTCAACTTGGCGGCTTTCCAATCATTGGTAGTGGGCAGGGCATAATTAAATACTTTGCTGTAGTGCCTTTGTATTTGTTTTTATTTTATAAAGACAAACTTACCGACAAACAACACGTACTTTTAAACTTTATACCGGTTGCCATGGTTTTATTGTGGATTGGCGGCATGAAGTTTTATGAGTTTGAAGCAAAAGGCATTGTAAGTTTAGTAGAAACCTCACCGTTTATGTCGTGGTTATACACGGTATTTAGCGTACAAGGCGCGTCTAACGTGATTGGCGGGTTTGATGTGTTATTTGCTGTGTTATTGGGCTTAGGGCTATTTTTAAATAATAAAAAGCTAATTATTGTAAGTGGCTTAGCGTGTTTAAGCGTATTTATGATGACCCAAACATTCTTAATTACTGCAACCGGTGCATTTAGCTCTTCCACTTTACTGGAACGCTTAGGGCAGTTTGTAATTAAAGATCTTTGGTATATAGCCAACCTTGTTGTTATTGCTTTTTTAATGATTTTTAAACCGGCTAAATAACATATAAAGAGGACATTATGATCAGTTGCAACCAATACGACTATATCGAAATTGCCTGTATGCACCGTTTAAGTATTGAGCTTATATTAAAAAATGGCGATGGTGTATGTGGCGTAGCAACTGACACAAAACGCAATGCTAATAGAGACGAATGCATAGTTGTTAGCGTAAATAGCGAGTTGCAACTCATTGTGCTCACTACAATCAGCGTACTTAAAGCGCGTGAGAAAAATCCATACTTTGACCACGTGAACTTTGATGTAAAGTAAGCACCTCACTCATTCGTTTTATTACAAACACCCCAGCGAGCCTGTATCATTAATATGTTAAGGCTCGCTTATCTCACCAATGCTTTAGCTAATTACGCGCTAAATACATAAAGCCAAAATTTTCCTATTACTTTTTCCTCTGTTTTATAATCGAGTTTTTCCACCAGATAAGGCTAAACGCCAACTATTAAAGCGTATAACAATGCTAAACCAGTATAAGTAAGCCTCAATAAGCCTTAACTAGCGCTTAGTATCCGTACGTTTGTTAATTATGGTCGTAAAAGGTAGCTACATAAATAAAGCTAACTTACAGAGCCAGCTGTTTAAATAAACAGCTGTTTTAATTTTGTCCGATAACATCATTAAAAATCGTTTTGGTGAAAAATAACAAAGACCTTTTTATAACATGCCTAATCACTTGTTTACATTAAAGTTATTTAGTGGAATTATTAAACAATGTAATATACGCCATTTTGGGGTGTTATAACCCCCAAATGTTGTCAATAAGCTGTTAGCGGTACTCAGAGGTTTTGGTGAAATCTAAAGTTATAGAGTTTGATAATTCAACAAACACGATTGAGGTGATAAACCTCAATTTTGATGTTGAACTTCTAGAGATCACAATATCTATCGATGGTGATAAAATCGATATTATTTTTGAAGATCCAGCAGGTTTTCGGGTTTTAGATGAAGGTGACTTGCTAGAGTTTTGGCCTGATTGTTCTTTACAAGCAGGTTGGCTTCATGAAATAAATTCTGATGGTTGGTTCGACTTAGAAAAGAATAGAAATGGTTTTCTATTAGCAGATAATGCAAAGGTAACTGAGTATTTGGTGGTTGGCGTAAATTACTGTGTAAGCATTCTTGCATGGGAAAAACCGAAAGTTCAGCAAAGTACGCGCTAACAAGTTAATAAAAAAGGATAAAATACGGCTGTCTATCTTGCTCCGCTCGTATTTTAGCTAACCAAATTTTGCCTGTCATTGAGGCGTTAGTGTTCATCTGAGATCGAGAATCGAATGGAATACATAATTGGATTAATATCATTTCTACTTGGAATAGCTTCAGGATATTTTATTGCCTATGGTAAAGAGAAAGGCAAGAATCGAGCGTTAAAAGAAGATATTGAAAGCTTAGAAGACCAGAAGCAGCAAGTTCAGATTAAATATACTAGAGAGCTCGAGGATCTTAAAAAGGATAACGCCCTTAATATTGAGTTAAGAAAACACAAGTACGAAGAAAAGAAGATTCAATTTGCTAAATTCTTTACTCTTCTCGATAAATTCCATGCCAAAAGCAATGAGATTTTCATGGAGCGTTTTGGCCCAATCTACTCAAAGTTTATGGAAAATTATTTAATTAATGATGAGTCAACCCAAAATGAAGGCATCGCTGAGTTTAACCAGAGCATGATGGGTTTATTTGGTGAGCTAAACCAAGAGCACTTAAAACTCACCACAGAAACTAATAGCATACGTCTAATTTCTTCAGAAGTTTTAGATGATCATCTGGATCAACTCACAGCTAAAGTAGGCGAAGCTACTAATACCGCGCAAGAAATGTTGGAAATGATGGCAAGCCCTGAGTTTTGGGCAAATCAGACCATTTTGTATCCGCTTCAGATAAAAGCTGAAGAACAAGGTCGAGAGATTATCTTCGTACGCGACAACATTCGTAAGCAAATGAAAGACGAGTTAGATCAAATATAAAACACTAACAAACTGCGCAAAACAACCAACTCCGTTTCGGCGGCTTAGCCGGGCGTTAGGTTTATTATCAAAGTGTGTACATTAAAAAGGATGAATGGATATGGGCGAATGGTCTGATTATTTCGAAGATCTCCCTGAAGAAGCACTTCAACCACCGATCGCAGCAGAAAGAGCAAAAGAAAAATTTGACTCTGATATCAAAGATATGAATGCAGATGCATTTGCTTTAATAGCGAAAACAAGGAAAAAGGCTATTGATGCGCTTCAAATGCAAAAGAAACAATTTTTTGAGTCGGTTGATTACTGCCCTCAATGTGGTGAAAAAGAGTTAAATGTCTATAAATTAGAGAACAAAACTTATCTATGTGAGTGCCAAAATTGTGGTATCTGTGGTTCAGGAGATAATTTTCCGCAGCATTGCATAAAACAGCGTCAGCAATCGGGGATAATATCGATTGGAGAGTCGGTTCATTATTTTCAATCAGCACAAAATAAAACTAACAACACGCCCTGAGGTGGACAGCAAGCGCTAAAGCTCACTTTCCACCGCAAATTTTAACAGCGGTGATCCCTTACTTTTTAATGCAGTTAAGTAAGTTGATTCATCGTAGGGCTATGTGCTTTCCAGCACCTAAATAGTATTCGTATCCGCTTAAATGCCAATGATCTGATGATGGTATTATAGGGCTTTCCTTTGGCTCCTTGCTGCCAACTATCTTGGTCAATTAACGGTGCTTTAGCCCAAAATAAATAACGCACAGATAATCCTGCTCATTCTAGAAAGAGTAAAAAGGTACCCACACTAAATTTTTCAGTAATACCTTCCAAAACGCCAATTAAAACAACACCAAACACTTCATTATATGCTGCGTAAAAGCACAGTAATCGATTGAACCAAAATAGGAACTCAGCTATGGTTTGTTTATCAAAAAAATAAAAAACGAGTTAATCTACAGGCTCGTTAAGATTAAAGAAACTAATTAATTGAATCTGGCTGTTAGAGCTATTCTACAGCCTCGTTGTATTGCTAAAGGATTATCGTGAAATACTCTAGGATTGTACTCTTTTCAGTAGGCTTGTATTTATTGCTAGTTGCTTTATCAACAATAGCAACAAAGATTGTTGGCTTTGATGAAATGACTCAAAGTACCTCATTAACTTTTACTTATTACGTCCTCGGATTTGTAACCTCTTTAATCGTTTATTGTTACCTAGGCTATAAGCAAACAGTGAGCCCCTATAAACAAGCCTTTTTAGTTGCGGCGGTTTATTGGTTTATTGATCTAAGTGTCGGTGCCTTACTATACATTTTATTAGAAATATCAATGGATCCTCTGATATATTTAATTCCAGCTTTTCTGCATGTTATTGCTGTTTTATTAGGGACATTACTTGGTATTCAATTACGTCGTAAAAGAGTTGAGGGTAAATAAATCGTAAAGCAGAACAAAAAAAGCTGGTTTTTGCTCTTTCATCCTAACCTTAGATAACAACCTTACGGCCTATTTATTCGGCATAAGTAAAAAAGGAATTTAAATTTGCTATTCGATTGGTTTAGCTCTGAAAAGCCAAATGTTTATTTGGGATCGTTAGCTGTAGCTAATAACAGCCATTTTTCTAAGGTAGAGTCGTTTTTTTATATAACGGGCGATTCACTACAAGATCATATGCACAAGAAGCTTGAAGATATTTTTTGTCTTCACAGTATTTCGTCTATTAAAGAGCCTAAAAAGTCAGATATTGGTTTAGATGTTGTTATAGTTACTTTGCATGGTGGTGATGCATTCACTATAGATTTTGATACAGCTATTATTCCGCTATTTTGGCGACCAAAAGTTAAGTTAGTATCGCGCTTGTATAACATTAAACACAACAAAACGATTAAAACGTTCAGCGTTTCTAAATCTGTTACGTGGCGCGAATTCATAGCTAAAAAATTTAGCTTAAGAGGCTTTTTTCGTTGGGGTCCTTTGTATCATAACGAAGACATGGAAATACTGTTGTATAAAGCATGCTACGAGTTATTAAATAAAATGCGAAAGGCTATTTAACCAGTAGCCAATAAGAATAATTAAAATAAGATAAAAATACATTTTGCTCTTGGTGAACATTATTACAAACAAAATAGGAACTCAGCTATGGTTTGTTTATCAATAAAAACAAATAAAAAACGAGTTAATCTAAAGGCTCGTTATGTTTTCAGGGAGTCCGTAGTTGAATTCAAGTAACTGGGATAATGCTGTAATAAAAAGTATTGGCTATGTTGGTATAGGAATCCCTGTATGGTTTTTATTCAATGGGCTGGCACCTTCATCACTTGGTGATATTTCTGGACTTGCCGTTACTTTTTTACTTTATATTGGCGTTTACCTACTAATTTCTATCGTTGGTTGGTTAGTGGTTGGCTTTCCTGTTCACTGGTTTTCAAAAAAGTACACTAACGGCTCTTATGCTTTTTATATCGCAATACCACTAATAGTTGTGGTTGATGGCTTGTTTAATAACACCCCTCAAATATTAGGTTTGGCGGCATTATTCCAAGCCTTTTTGTTTAGGTATTATCTGTACAAAAAAACATAACAAAATAATTTGACATCATCCATCCTAAATTTTGCTACGCACTAAGAAGAGTAAGCCCTTTCAACCTAAATTAAAGCTGTTCAACCACCCGTAATACCTTACAAGATGCCAATTAAAACAACATCAAACCCTTTTATATTCTGCGTAAAAATACAGTAATCGATTGAACCAAAATAGGAACTCAGCTATGGTTTATTTATCAATAAAAACAAATAAAAAACGAGTTAATCTACAGGCTCGTTATGTAACAACGTGAGGAGAGATGATGAACAAGGAAACTATAGGGAAATACGTCGCAGTTTTGGGATTATTGCTTTTCTGGGCACCTCTTTGGGGAATTGTTGATTCGTATTTAATTATGTCCTCTTCATTTCAAGAGATAACGCTGTTTGGAAGTAATGAACCTAAAATATCACAAGAAGAAATGTCATCAACAGCTTTGTCTACAGTAACAGGGTTCATCTTATTTTTAGTTGCACTTTGCTTTTTAACATTTTCCGTTGTGGGCTTAAACTATCGAACTAAGTGGCTTTTTTGGGCACTAATAATATATTCAACATTGTTACTCTTCATGTTCCCTGTTGGTACAGTGTTAGGAGTAACTGTGCTGGCAGCGCTAGTTTTAAACAAGAAAAAATTTGGACTTGACGCTGACGCTATATAACAAAACCATTAACCGGATTAGTACAAGAGCGCCACAAATCGGTTATGGCAGGCGTTAGCTTTCTAAGAGGGTTTCGAGTTGAGAACAATATTTAGCTTTATTTTAGCCTCTTTAGTTGTTGCATTTTTAGCGCCAATGGCAATTGAAATGAAATTTACTATTATTCCTTTTGGTATATTTATTTGGACGTTAATAGTTGTTCTAATTTTAGTTCCAGTAACAGCATTTCCAATTTATAAATTTATCACTAAAAGTTGTGATTATTCGCTAAATACAGTGCTCAAATCTTCAGTTATATCTACTTGCTTAGTTTCTTTCTTTTTTGTTTTCCCTTCAGGTTTAGATAGCTCAATTATTAATGGTAAGGTATTGGTCGAAAATGGTTCAATTACGTTAATAGGTTATGGATATAGCTTTTTACAATTGTTTTTATTTTCTATAGTAGGCCTTGTTGCTGGTATTGTATTTTACGTTTCAAAAATAGAGTTAAACAAAAGCTAAAGAATTAGGATGAAATTCATTCTAACTTTTACATAAATAATAAATTAAAGCAGCGGGTTAAGTGAGTTTTATAAAAATGAATCACGCAAAAAGCTGAGCTACAATGAAAGAAAGAGTAAAAAGCCAACCACACTAAACTTTCCCGTAATACCTTCCAAAACACCAATTAAAACAACAGCTAACAATTTTTTATATTCCACGTGAAATACAGTAAAAGATTGAACCAAAATAGGAACTCAGCTATGGTTTGTTTATCAATAAAAACAAATAAAAAAACGAGTTAATCTACAGGCTCGTTATAAGCCAATGGAGGCTCTGCAAAATCATATGGAAATTCGCAATATTTCCTGGGAGCAAACAATCCCGCTTCGACAAAGTGTTCTTTGGCCAAACAAGCCTCCGGAATATTGCCATGTTGATGGCGATCATGACGCAATGCATTTTGGTGCCTTTGTTAATGACGAGCTTGTTTGTGTTGCCTCCGTATACATAAAATCAGATAAAGCTCGCCTACGTAAGTTTGCTACTAAAACTGATTATCAAGGGCAAGGCATTGGCTCTCAAATGCTAAAGTTTATTCTTCACTCTCTTAATAATACGGTTGTAATTTTTTTTTGGTGTGATGCTAGAGAATCAGCTTTAAGTTTCTATCAGCGCTTCGGTATGCAGCCATACGGGGAACGTTTTTATAAGGCTGATGTTTCTTACTTTAAAATGGAAGTTGCTTTATAGTAAGTTTAAAGCGGCATATAACAACACGCGCTGAGGTGGGCAGCAAGCGCTAAAAGTTAGGATGACACCCATTCTGACTTTTACGTCAATTATCAATGATAGCAGTGAGTTAGGTTACATCCATGAAAGTGCATCACGCAAAAGTCTGAGCTGTATTGACAAGATGAAAGTAGTAATTGGTAGCCCGATAGACGACAACAATTTTTATTAAAAAATGGTAAATAACTCGGCTTCATTGAGCCTAACTTCCTTTAAAATAAAAGTGGAATATTACCAACGTTATGATGATCCTCAACTGCTAGGTTTTTTCTGCTGCATCACTTATTTTAACAAATATATTTTGCCCATCAGAGTAAAAAAACACCCACACCAAATTTTCCAGTAATTCCTTCCAAAACGTCAATTAAAACAACACCAAACTCTTTTTATATTCCACGTAAAATACAGTAAAAGATTGAACCAAAATAGGAACTCAGCTATGGTTTGTTTATCAATAAAAACAAATAAAAAACGAGCCAATCTATAGGCCCGTTATAAACCATAAGGAAGTGTCATGAAAAAAATATTTGTCGGAGCAATAATTCTGGTTAGTTCTAGTGTATTCGCTAACCCATATAAAAGTGGGTTCGTTGATGTTTCAATTCAAACACAAGAAGGTAAAGAAACTTTTAAACTAGTTTGTCAGCCTAAAATCACTGTGGGGAAATTACCAAAAAACTGGGTTAGTTCTTGTAACGATATCGGCAAGAAACTTCTGGAGTTAGCTGTCGAAAACGGAGTGAAAGTCGATCCAGTTGACAAAGTATTTGGTATGGCTGGTGACTTTGCTCAAAAGGCTTCTAGTGATCTACCAGAAGATATTGTCCCCGCAGCAATTGTTAGCCGAGAATTTGGTAGTTAATGGTTTATAACAAGTAATAAACTAGGACAAATAACATTTTTCTGCGTCTCTATTTTAACTTACTATTATTTGGCTGTTAGAGCTATTCTACAGCCTCGTTATACGCTTCTAAAGCTCGGTGTAAATAAAATGTTTGATGATGCAATTAGACTTGCTACCAAATTACTTGAAAGCGATGATGATTACTTAAATATAGTTATGAATCTTTGTCAAATTGGAAATAAAAAGTATGGTCAATGCTGGAATACTGAGTTTCATGTATTTGGTGTAATTTCATCTGATACAGATCATTTACCTTTAATTCATGTTAGAGAAAGATGTTCCGCTGAGTTCTTAGTTAAATCAGATAAAGAGTTAGCTGAAATTGTAGAGTATTACCGATCTGATGTGGTGATAGCTTGTAATCTAATAGTGAGTAGTAAAAACGTATAACAAGTCGTAAAGCAGAACAAAAAAATCTGGTTTTTACTGCTATGTCGCTTACTTTAGCAAATATATTTTGCCTATTTAAGGCAGTACTAGATATAAAAATACAAGGATGCATAATTGAATTATTTAAATTGGTTACAAAAAACATACCCAGAGCTAAATGAGATATCAAATGAAACTATTAACTCTCATATCGACAAAGCAAAGTCTGATACAGAGCTTTTTAGGGAATTCATTAAAGTACTAGGTAGCTTATTTTTTATTATCCCGTTCAACTTATACCTTTATATTTCGGGTATTCAGGAATCTAACAGCTCTTTATATTGGTTGTTGGTTGTGGCTTCAATTGCTGTTGGTGGTTTTATCGGGCTTTATTGCGAGCAAAAGGTCATTAAAAAACGTCTTAAAAAAATAATACAGTTAAAGGCGTTTTGAATGACTAATGATGAAGGGCAGTTAGGGTGACCTTATTCTAACCGTTACGGAAATTATCAATTATAGAATGGTAAACAACTTGGCTTTATTAAGCCTGATTCTCTTTAAAATAAAAAGCGGAATATTACGGTCAATAAATGCATGGGTAAATTGATTTTAAGTTGATAGGAACTCAGTTATGGTTTGTTTATCAATAAAAAATAAAAAACGAGTTAATCTACAGGCTAATTATACGTATCTCAGATTATGGAGAATCTTTTGAATCTTAAAATTAAAACATCTAAAGCCGACTATGACGCTTTTTACGCTCACACAGCATCTAAGGTGTTGAAATCCTATACATGGATACCCATGCTTAAAAATGTGTGTCTTTGGTTGGTGCTAACTTTTAGTTTTATGTCTTTCTTTCAGTTTCAGTCTGGCGGAATAGAAAATAAGTTGTTCTTTTCTGTTTTCACATTATCCATTTTATTTTTTATTTACGTCGCTCTCAGTAAATTTATGGAAGTGAAAATTGCACAATGTTTTACACCAAATGAAAATGGAATAATGATTGGTCCTAAAGAGTTTGAAATAAGCGCTGATGGTATAAAAGAAATCCACCAATATGGTTATAACTTTTATGACTGGGATGTTGTAGAGCATATCGAAGAAGTTAATGGTTCAATCTATGTATATGTTGATAAAGTACTTGCCATAATTTTCAACCCTGAGTCGTTGAAACCTGATAAATGTAAAGAAGATCTTTTAGCTACGATGAACAAACACGTAACAACACGCCCTGAGGTGGACGACTAGTCAAATTTAGCTATTAATTGCAAATTTTAAAAGTGGTGAGCCTCTTTGTTTTTCAACACTTAAATGTAATCCTTATCAATTTAAATACCACAGTTCTATATAGGCTTACCCTTCACTTTTTACTGCTTATAATACGCTTTAGCCCAAATCAACTATGTAACTACAACGAATAGAAAAACCAGCCACTCTACAAGTATTTGCCTTGGAATAGTGGGCAACTAAAATCTAAATATATCCATACCTCTTGACGGCTTCGTCCAATAAACTGCGCTATTTCCGTTTATTTTCACTTCAGCGATATCATTAAACGCGCGCAATCGCCCTTAAAATTAATTCCCGTAAAAACAAATTAATTATGGGAGGTCCTGTAGTCAAATAACAATACTTTAGTAAACGCTAGTTCATATTACGTCACGTAATATCCATACAGAACTTTAAGTTAAACATACGTTCGTGCAGCGTTCCCATTTTTATTTGACTCAATTTATTGGACATTCTTTTTATGAAATTAAAGTTATTTATCGCAATTATTTTTAGCACTTCGATGTCGTCTTACGCGACAGAAGCAGTAGATAAAACGCAGTTTTCATTCGAAGACTTAAAAGCGCTGGCAAAAGCCTCAGCCGAAAAGCCCTATACGCCAACTAAGGTGCCAGCGCCGGAGTTAATCGATAAAATTACCTATGACGAACACTGGAAAATACGCTTTAAAGAAGATGAAACCTTATATCCAAGTGGAAAAAAGGCGCCCGTACAATTATTTTACCCTGGCCGATATTTTCCAGAGCCAGTAAGTATTTACATCAGAGACGATAAAAATCAGGTTCAAAATGTACCTTTTAGTAATGACGTTTTTAATATGCCCGATAATAGCCCAGCTCACGATCTCCCAGAAGGGTTTGGATTTGCAGGCTTTAGAATAATGCGCCCAGATATGAAACCAGATTGGATATCTTTTTTAGGTGCGTCTTATTTTCGTACCGACGGGCCAGAGGGGCAATATGGACTGTCAGCCCGAGGTATTGCAATTAATACGGGTATGAATCAGCCAGAAGAATTCCCGCGCTTTTCTGCATTTTGGATTGGCCCCGCAGAGAAAAAAGGTGAAAGTGTGTCTGTTTGGGCATTGCTTGAAGGGCCTTCTATCACTGGTGCTTATCGATTTGGTTTAAGCAAAGATAACAAAGAAGCTAAAGGCCATATTACCTCTGTAACGGCAAATTTGTATATGCGCGCCGATGTTGAACGCTTAGGTGTAGCACCGCTAACTAGTATGTATTGGTACTCACAAAAAGATAAAACAGAAGCTAAAGACTGGCGCCCTGAAATTCACGATAGCGATGGCTTAGCTATTCACACAGGATCGGGTCAATACGTTTGGCGCCCATTAAATAATCCTCAGTCGGTGTCGACCAATAGCTTTATTGATGAGAACCCAAAAGGGTTTGGTTTAATCCAAAGAGATCGTGACTTTAATAACTACCAAGACGACGGCGTATTTTACAATAAGCGTTCATCAGCGTGGATTAAACCTACTGACGATTGGGGCAAAGGCGCAGTACAGTTAATCGAAATTCCTACAAAAGATGAAACGTTTGACAACATTGTGGCCTATTGGGTGCCCGAAAAAGAGGCGCGCAAAGGTGATGAGTTTACCTTTTCTTATGATATTGAGTGGCGTCCACTCGATCCAAAATCAAAAAACCTTGCAAGCGTTGTAAATACTCGCCAAGGCTTAGGCGGAATTCCCGGCCAGCCAATTCCTGAAGGCGTTAACAAAATGGTGATTGATTTTGAAGGTCCAGTATTTAAAGGCTTAGATAACAAAAGTGGTATAAAGCCGATAGTTGAAGCCAGCAACGGTGAAATACTAGAACCTATTGGAGTTTATCCGGTAGTTGGTACAAACCAATGGCGATTAGCGTTTGACTACAAACAAGCTAACAACAATCCGGTGAACATACGCGCGTATTTAGTTGATAAAAATGATGAAGCTATAACTGAAACATGGGTAAGTGATGCAAAGGTAACGATTAAATAAGCATTAAAGTAAAACGGGTGGCTATATTTTGATTTGCTAGGTAATTATAGCCACCATAATGTCTTTTAAAACGCCAATCAAAACACCATTAAAACTCTCTTTTATATCCCACGTAAAATACAATAATCGATTGAATCAAAATATGAACTCGGCTATGGTTTGTTTATCAATAAAAATAAAAAACGAGTTAACCTGCAGCTTGTTAGCTGTTTCGAGGGATTGTATGTTTTTTTTGAGTAAATTATTTTGTTGGGAGCGAGGCCGACAAAAATCAGGCTACGATAAAATGTTGATTTGTGGTGCTACGTGGCCAATTAAATTTGATACATATTTGCTTAAATTCCCACAAGGAAGTGAAATAGCACCACACACAGACAAAGTTGAATCTGGTAAACACTATCGATTGAATATAGTGCTTAAAAAAGCAGATTTGGGTGGTGAGTTTATTTGCAGTGATCCGATATTTGAAACAAAGCGGGTTAAGCTATTCCGCCCTGATGTAAGTGAGCATCAGGTATCAAAAGTTATAAAAGGTAATAGATATTTACTCAGCATTGGGTGGATAAAAGGGAGCTCTAAATGCTAGATTTAAGACCTAATTGTGAATGTTGTGATAAGAATCTACCTGCACAGTCCACAGAGGCTTTTATTTGTTCATTTGAATGCACATTTTGTTCTGGCTGTGCCCAAACGCTGTTAAATAACGTGTGCCCAAACTGCTCAGGTAATTTGGTTCAGCGGCCAATTCGCCCTTTGGCTGCACTAAAAAATTACCCAGCATCGACTAAGCGGGTATTAAACGAAAGTGTTTGTGCGCCAAACACATAAGAACACAAAGTATAATAATTACATTTTCTGAATATGGAGATCTGATGAGAAAATCCTTTGAATTTACTATTAAGTCAATCAAAGTTAAAATAATTAACAATTGGTTTAGTGGTGCTAAATTATATGTGAATGGTGACTTACGAGATACTGACAAAACTTTGTTAGCTATTAGGAATAATACTTTACTATCTGCAAATTTAGGTGAGTTGGGTGTTCTAGAAATCAAGCCATTATCGGGTTTAATTACCGTTGAAATGGATGCATATTTGGTTAATGGTACAAACATTCAACATGTATATAGCTCACATAAACGCCTTAGCCTAAAAGAGCAAAGGGCAGTCCGATAAAGCTACTTTAAATAACGAATATTCCTGCATTTAGTAACAACCTCCAAATGACTTTGAGGAGGTTTAAGCCCCTAAGCATACCAAGTTAATATACTTGGTTTACTCGATTACCTTAAAATCACTCACACTCTTTCACATAAAGTAAAAGCGCGCTGTACATTACACTGAGTGCCTTTGTTACATCGCTGTCGATAACTGCTTCTGCAGGGTGGTGGCTTATACCGCCAGGGCTGCGTATAAATAACATGCCAATGGGGCAAATAGGCGCGATTGCCATTGCATCATGCCCAGCGCCTGAAGCAAGTGAAGGCGATGCTTGGTTATTGAGTTTACATGCGCTTGAAAACAAATGCTGAATTTGAGTATCACACGCAACGGCATCGGCGGCATGAGTCCATTGCCAATCAAGCGTTAAATTGCGTTTGCTTGCTATAGATTGAGCGCTGCTTTGTATGGCGCTTAGTAAGTTAGCGAGATCGGTGTCGCTTTGTGCGCGTGCATCTAGGCTTATGGTTGTTTTGCCTGCAATCACGTTTGTAGCGCCGGGGCGCGACTGTATTTGCCCTACGGTGGCAACTTCGCCATTTTTAGCATTGTTTGCTAGTTTTTCGATTTCGGTTACTAATTCAGCGCAACCAGCTAGGGAATCCTGACGTAAATTCATAGGGGTTGTACCCGCATGACCACTTTGACCTGTTAGGGTAAGCATGGCGCGTTTTGCCCCTGCAATAGCCGTTACAACGCCTAACGCCTGATTAACCGATTCGAGTACTGGCCCTTGTTCAATATGAGTTTCCCAGTAACCTAGTAATTCGTTTTTGTTTAGTGCGGCCTTTGCATAGTCGTTAGGGTTTAAGCCAAAGTCGAGCATGGCTTGGCGCATAGTTATACCGCTTGTATCTTGTATATTTAGCCACTGTGGGTCAAACTCGTTAGCGAGTGCTTTTGAGCCAATTAAAGTTGTGGCAAAGCGAGTGCCTTCTTCATCGCAAAAGCCCACTACATCTAAATGAAAGGGCAGGTCGAGCTTTAGCTTATTTGCAAGCGCTGCAATCTCTATCCCCAGTAGTACACCTAAAATACCATCAAATGCACCTGCGTTTGGTACTGTGTCGAGGTGCGATCCTATAATTAAACGTTTAGCATGTGGGTTTGATGATTTAAGCCGCCCCCAAAGGTTGCCCACTTCGTCTTGCCACGATTGCATGCCTGCCTCAACCATCCACGATGCAGTAACGTCGTTACACTCTTTGTGCTCTTTTGATAAGTACACTCGGTGAATGCCGCCTTGCATTTGCGATAGTGCGCTGAGGGTTTTACAGCGAGATAAAGCGCGTGCTGCGTGGGTATTGGCACGTTCTTTACCTAATAAAGGGCTGTGTTGTGGGCTTACAATCGTCATGCTAAATCCTTTTTTTATTTATAGTGAGCAAGGGCTGCAATGGCGGCCTCGCCTTTAGGGCCTTTGTAACCGTTGGCATGTAGGCAAGCGTCTAAACTTGCCAATGTTTGTAGTACGGTGTCTTTTCGGGCGTTGTAGCCCATAGTGCCAATACGCCAAATTTTGCCATGAAGTGGTCCAAACGAGGTGCCAATTTCTATTCCAAAATCGGTTAGCATTTGTCCGCGTACGTGATCGGCATTAATGCCCTCGGGTATATACACTCCCAGTACGTTGTTCATTTTATGTGTTAAATCGCCAAATACATTTAAGCCGAGTGCTTGAATGCCCGTTAGCATGGCATCGCCATGTAATTTGTGGCGCGCTACGCAGTTATCCACGCCTTCTTCAATGACTATGCGGGCGCATTCTGAGGCGCAATACAGCATGCTAGTGGCTTCGGTATGATGATTTAGGCGCTCCTCTCCCCAGTAATTCATGATCATACCTAAATCAAAATAGTTAGAGCGCACAAAGGGTTCTGTGCCATCGGTATGGTCGGCCGTGCGAATGCCTGCTTCTACCTTTTTGCGTTTTTGGATCCAATCGGCGCATTTATCGCTTAGTGTTAATGGCGCTGACCCAGAAGGACCGCCTAAACATTTTTGTAGGCCAACCGAAAGTGCATCGAGTTTCCATTCATCGACAGGAAGTTCGTTACCCACAATAGATGCGGTAGCATCGCAATAAAATAGTACATCGTGCTTTTGGCAAATATCGCCAATATACTCAAGAGGTTGGTTCATGGTGGTGGATGTATCGCCTTGTACCATAGCAAGTACATGGGGTTTTACATCAACAATGGCTTCTTCGATTTGCTCTGGCGTAAACACTTCGCCCCACGGTACTTCTATTGTGTGCACCTTTGCGCCAACGCGTTCTGCTATTTCAGCAAGTAGGTGGCCAAAGCGCCCCATAATTGGCACTAGTACTTTATCGCCTGGGCGTAAAATTGAGCATAATACGGCTTCAATCCCTGCGCGCGATGTGCCATCTATTAGCATGGTCCATTCGTTTTTAGTTTTAAAAATTTCGCGGTAACGCGCCATGGTTTCGTTCATAAAACCGGTCATTACTGGGTCGTATTGACCTATAAGTTGCGCCGACATAGCACGTAAAACACGAGGATCTGCATTAATTGGGCCTGGTCCCATTAATAAACGCTGTGGTGGGTTTAAGGTTTGAACTTGCGTGTTATTAAACATATTTTAGGCTCCCAGAGTCTGAATGAGCATGCGAATGCCGGTTATCATTAAGACAACGGCAAAAGCGCGTTTTAGTTGTTTTTGATCCAGCTTGCTACCAATTTTTACGCCAATAGGTGCAAATAAAATAGTCAGCGGAATAATAAGAAAAAAGGCAGGGAGGTTAACTAACCCCCACGTACCTAGGGGAGCATCGGTTGGCGTTGTGCCAATACTTAATAAGGTAATAACACCTGGTAGCGCAATCAATAAACCAAAAACGGCCGCAGTACCTACTGCAACATGGGCGCGTACATTAAATGCGTTTAGCATAGGTACGCCAATAGTACCGCCGCCTATGCCAATCATTACTGACAAACCACCTACAATACTTGCCATAACGCCTTGACCAAATTTACCTGGCAGTTGTTTTACAAGCGCGGGTGCGCCGGCTCTAAATAACATGTTTAAACTGACTAAAATAGCAATGCAGGCAAACATGAGCACTAATGCGTTACCGCGAACGGTATGAGCAATAATACTACCGACTACCGCCATAACTAATATAAACGGTGCCCAGTATTTTATTAGCGCAAGGTCAATATTCCCTTTGCTATGATGCGAGCGAATAGATGAAAGCGAAGTAGGTACTATGGTTGCAAGTGATGTGGCGGTGGCTATCATCATTGCCGACTCTGGGCTTACGCCAAAACCTTGCAGTAAAAAATACAGCACAGGTACGATAACAATACCGCCGCCTACACCAAAAAGTCCTGCTAAAATTCCGGCAAAAATACCGGTTGCTATTAAGGCCGCTACTATTGGCCATTGGTTTATTATTTCTGACATTGTGTTCCTGCTGTAGTTACTGTTGCACGTCCATCTGAACGAGGATCTGTTGCAGCTTCAAGGCGTGTAGGTGTATCTAAAATAGCCCCAGCGTGCCCCATCATTTCGTTATTATTATCAACGCTTACCCAATCGTGGTCACGTTGATTTAATTCATGTTCTATATGAAAAACTAACCCTTTTTCAATTTTTAAATTTGTACTTGTATCGCCCCATGTGCGTCCAAGTAACCAACGAGGGTCGCTGATTGCTTGTTTTATTGATTTATTTCGCCATGCGTAGCCTGCAAAAACAGCGGCTTGGGTTTGTGGTTGTCCTTCACCGCCCATTGTTCCGTAAGCAAGTCGGCGACCATCGCTAAACTTTGCCATTGCTGGATTAAGTGTATGTGCAGGCTTTTTATTTGAGGCAAGGTTATTGGTATCTTTATTGTTTAAACTAAAACTTAAACCTCGGTTATTCCACACAAAGCCGCCTTCGCTCATTAGTATTCCGCTGCCAAATTCCCAGTAAATACTTTGAATAAAGCTTACTAATTGCCCGTTTTTATCTCTTGCAGCCATCCACACTGTATCGCCAGGCTCTGCGTTAAATGGCCATTTTTTGGCTTTGGCCATATCAATATTGTTAGCAAGTTGGCTTAAGCGATCATCGGTTAGTGCGTTTTTATAATCGTCCCCTAATACTTCAGGATCAGCCCAAAGGGTAGGGCGATGGGTAAAGCTTTGCTTGGTTGCCTCTACAATTAAGTGTGTCCAGTCGGCATCGGTTTTAGCTAAATGCTTTAACTTATTTACGGCACCAATTATTTGCAGCGAATGCACGCCCTGTGTTGGCGCGGGTAAGTTGTAGCAGTCAATACCACTTAGGTTTGCATTTAGCGGGGTAACTACTTCGGCTTGGGTACTTGCAATATCATCTGTGGTAATCGAGCTGCCTGCTTTGGCTAAATCAGCGGCAAATGAGTTGGCAAGTGCACCTTCATAAAATGCGTTTAAACCCTGTTTTGCTAAGTGCTCAAATGTTGCTGCAAGTTTAGGGTTTTTAAAATGCTGACCTGCTTGCAAGGGTTTGCCATTGGGTATGTAGAGGTTTTTAAACGCGTCATTGGTATTGTTAGCAGCGGCTAGTTTTTCGCAGCCTGCCTGCAAGCTTTTTGTAACGGTAAAGCCCTCGCGAGCAAGTTTTATTGCGGGCGCTAAAATTTTTGAAAGTGGCAGTGCTGCGTGTTCATCAAGCTCAAGCGCTTTTTGCCAACCGCGTATTGTACCCGCTTGAGTCAGTGCGCTTAATCCGCCGCGCTCTGGTATTTGCGTGTGCGAGTTATAGGGTGTTGTATTAGTTGCTGCGCGGCCGCAGGCGTCAATAGCGGTGGGTGTTTTTTGATTGGGATTATCGATAAGCCAAAAGCTGTCGCCACCAATTGAGTTCATATGTGGATATACAACGCTAATAGCAGCTGCTGCGGCTACCATAGCCTCGGTAGCTGTACCGCCTTGTTTTAGTATATTTATACCCGCCTCAGTGGCCGAAAAGTGAGACGCGGTAAATGCAATGTTGTGTGTGGTCATGCCGGTGTGTCCTGTTTAAAGTGTGCAGCTAATTGTTGTACGCAAGCAAGTAGGCTTTTATCGTTACCGTGGCTCATCATTAGTGAAAAACCATAAGGATGATCATTTGCTAAATCAGCCAGCGGTAAATGCACTTGCGCTGAGCCACTAAGGCCCGCAATTGCCGAAAGCGTAATAATTTGCATGCGTAAGGCGCTTGTGTCGGCGCCTAATTTAGGTGCGGTTGTGGGTGTGGTGGGTAAAAATAAGCAGCTGTGTTTGTTTAGGTTTTTAGCGACTATTGTTTGCCACTCGTGCTGTATTTTTAACGCCTCTTGTTCTTCTTGCTCGGTTAAAGCCAGTGCCATTTTAAAACGAGCCGCAATTGCTGGCGCAAAATGAGAAAGCTGATCTGGGAGTTCAAGCCAGTCTCGGTGCGTTTTAGCAATCGCACGACCTTGTAATATTCTAAAGGTATCGGCAAGCTCACTTAGTAAACCAACGTTGGGGAGCTTAAAATCGATATGATGATTAAAATAAGGTTTGGTTTTTTCTAAAAGGTTACCCAGTGGTGCTTGTAAAGAGGAGTCAACAAGTTCAAAGAGTGCTTCGCAAATAACCAGCGTATTTACTTTATTAATAGGTTGTTGTGGTAATAATACATCGCCAACGCTGCTTAATAGCTCGGCGCTTTGGGTAAGCCAACCTATAGTATCAAAAGGCGGTGCCAACGGTATTAGGCCGTCTTTTTCAATCACGTTATGGCTTGGCCTTATACCAAATAAACCACAATAGCTGGCGGGTATTCTAATTGAGCCGCCAGTGTCGGTGCCTAAGCCAATATCGGCTAAGTTAGCAGCAACGGATGCAGCAGACCCCATACTCGAACCACCGCAAGTATGCCCTTTTAATTTAGGGTTTTGTGCTGCACCATAATGAATGTTATTTCCCTCTAAGCTGTAAGCAAGCTCATCGGTATGGGTAAAGCCTGTAAAGCTACAACCCTCGTCCATTAACATATTTACGGCACTTGCTGTTTGCTGGGCCGGTTTTGCTGCTTTAAACCAGTGTGGGTTACCTGCGCTGTTGCGCTCACCTTTAACAGCAAATACATCTTTTATTGCAAGACGCTTATTAATAAGCGTGCCTTGGTAATGTGTTTGCCATGCCTTAGGACCATGGTCACAAAAAATACCGGTCGTATTATTATTTTTGCTACTCATATCACCACTCGTTATAAAAAATCTGACCAAGCAGTTCAGATTTAGAGTGATTAAAAAGACGGATTAATTTTTATTATTTTTCAGCTCACTGCGTAACATCTTGTTTTTATTTTACAGAGCCTAATCCGCTTTTTAATCGGTTAGCTTATTATATTGTTTAAAACCTAAGCAAGAGGAATGCCACAAATTAAAATCCTGTCCAATTGGTCAGGATTTGGCGAGTTGTATGAGGTTAGTAAATATGGGCTGTAAAAATAGTGGTATTAAAATGAGCTAAAACAAACCAATTTGGTGCGCAGGTGCACCAAATTGGTCTTTATTTATATGGTTGTGAGCGCTAAATAAGGGACGTTTTACTGATGATTAAACCGTTAATATCGGCGTAAACCCAATCGTTAGGTTCCATGGTGGTGCTAAGCATGGTAACAGCTTGGTTTTTATCACCAAAGCCGCGCTTTAAGGTACTACGCGGTGTTGAGCCTAGCGCCATTACAGGTAAGTTCATCGTGGCGAGTATTTCTATATCTCGGCAACAGCCATTTATTATTACGCCTTCCCAACCATTATTTAGGGCACGCTCAGCCATAATATCGCCAATAAACGCAAAGCGTTTGCTCGCAAACCCGTTTATAACTAATACTTTACCTTCACCATTTTCATGCAATATATCGGCAGCAAAAGAGTTGTCTTCTGGACAGGTAACTGTAACTACTTTGCCATAAAACGTGGTTTTTTTACCAAAGTGATAAAGGCCACTGTCGGCTACTTGCACGTTATCGCGATGATCGTCAAATAAATCGGGTGTAGTAAAGGATGTCATGGGTTAAGTCTCACTTTGCTCAGGTATTTTAAGACCAATACCTTTTAAAATTATGTGGGCAATTGATTGCGTAATTTGTGCCACATCGGTTTTGTCGTACTCTAATTTGTTCATTACGAGTAAAACCTCAGCCTGAAAGTCGGCGTAATACTGCGTGGTAGACCAAATAGTAAAGAGCAAATGGTAGGGGTCAACCTTATCCATTTTATCTGCGTCCATCCACGCTTGAAGTACATCAACTTTTTGCTTAACCCAAGGGCGGGTATTGGTTCTAAAGTAGTTTTGTAAATAAGGGGCACCGCGCAGTATTTCACTGGCAAATAAGCGAGATTGCATTGGCTGATTTACGGCGAGTATTACTTTACTTTTAATATAGTTATAAAGCACGGTAGCTGGATCGTCGTTAATTGTGACGTTATCGAGCCCTAAGTTCCAATTAGCTATTATGCGGTCGATCACAGACTCGTACAGACCATCTTTACTTTTAAAGTAATACAAAATATTAGCTTTTGGCACCTGCGCTTCTTTAGCAACCATGCTCATACTTGCTCCGTCGTAACCTAATTGCGAAAACAATTGCTCGGCGGCATCTAAAATTAGTTTTTGGTTTTTTTCGCGTGTTACTTCTTTTTTATTTGGTTTTATTTGTGTGGTCATTGTTGAGTTTGCGTGTTTAACGTATTGATTGATTGTAGCTTTACTGACCAAAAGGTCAATTACTAAAAAGTGTGAATGTAAAAAACAGGGGAAGAGGTTTAAGCTATAAACTTTAGGGTCTGTTGATCTTTGCGGATTAAAATTTGTTCAAACTAGGGGCTATTTAATCGCGGCGCGAGATTTGTAACCTAGTGGGCTAAGTAAAAACCGAGCAACAAAAAGTAAGTAGTCCCTAGGAAGAACCCTTTGGGCAGCGCCTGTTTGGCATTAATGCTACGTTATCGCCCATTTATGGGGAATAACCACACTATATAGGCTCTGCCTTGCCTAAATACCAAACAGACTGCTGCAAATTTAACCTTGAAAGATCAACAGACCCTAATTGTTTAATTAAATAATTACTGTTAGTTTAGTTTCAAATTTACGAGTAGTACTTTTGGATTGGCAAATGGAGTTTTTAAGCAAAAATAAATACACGCTTTATGGAGTTGCTGCAATATTACTGTGGAGTTGCTTAGTTGCATTACTACGGGATATTTCTGAGTTGTTTAGCCCCATCGGTGGTGCTGCGGCTATGTACTCTGTCAGTGCGATATTTTTAATTTTGGTTATGGGAGTGCCTAAGTTTAGTGGGTTTTCAAGACGCTACTTGGTAGTAGGTACTTTATTATTTGTATCGTACGAAATTTGCTTGGCGCTTTCTATTGGTATGGCAAATAGCCGTCATCAGGCAATGGAAATGGCGGTTATTAATTATTTATGGCCCACGCTGACTATATTGCTCTCTATTATCATTGGTCGCAAAAAAGTAAGTTATTGGGTGTACCCAAGCATGATTATTGCTTTTTTAGGCGTTGCTTGGTGTATTACGGGCGATCAAGAAATGTCACTCGATACGCTTGTAGCTAACTTTGCTGATAATCCTGTTACTTATTTAATGGCATTAACTGCAGCGTTTATATGGGCTATTTATTGCGTGGTTACGCAAAAGCTGAGTAATGGCAAAAATGCCATTACGTTATTCTTTACTGTTACGGCAATGAGTTTATGGGCGCAATATGGTTTTAGTAATGAAGCGCCATTAACGTTTTCACTCAGCTCAAGCATAACATTGCTATTAGCAGGGGTAGTGGTAGGGAGCGGGTATGCACTGTGGAACCAAGCTATTATTGGCGGTAACTTAATGCTGCTTGGCACACTTTCGTACTTTACACCGGTGTTTTCTACTATTATTTCAGCGCTGTATTTATCTATTACGCTGAGTGCTTCGTTTTGGCAAGGTGTTGTGCTGGTAACGGTTGGCTCGCTAATTTGCTACTTTGTAACGCGAGAAAAGCCGCAAAGGTTAAGTGCTAAATTTTAGGTCCGGTGTTAGGGAAAAGCTTAAAGTTATGTTTTAGATAAACATAAAATAAGATCTCAGGTTAAATAATGTCGCGCACTTGTTGTTTAAATGACTTGCCAATTTTAACTGACACGCCTGATGCTAGTTGAACGCTTTCATTACTTAACGCAACAACTTTATTTTTGTTAATCACGTAAGATTTGTGGACTTGAATAAATGAAGTATCAAGTTCCTGCAATATGTATTTGAGAGTACTGCTTGCAAGTAATGATTTTTCACCTTGCCATACTCTTACGTAATTACCATACGCTTCAAACATGTCTATATCGCTTAATTGAATTTTATGTTTTTCACGATCGATTTTAAGCGTAATAGTCAGAGGTGCCTTGGGATTTAGCGTTATGTGTTTTCTTTTTTTCCGTACTTTATTGAGTGCTTGTTCAAGGCGCTGCGCAGAGACTGGTTTTAGTAGGTAGTCAGTTACGTCAAGTTCAAAACCGGCTAAAGCATATTCTTGATACGCACTAATAATAATCACTTGTGGTCGATTCGCGAGCACTTTTAGTAATGCAATCCCTGATAGTTCGGGCATGTTTATGTCTAAAAATAACAAATCAATAGATGATGTGGCTAAAGCACATAATGCATCTTTAGCGTTAAGGTATTGTCCGCTTATATTAATATCTTTATGGGCACTTAAATGATGCAGTATAACGTCATGCGCGAGCGGCTCGTCATCAACAATTATTGTGTTTAGCATGCAGCCAGCTCCAATTTAAGTGTGGTTTGCCAAAGGTTTTTATTTTCATTAATAATTAATGTGTGCTTATTTGGATATAAAAGAGTTAGCCTACGGCGTAAATTGTTAAGTCCCATCCCATGCTCTGAATTGTTATTAGGTAGAATAGGGTTAGAGGAAAATAGCGTTAGTATGTTATCGGCCATGGTGATTTTAAACACAACCGTTACTTTTTGTGACGTGGGCTCTACACCATGCTTTATCGCGTTTTCTAAAATCATTATTAACAGTAGCGGCGAAATTAAATAGTGTTGTTGATGTTCAGGCCATTGCACATCAAAGTTGCAGCGCTCAGCGCTTCGCAAACGCTGTAATGCAATAAAACCTTTTAAGTAATTGATTTCTTTTTCTAAACTCACCTGTGCTTTTTGGCCTTCATAAACACTGTAACGCAGTAAATTAGCTAATTGCATAACAAGATCTGGTGCATTATCTGCTTTTTTTAATGTCAGCGCGTAAAGGTTGTTTAATGTATTAAATAAAAAATGAGGGTTAATTTGCTGCTGAAGTAGCATTAGCTCTGTTTTTGTTTGTTGCTGGGCAATGTTGCTAATTTGAACGTGTTGTTGCTGTCGTTCAAACGCTAAAATAATCGGTGTGCTTATAGCTAAAAACAAAAATACGAACTGATAATTTTCAGGGCTGAAAATATTATCATTACCGCCTGGTGTTAAGTTAGCAATGCCTGAGGGTAAATCGTTAATAGGTAACAGTAGCAAGCACGATGTTAATATAGGTGTAAGTACAACGAGGCTTATTAAACTTGCAAACAAAAATATTAATACGCCATGATAGGTTAATACGTAGCGTATTAATAAATATCTATTTAATAAATACACTCCATATACTAATCCGGCACAAACAGTAATTTGCCAAAGGTAACCCAAAAAAGTATCAAACTGTGTGAATACTTTATAAACATCAATAACAGGCTCAATAGGCTGGTTTAACATAGGATCAGTGTGCGTATTGAGTATGCTTGATGTAACTATTGCCCAACCTAAAAGTACTATAAACACGACTGTATCAAGTGAAAACAAGGATTTAAGCCATTTATTACTCAACACATTGTTATTTTTATTAGTGCGTTTAGTAATAAGCCATATACCACTTGCAGATGCGCACAGTGTCCAACATTGTGCATCAAGATATTGCCATTGCGAAAAGTTAAGAAGTTGGTTATTAAATACTAGCAAGAGAGATGGATAGGCTAAAAAGCCTAACAGCCAAACTATGATTGCGGGTGTAAGTAATAAACGATATGCAAACGCATGGGCAATAAAAAAGGGAATACACTGTAAAAAAAGTTGAATATTAATAGTCAGATATTGGCTAGTTGAATCCATATGTGATGACAAAAAGCGTATATGAGAGTCGAGCATAATAGCGGCTATTAGCGGTAAAAAAATTATTAGCTGGGTAATGCTAAAGCGTTGCCATATTGGTGTATTGGCTTGCTGCATATGTGACTCCGTTTTTATTATAGTTTCTGAGCGGGTACGCTTAGATAAAATTGTCTTTTTATTTTAAACATTACCTTTGCACAATTCACTACGCTGAGCGCGCTAGTTTATCCATAAAACTGTTTAAATCATAATTTATTTTTAAAATAATTATTTAATTTCATAGGGTTAATAACCGTTTTAAGCATACTAGGCCGTTTATTTAAATGATGAAAGGTCATATTTAAATGACCAACGTTACTTTTTTATGTTCATCATTTATTTCAATACGTTAACCATTATTTTCTCGCTTGTATTGACTTGCTTTCTTAAGCTGGTGCTATACCAATTAAGGATGAAACTAATGCTTACACTGAAAAATATCAACAAAAAATACGCAGATGGTACGCAGGCTTTGAATGATGTGACGATCACTCTACCCGCCGGTATGGTCGGTCTACTTGGCCCTAATGGAGCGGGTAAATCAACACTTATGCGCACACTCGCGTGTTTACAAAATGCCGACTCCGGACATATTAATTTTAATGGCCTTGATGTGATTAGCCAACCAGATGCGCTTAGATCGCAGCTAGGCTATTTACCACAATATTTTGGCGTGTACCCCAACATGAGTTGTCGGGCGTTACTTGAGCATATTGCCGTATTAAAAGGCATAGATGGTAATGCACGCAAAAACCAAATTAATAGTTTACTTGAGCTAACCAATTTGACTCAGTTTGCTAATAAAAAGGTCGTTAATTTTTCGGGAGGAATGAAGCAGCGTTTTGGTGTGGCTCAGGCTTTGTTAGGTAACCCAAAGCTAATTATTATGGATGAACCCACTGCTGGGCTCGATCCTGTGGAACGAGAAAGTTTAAATAATTTACTCGTTAGTATTAGTCAAAATAGGTTGGTATTGTTATCGACCCATATTGTTGAAGATGTAGAAAATTTATGTCACTACGTGGCCATTATAGATCAAGGAGCACTCATACAAAGCGGTGACGTAAAAGAGTTACTAGTTCCTTTAGAAGGTAAGATTTGGCAGCTCGAAAGTTTACCTACGGGCATACCAAATCAGCATGTATTAAGTAAGAGCCATCGCTATGGTAGAGCGTCATTTCGTGTCTATGCAGATACAGCGCCTGCACAAAATGCAATAAACTCGCCCGCTACGCTTCAAGACAAGTACTTTTTTGCACTCAATGAAGGAAGTCAAACATGTTAATTTTTAATGAGTGGCGATATGCAGTGCGCCAACCACTTGTTTGGTTGTGCATTATTGTTCCTTTAATATTTTCGGTTATGTTGTCCTCTGGGCTTGCAACAGTTGAAGTTGATTCGTTAAAACAATTTAAGTTAAATATTACAATGCTACAAATGATGCAGTTACCTGTGCTTGTAGGAGTATTGGCGCCCGTTATATTTTTACGAGATCAGCACGCGTCAATGCAGGAGCTTATTTATGCTACGCAAACTAGTTTATTTAAGCGCAGTTTAGCAAGAGTATGCTTACTGATTTGCTTGGTTTTTATTATCAGCTTAATTAGCGATTTAGTAATGATATACATGCATGTAAGGCAATTGGGCTATATACCAAATATGGTTTATTTTACTGTATATAATAGTTTTTTAGTATTGTTACCAAATAGCTGCTTTTTAGTTGTTATTGCCTTTTTTGTTTGCCATAAATCAGCTAATTCATTGCCCAATTATGTTGTTTTTACGGTGTTGTGGATAGGCTACATAATGCTTGCAAGTATTACCGGAAATCCAATGCTTGCTGGAAGTAGTATCATAAGCAATCGCTTTTATACATTATTTGTTTGGCTTGACCCTTTTGCATACACCGCCGTAATAAACAGTTTAACCAATTCATTAGGAGCTTCATTTGCTATTAATCGCGTTGTTGTGAGTATGCTTGCTGTTGGTATTTTTTATATTACTTTTAGTAAAAATAAAAAAAACACATTATTAAAGAGTCAAAAAGGTAAAAATAATAACGAATGCGTTCGTTACAACACGTTAGAACCCGCTGAATATAAAACAGCGAAAGTCACAAAAAAACCATTTTTGATGATGGCCAGTTTATACAAAATTACGCTGGTTAATTTGGTTTCACACCCTGTTACTTTACTGATTATTTTTGTTTGGCCGGTGATAGTTTTTAATAGTGTTGCCTCGTCGTCTGGTTATGTTGAACCAATGAGTGTTATGAGCACCACAAGCCTTGATGCGATCAGTTATTATGCATTTGATATGCAATTGTTGTTTGGCACTTTATTAATGGCTTTGTGGAGCTGGCAAGTAAGCTGTTTCGCTAAATACTATAATATAGCTGAGCTGATCGCTGCCACACCGCTCAAAACATATTACTTTTTAAACAGTCAGTTATTGGCCCTAGGTACTATGATATTGTTTTTTTTAACAATGAGCTTATTAGGGGCAAGTGCAGCTCAGTGGTTTTTACACAGTGCATATCAATTTGAAGTACATTTAACCATTTTATTTTTGATGGCAATTGTGCTTGCCATTATTGCGTGTGTATTTTTGTGTGTATTTAATTTGTGTCGTTCGCAGCTTATTGCGGGTTTGCTAATTGCTGTTATTTTACTGATTAAATTTACACCGATAATGACTTATCTTGGTCTTACGCATACATTGTGGAGTGTTGGTTGGACACCTTTGCAGGCACCTGATAACTTTTGGGATTATCGTGCAAGTATAAGTAGTTATTGGCCTTATATATCAGTTTGGTTAGTGGCGTGTATTAGTTTAGTTATAATTACGGGGATTTTTAATCACCGAGGTGCCGGGTTGAGCCAAAGAGTAATGGGGGTTAAACATTTTTGGTTACTTATTCCTTTACTTATCACTGTGGCACTATTTACTCAATTACATTTAAGACTGGTTGAGGAGAAGCCTTTAACCAACTCGCATAAACGCGAGGCATTTAAAGCACAATACGAAAAAGCATTCTCACAATGGCGCAATGTATCACAGCCAAGCATTATGCACATTGATGCTAATGTAGACTTTTATCCGCATCAGCAGCAAGCTCATTTTTCCTTAATATATACCTTAAAAAACACCCATCAAGCCCCTATTAAAGAGATATTGGTTGGGCGCTCTGGTTTTTATAAATGGGCCGATATTGAAATCGATGGCGCGCAAAGGGCTAAAAGCTTTCCCTTGCTTAATCAAGCTGTGTTTAAGTTTGAGAATGAAATGCAGCCAGGAGAAATACGTAAACTAGTTACACGGTTTGATGTTCATCAAGCTAAGCTTTGGCCAGTAAGAGGCCATCAGATAATAACCCCTGAATTTAGCTATATACGATCAGTGCCTTTATTACCGACTGTTGGCTATCAAGATAATTATGAATTAACCGATCCTATACTTCGTCAGCAACACGCACTTAAAGTGAAGTCGGTGATTAGACCCACGAAGCTATTTGCTAAAACGGCGAAAGCAAGTACTCATTACCAGTGGCTTACTATGTCGAGTAAAGTGAGTACAACAAGGGGTTATCAGGTTATAACCCAAGGAGAGGAAATATCACGTACCAGCAAAGATGACCGCGAAATATTTCATTTTGAGACTCGTACACCCATAAATGCAATCCCAGCTTGGGTGACGGTGCCTTATTCCCCTGTTACCAAACAGCAAAATGGCGTGATATTAAACGTGTTTGCTAAAGATAAAAACGAGCCAGCACGAGCGGAGTCTATAGCTGTAAACCTTAGCGCAATGGGCGATACAATAAAATGGCTTAATAATATAAGCCCTTATAGAGCAAAACAATTGAGTTTAATAGGCTCGCCTAGTGTTGGTGCTACAGGTTATGCATTGCCGCAACTTATACTTATTGAAGACAGTGTTGGTTTTAGATCAAAGCCAAGCGCTAATGCAGGCTTTGATCAACGCTATCGCCGTGCAGTTCATGAAACCGCGCATCAATGGTTTGGCCATGATATTGGTAATGGGGTATGTTCAGATAGCGCTTTTTTAGTGGAGTCTATGGCAAAGTATATTGAGCTTGTTGTTATAGAGCAGCGTTATGGGAAAGCGACAATGCAAGCGCTGGTTGAGTATGAAACAACACGCTATGAGCAAAGTATGCTGATGAACATAAAGGAGCGAACAGCCTTAGTTGATGCTACACAAAGCTTTGACCAATATTCGCGAGCAACCATTGTCTTTGCTAAGCTACGCGCTGCTATTGGGGATGAACCCATTATTAATGCGCTCAAGTTGGTTTGGAAAAATCATGGTTATCCAAACAGTCCCGCCAATTCTATGGATTTTATACGAGCATTAAAACATGAAGCTGGAAAAGAACAAGAAAGCTTAATAAACACACTGTTTTTAGAGTAAGTACGTTTAATTTGAACATATATTTAGTAAATCAAAAGCCCTATTATTTTAGGGCTTTTTGTTGCGTGCAGATTATTTTGCATTATTTACCTGCGCTAGTAACTCTATAACTTTTTGTTGACCAAATGTTTGTGCAAATTGCTCGGCTGTTTGACCGGCTTTGTTTTGATGCGCGTTGTCGCAATCAAGTGATACGAGTGTTTTAGCTATACTAAATTCACCTCTAAAAATAGCGGCCATTAGCGCTGTGTTGCCACGGTTATCTTCTAGACAGGCATTAGCGCCTAAGTGTAAAAGTGTGTTAACCGTGTTTTTATTACCATGGTAAGTAGCAATCATTAACGCGGTGTAGCCTTTATTGTTGTAGCTGTCGATAGGAATACCAGCATCTACAAATTGCTCTATTACAGCGGTGTCGTTTGTACGTGCTGCGGCAAAGTAATAAGCAAATAAGCTATCGTATTGAGTTTTTGCAGAATGTTGGCTTTCAACTTGCGAACTGGGTGTTTGTGTATCTGATGTATTTTGAGCGTAAACGCTACTGGTAAAGCTCAGAAATAGAGCGACTATAATTAATAAATTACGCATAACAATTGTCTCTTATAAAAGAGGAAGGGGTTTATTCCTTCCTCATGGTTGTGGTTTAAATAGCTATTTAGTTGGGACTAATTGCTTTTAACTAGTTGCTTATAAGTTAGCGGCTAGTTGTTTAACCATTTTAAGGTCGCCGTTTACAGCTTTAGTTAAGCGTGTACCGTACTCGCTATCAGCTTTGTAAAAGTGACTAAGCATTTTGTGTTTAACACTGCTGTTTTGCACTTTGCCTAAATCACCTGCTAGGTTATTAATTAGGTTTGTACGTTCTTGCTTGCTAAAACCACGGTATATAACACCTGCTTGCGCGAAGTTTTGCTGCTTTTTAATCGCGGCTTGTTGTACAAAGCCTTTAAGCTCTGTGTTACTTCTACGTGCAATTGGGTTTTCAGCTACGTTTTCTTGGCTTGGCTGGTAGTTCACATTGCTTGTCGTGTTACCAATATTCATTGCGCCGTCTTGGTTGTAGTTAACCACTTCAACTTTTGCACGGTTAATTGGCAATTGCTGGTGGTTAGCACCTAGGCGGTACATTTGTGTATCAGCGTAAGAAAACATACGACCTTGTAATAAACGGTCTTCTGAAGGCTCAATACCTGGAATAATGTTTGCCGGTGCCATTGCTACTTGTTCCGTAGATTGGAAGAAGTTAGTTGGCATACGGTTTAAGGTCATTGTTCCTACTTTAGTTTCTTTAATGTCTAACCACATTTTTGTTGCATCTAACGGGTTGTAATCAAAGTCATCAAGTTGCGATGGATCAAGCGTTTTAATGTACAGATCCCATTTAGGGAAATTGCCTCTGTTTATTTCAGTGTATAAATCTTGTGTTAAATGCTGAAAGTTTTGACTTTGTACTTTTGCCACTTCTTTTGCGTCAAGGTTATCAATACCTTGCTGGCTTACCCAATGAAACTTAACGTATTTAACATCACCCGATTTATTAATCATTTTGTATGCATGTACACCCCAACCGTCCATTTTACGAAGACTTGCTGGTGTACCGTAGTCGCTGTAAACCCACGTTAGCATTTGTGTAGAACCTGGTTCGTGTGAGAAAAAGTCAAATACGCGGTTAGGATCTTGAATGTTATCAACCGGAGATGGCTTTAAAGAGTGAACCATGTCTGGAAATTTAATCGCATCACGAATAAAGAACACAGGTAAGTTATTACCGACTAAATCCCAGTTACCTTGGTCTGTGTAAAACTTAGTTGCAAAGCCACGTGGGTCACGCAGTGTTTCTGGGCTACCTTTAGAGTGGATTACAGATGAAAAGCGAACAAATACGTCTGTTTCTTTACCTGCTTGTGCAAACGGTGCTGCAATTGTTAAATCGTCTAGCTCTTTTGATGCTACAAACACACCGTGTGCGCCAGTACCACGAGCATGCACAACACGCTCAGGAATACGCTCACGTGCAAAGCGTTGTAGCTTTTGAATTAGTTGCACGTCTTCTAGTAATACACTGCCACGTTCGCCCGCAGTAATTGAATTTTGGTTGTCGCCAACAGCTGCGCCGTTATCTTTAGTAAGTGTTGTCGCTGCGCTTGCCGGTAATGCCATTGCAAGTGCTAGTGCAGTTAGTGTTAATTTTGTTTTGTTTATTTGAGTATTCATTGTCGACCTCATCTATTTAAAAGTGCCGGCAGTGGTGCAGGCTGTTAATCTGTTAACGATAGTATTGATTTTATTAACTTCGGTAAAACTGATTAATTAGATTGATGTGATTTGTAAAACAGATGAAATAAATTAACAGGAGCACTTTTTACGTTAACGGAATTTTTTTACTACGACCTTGGTCGCAATATGCTTTTATAAAGTTGATTAAATACAAAGGTTTTTAGTTTTATCTGAGTGTATTTTCACCAAGCTGGTGCGTTTTATACTTACAGTGTGTTGACATATTCGTGCAATAAAGGGAATATGCTCAATCGGTGGGCTTATGCTCATTATTGAGTTGCACTAAAAAGCTGCACAATATTAATCGCGCTTAACTCGTTATACTTAAATTAGCTAAACCAAACAGTTTTAATAAGGTGACAAGATGAATACTAACATTGAGCTAGTGATATTTGATTGTGATGGCGTTGTTATTGATAGCGAAATTTTAAGCGCACAAGTACTCATTAATATGCTTGTTGAAAAAGGCGTTGGTATTGACCGTGCTTATGTACAGCAACACTTTTTAGGCTGCAACTTTAAAACAGTAAGCCAAAAAATAGCGGATGCATTTAATGTCACTCTTCCTGAAAGCTTTGAAGGTGACTACCGCGAGGCACTGTTAAACGAATTTGAAACAGGACTAACCACGACTGACGGTATAAAAGACGTACTTAACAATTTAGCTGTGCCTATTTGTATAGCTACTAGCAGCAGCCCAGCACGCACCGCAAAAGCGTTGAGCGTAGTGAGTTTAAGTAAGTACTTTAGCGATACGGTTTTTACCAGCAGCGAAGTTAAGCGTGGCAAACCAGCACCCGATTTATTTTTATATGCAGCTAAACAAATGGGTGTAAAGCCAGAGCATTGTTTAGTGATTGAAGACAGTAAAGCCGGCGTAAATGCAGGAATTGACGCTAACATGCAAGTACTGCATTACAGCGGTGGGCAACATATGCAAGGCTCTGTTAATCATGTACACAGTGCTTACCCAAATGTTGATCATTTAACGCATTGGCAAGATTTTTTTAGTGCATACCCTGCACTTAAAAAGCAGTAAACACGCAGCTTTTTAAATAAACAAAGTTTTAAACGCGATTTGCTCGCCTTACACACTGACAGGCAAGCAAACGAAAAATATAAATGTAGATGGTTTTGCTTTACTAAAAATAAAACAAAACATGGCAAAACATCATGCGTTTATAAGCCAAATTATAAAAGGCGAAGTATTTAGGTATTAAGTACTTTGCTGTTAACAATAGGAAATACCATGGCAACGAGTCCACACACACAAACATTTAAAGATGTAAACGAAGAGCAACTTCCTGTTGCTAATAATAAGCTTCATGGCTGGAAACATTTTGCAGGGCTATATGCTGGCGAACATGTTGCGGCTACTGAATTTGTTATTGGTGCAACGTTTGTTGCATTAGGCGCTTCAACCATCGACATTCTACTGGGTTTATTAATAGGTAACCTGCTAGCAATGTGTTCTTGGTGGCTGATTACTGCACCCATTGCAGTAGAAACCCGCTTAAGTTTATATAACTACTTAAACAAAATTGCTGGTAACTCAATGACCAAGCTCTATAACTGGGCTAACGTGGTTATTTTTAGTGTTATATCGGCCGCGATGATCACGGTATCCTCCACCGCCGTGCGGTTTTTGTTTGATATACCTGCGCAACTTGATTGGTATCCAAATAGCTTTTGGTTTGTAGCCATTGTTTTAGCTGTTGGCTCTATTGTTGTGTTTGTTGCGATGTATGGCTTTTCTACGGTTGCTGACTTTTCGAAACTGTGCGCGCCGTGGCTATTTGTTATATTTATTGCAGGTTCGTTCGCGTTATTCCCTGAGCTTTCAAATCACGTATTAGGTTCTACCTCTTTAACTAGCTTTAGCGACTTTATGACCATAGGCGACTCCTCCATATGGACGGGCACCAATGCCGATGGTGAAAAAGGCATTGGCCTATTAGAAGTGATTGGCTTTGCATGGGCTGCTAACTCAATTACTCATTTTGGTTTAATCGACATGGCTATTTTTAGATTTGCTAAACGCAAAAGCTATGGCTTGTTTTCTGGCGTGGGCATGTTTTTTGGTCATTACTTAGCGTGGATCTCTGCCGGTATTATGGGCGCAGGTGTTGCGGTATTACTTAAAACAACTATTTCATCACTTGATCCGGGCGATGTTGCATACCATGCATTAGGTTGGACTGGCTTTGTTATTGTAATTATTGCCGGTTGGACTACAGCTAACGCAAACCTTTACCGTGCAGGTCTTGCAGCACAATCTATATTTGTTAATCAATCACGTGAACGCACAACTGCTATTGTAGGTGTTGTAACCGTGATTATTGCGTGTTTCCCGTTTGTATTTTCACAAATGCTTCCGCTACTTACCTACGCAGGCTTATTAGTTGTGCCAGTAGGCGGCATTGTGTTTGCTGAACATGTGTTATTTCCTAAAATTGGCCTAACACGTTACTGGGCTAAATATAAAAACATTACCCGCAGCGTACCGGCTATAGCATCTTGGGCGTTAGCGCTTGTGTTTGGCTTTGGTTTAAATGCTATTGATGTAATGTCGTTTTACTACTTGTTTATTCCTACGTGGATTTTCACAATCGTTATTTATACGCTTTTAGCTAAAAAATACGGCGCCGGTGAAGATTACACACAAGAGATTGAAGCAGAAGAGCAAGAGCAACGTGATATTAAAGAATATCAAGCTGCTGAAGCTAAAGACATTCCAAAGCCAGTAATTGACAGCTCTGTATTTACCAAAGTACTTAATGCGGTTTCTACGGTTTCACTGGTTATTATTTTTATATTTGCCAGCCAAGTAATGTTTTTCAGTGAAACTATGAGTATGTACAGCGCTAATAAATCGCAGTTCGAAATAGCCTGTTTTATTTGTACTGTTATTTATTTTGTTACTGCGTACTGGTCGTTAAAACGCCATAAAGTACTCAATACAGCATCGTAATTACTTATCGTAATACAGTATCGTAATTTATATTTTATTTTTGTTTAGTAAGGTCGCACCATGACGCAACATCAACACACTGACGCTCTAGTTACAGGGCTAAACCAACAAAGCTTGGCTCAATTACCAAGCCATGTTGATACACCAACCTACGACCGTAGCGCAGTTAAAGCCGGTATTGTTCATATTGGCGTGGGCGGTTTTCATCGTGCTCATCAAGCGGTATATGTTAACGAGCTTTTAAAAACTCCAGGCTCTGAGCAATGGGGCATATGTGGTGTTGGCCTTTTAGAGGGTAACCGTGGTCTGCGTGATATTTTAAAGCAGCAAGATTACCTTTATACGCTTACTGTTAGACACCCAGACGGTAAAATAGATAACAAAGTAATTGGCTCAATGATCGACTTTTTGTTTGCTCCAGAGGACAAACAAGCGGTAATTAATAAGTTAGCGCACAGCGATACTAAAATTGTGTCGCTTACTATTACCGAAGGCGGCTACAACTTTAACCCTGCAACGGGCGAGTTTGATTACAGTAATCCAGATATTATTAACGACATTAATAACCCGAACGACCCAATTACAGCGTTTGGTTACATTACTGCTGCGTTAAAACTGCGTAAAGAGCAAGGCTTAGGCGCATTTACAGTGCAGTCGTGCGATAACATTCAGCACAACGGTAACGTAACACGCAAAATGCTTTTAGCCTTTGCTACAGAGCAAGACAAAGACCTAAGTGAGTGGATTGAGCAAAACGTATCGTTTCCAAATGCGATGGTTGACCGTATTACACCGGTATCTAAAAAGAGTGATATTGATTACGTGGTTGATGCATATGGTGTTAGCGACGAGTGGCCAATTACCTGTGAGTCGTTTACACAATGGGTAATAGAGGACACATTTAGTGACTCTCGCCCAAATTGGGACGTTGTTGGTGCACAGTTTGTTACTGATGTAACGCCTTATGAAACCATGAAAATACGCTTACTTAATGCAGGGCATTCTGTGCTTGGTTTATTAGGTTCAATCCATGGCTATGGCACTATTGATGAAACGGTATCGGATGAATTATTTGCCACATACCTGCGTGCTTTTATGGATAAAGAAGTAACGCCAAATCTTGAACCACTTGAAGGCATTGACCTTGAAAGCTACAAAGATACGTTAATAGAGCGTTTTGCTAATCCTAATATTAAAGACAGCCTAGCGCGTATCTGTAGTGAAAGCTCAGCTAAACTGCCTAAGTTTTTAATTGCCACAATTAACGAAAACCTAGTACAAGGTCGAGATGTATCACTGGCAACGCTTGTTATTGCAACTTGGTGTTTATACAGCGATAAGGGTTTAAGTGAAAACGGCGAAAAGCTTGAAATTCAAGATGCGATGCACAAAGAGCTTAATTCTTACGCGCAAGAGACTCAAACTAGCCCGTCTGCATTTTTAAAGTTAACGAGCTTGTTTGGTAAGCTTGAGCATAACGAAGCATTTACTGCTGAATATAAAAAGTCGATTGCTGCGTTGTATGCACCTAATAGTAAAATTAAAGCCATTATGCAGGCTGTACTTGATCAAAAGAGTAACTAATTATGAGCATTTTAATTAATCATAAATCAAGTGAAACCGTAAGTGTTAGCTGTTTTGGCGAAGTGCTGTGGGATTGTTTTGATTCAGGTAAACGCTTAGGTGGCGCGCCACTTAATATGTGTGTGCGTATCAACTCACTAGGCATTAAAGCCGATATGATCAGCGCTGTTGGCAACGACGAGTTAGGCGCTGAGCTACTAGGCGAAATTACTAGCAAAGGCGTAAGCTGCGAATACATTGCTATTAATAGTGACAAAAAAACCAGCACGGTTGAGGTAACACTCGACAGTGGCGGCTCAGCAAGTTATGAAATAGTGGCAGACACTGCGTGGGATAATATAGCGCTTACTGATGAGTTACTTAGTAAAGTTAAAAGTAGCGATGTATTTGTATTTGGCAGCCTAATTGGGCGAAGCGAAGCGTCACTGGCAACATTAAATCAACTAGTTGATGTAGCAAACTTTAAAGTATTTGACGTAAACCTACGTGCACCGCATTACAAGCTAGAAACACTTGTAGATTTAATGAATAAAGCAGACTTTATTAAATTAAACGATGAAGAGCTATACGAAATAGCAAAAGCGATGGGTTGTAAGTTTCATTCGCTTGAACAAAATTTAGCGTTTATAGCACAGCAAACAAATACCGATTACTTATGTGTAACCAAAGGTAGCCACGGTGCTTTATTAACAATCAAAGGCGAGAATTTTTATAATTCAGGTTATTTAATTAGCGTAATTGACACTGTTGGCGCAGGGGATTCGTTTTTAGGTTCGTTAATTTATCAGCTTTGTAGCAACGACGACGCGCAATATGCCGTTGACTTTGCATGTGCCGTTGGAGCAATGGTCGCCGAAAGTTCTGGCGCAACACCTACTTTAACGCATCAACAAATTAGTGAGTTTATGAACCCACTTTAAAAAACATTGTGTGTGAAAGCGGTTATAACGTAAAAGTTTAACCGCTTTTTTTGTGCCCAAAATAAGACGTGTGTAATAAATATTCAATGTGGAGCGTTAAGTGTGCAGGTTGCGTAAATAGTGGCTTATATCGATTATTGTATTAGCTAAACGTCTTATTGTTTGAGGGTTGAAGCTTTGTTATTGTTCGTCGATTATTCACGGATTGAAAAGGCGGGGCGACACACAATGCGCTCTATAACTAAAATACAAAAAGAGAAACGTGCTTTATGATCATCTTTTTTATCTGCCTCACTATTTTAATACTGGGCTATAAGTTTTACAGCCCATTTGTTGAAAAACAAGCCGGTTTGGATTCAACTGCTGACACACCACAAAAACGCTTTAGCGAAGGTGTTGATTACGTAGCTATTCACCCTGTACGAGCATTTTTAATTCAGTTTTTAAACATTGCTGGCGTAGGTCCAATATTTGGCCCAATTTTAGGTGCTTTATACGGACCAGTTGCACTAGTATGGATAGTACTTGGTAATGTTTTAGGTGGCGCTGTACACGACTTCTTCTCAGGTGTAATGAGTATAAAAGAAGACGGTAAAAGCCTACCAGAAATCGCAGGCCATTATTACAACGTCGTATTTAAAGGCTTTATGCTTGTATTTACTGCCATGCTACTGTTTTTTGTAGGTGTAGTATTTATTATGAGCCCTGCAGGTTTGCTAAGTAACCTTGATTTCTTTGAAGGTACAATACTGGCAAATAATACCTTTTGGGTACTCGCTATTTTAGCGTATTACTTTTTAGCTACCTTGCTACCAATTGATAAAATTATCACGAAGTTTTATCCAATTTTTGGTGCGCTAATGATTGTAATGACAGTGGCAATTGCTATTTCATTACTAATTAATGCGCCGCACTTACCGGTACCAAGTGACTTTTTAGCTTACTTTGAAGCTGACCACGCACATGACTTTTTAGAGCCAAATCCAGATGGATTACCAACATGGCCATTGTTATTTATAACAATTACCTGTGGTGCTATTAGTGGTTTTCACTCTACTCAAGCGCCAATTATTGCGCGCTGTTTAACTAACGAAAAATACGTACGTCCAGTTTACTACGGCGCTATGATGTGTGAAGGTATTGTAGGTTGTGTATGGGCACTTGCTGGTATTGCAGCGTTCCCAGATGGTTACGCGGGCTTAAAAGCATTGCTTGATCAAGGTGGTCCAGGTTTAGTTGTTAACCATGTAGCTAACAGTTACTTAGGTGTATTTGGCGGTATAATGGCAATTATTGCAGTAGCCGTTTTCCCAATTACTTCTGGTGATACAGCATTCCGCTCATTACGTTTAACAGTTGTTGATGCGTTTAATATTCCGCAAAGCTTACGTAACCGCTTATTGGTAGCGGTACCTATACTTGCTATTGCATACTTTATGACGAAACTCGATTTTTCATTAATTTGGCGCTACTTTGCATTTTCAAACATGCTGCTTTCTACAAGCGTATTATGGCTTGCCACTAAGTACTTGTTTGACCGTGGAGCATTCCACTGGATTGCGAGTGTTCCTGCTGTTATAGCAACAGCGGTAACGGTTTCTTATATTGGCACTGCAGCAATTGGTCTTAACTTATCAAGCGATTTAGGTAAACCTATTGGCGCTGTAGTGACAGTGATTGGCTTAATTGTTTTAGCAATTGTGCACTCTAAGCATAAAGTTAAACCAACAGCGGTTTAATAATAATCACATAAGTTATTTCAAGCATTAAAAAAGCGAGCTATTCATAATCAATAGCTCGCTTTTTTTTGTGTACTAAATTTAGGTATTACTGAGTTGCAAGTTCAAAGTAACTGTTATCGTCGAGCGTTTTGCTTATCATCATAGCACCCTCAAGCAAGCTCACTGTTTGAATAGCCGCTTTAGTAGGGTTAAGCTCACCATTAGCTAGGTGCGCAGCGCTAAGCCATGTTAGGTTTTGATTAAAAAAGCGTTTTACTTCAAGGCGTACTTTATCTGGAAGGCTATCGCTTTCGGCTCCTAGTAACCCACATAAACACATTTTTCGGTCGGTAACTAATGCACTTCTAAAAAGCTGAGTGTACACATCAATAGGATTTTTACCGCTGGCTTTAAGCTTGCTTGGCTCGCCTAACGCAGCTAAAAAAGAATTTGTATATTGATGAGCAAGCTCTGCACCTAAATCGGCCTTAGTCGGAAAGTGATAGTGCACACTGGCGCTTTTAATTCCAACTTCGCTGGCAAGCTCTCTAAAGCTAAAATTGCTGTACCCGCCAAGGCGTACCTTGTTTTCAGCTGCTTTTAATAAAGCTTCTTTTTTACTCATTTTTAATATTTTCCTATCTGCAGTAATACCAATTTTATTAAAACATGATCATTGTATCGCATTAAATAACTCACTAACTGCGTTAAAAATTACTCATATAGAACAACTATATGTCATAATTTTCGCCTTGTTATTGCGCTATTTTCTTAGCGTAATAATAGGTCACCTATTTAATGCAATTGGTATAGTAAAATTATCGACCAGTAGGTAGTTATTTACAAGCGATTTTATTTTTAAGCAACCCCCTAATTTTACAATGAATTAAGTTAAATCCTATACATCAGAAAAATTTAAACGTTGACTTAAATTTAGTTTAATATTATAAATTACCTATCGGTAGGTAGGTTTCTGCCACTAATTCACTTTTAAACAATAAAGATAGAGATTGCTATGAAAATTTATGATGTAGAAAACTTTCCAAATCCACTTCGTGTTCGTATCGCTTTAGCTGAAAAAAATGCCACTTCAAATGTTGAGTTTGTACCTGTTGATTTATTAAATGGTGAGCACAGAACAGAAGCCTTCTTAGCTAAGAATCCACTAGCAGGTGTGCCCGTATTAGAGCTAGATGACGGCACGTTTATATCAGAAAGTACCGCTATTACTGAGTATATTGATACCGCATTTGAAGGCCCGTCATTAATGGGTGAAACCGCAAAAGAGCGAGCAGTAATTAACATGATGCAAAAGCGTGCAGAGTCTATGGTGCTTGACGCTGTGGCAACTTACTTTCATCATGCAACTGATGGCTTAGGTCCAGAGCTTGAAACGTATCAAAATGTGGCTTGGGGTGAAAAACAAGGTGAAAAAGCACGCCAAGGGTTTAGCTATTTTAATGATGTACTAGCGCAGTCGGCGTTTGTTGCTGGTGAGCAGTTTAGTATTGCTGATATTACATTGTATGCTGGGCTGGTATTTGCTGGATTTGCACAAATAGCAATCCCGAATGAGTTAACTCATTTATTAGCATGGCAAGAAAAAGTAGCAAAACGCCCAAGTGTTGCGGCGTAATTAGTTTAAAGTTTAAGTGGAGTTACGGTTAGGAGCCAAATATGAAAATTGCTGCCGATTTTAGTAAACGAGTTGTTGTACACAGCGAAACGCTCCCGTGGGTTGCATCGCCAATGGCGGGCGTTGATAGACGAGCACTGGACCGTGTGGGCGACGAAGTTGCTCGCGCCACGACCATTGTTCGTTATGCACCAGGCAGTGAATTTTCGCCGCATGTACACACCGGCGGTGAGGAGTTTGTTGTACTTGAAGGGGTATTTCAAGATGAGCATGGTGACTTTGTGGCAGGTTCTTATATCCGTAACCCACCGCAATCAAAGCACAAACCGGGGTCTGAAAATGGCTGCGTTATATTTGTAAAGTTATGGCAGTTTCAGCCTGATGATAGAACCCACGTGCGTTTACAAACGGACTTGATGCAAAGTACGGCGCACCCTAGTTTTAAAAATGTAGCTGTAACTCCTTTGTACAAAGACGACTTTGAAGAGGTAAGCTTGCTGCACTTTAAGCCCAACGCCAGCATGGTTATAAACGCAAAAGGTGGAGCAGAACTGCTAGTACTTGAAGGTTCATTTGATGAGCAAGCCGATACCTTTGTAAAAAACAGTTGGTTAAGAGTGCCTATTAATAGCTCCATTAACGTTAAGGCGGGAAGTAATGGCGCAAAAGTATGGCTTAAAACGGGCCATTTAACTGATGTAGAAAACCAGATATCTCGCGTACAAAATGCGTAAATCAGTCGTTTATTTGAGATTATTTATTGATTTAGTTCAGGACTAATTAATTTTAGAAGGTGTACTTTTACCGCTCAGCCTATTTAAGGAGAGCAGTAATGGTACACACAACACATGGTTTATCGATTGGTCTTGAACGTGCAGGAAGAGAGTTTTTTTTAAAACTTAAAGCCGTTGGTACGCTTACTCACGACGACTACAAAATAATTACCCCAATGATAAATTCAGCTCTTGGCGAAGTTAAGCATCCAGTCGTGAACGCCTTAATAGATGGTAGCGAACTTGAAGGTTGGGAAGTACGCGCAGCGTGGGATGACTTAAAGTTAGGTGTTAAGCACTCTAAAGAATTTAAAAAAGTAGCTATTTACGGTAATAAAGAGTGGCAAGCTCGAATGGCAAAAATAGGTAACTGGTTTATATCGGGTGAGGTTCAATACTTTGAAAATGCTACCGCAGCCATAGATTGGCTAGACGAATAGCCTGGTTTAAAAACTTAAATTAAAGCACTCTTATAGAGTGCTTTTTTGCTCTATGGGTAACGTTATTAAGTAGTTACATTCGCTTTATTTCAATTGTTAATACTGCTCTATTAAAATACACTCATTATTATTGAGCAAATTACATATTATAAAAACAATGAAACAAGTACTTACCTTTATTACATTCCTGATATTTTCTACATCAATACATGCAAAAGATAACAACATATTCACGCCGGTGAGCGATCTTTTTTTGGCTGTTTCTAACGTTGACCACACGCAAATGCGTGCAGCCGTTGATGATTCATTTTTACTTTTAGAGCACGGTGAAGTGTGGACTATTAATGACTTTATAAATGTAGTTAAGCCTTCTGACTTTATAAGAACTAATTATTTTAGTGTTATAAATTCGCGTGTAGTGGGTGATGTTGCATTTATTAATTACTGGAATAAAGCCAATATTAAAAACACTCAAAGAAGTATTGATATTTATTGGTTAGAAAGCGTTGTTGTATCAAAAGTGGGCGATAAATGGTTGTTATCGCAAATGCACTCTACTCGGTTACCCCAAAATGAAATACCTAAAGGTGTCACCTTTATAAAGCAATAGATCTAACTCTAATTTAAAGCCCTGTAATATGGGGCTTTAATCATTTAAATTACATCAGCCAGTACAGGTAACGCCCCTTTAGGGCTAATGTCGGCACTCTTTAGGCGCAATGCCAAAGGTTTGTTTAAATAGGCGACTAAAGTGGCTCGCGCTATTAAATCCAACATCAAAGCAAACTTTGCTAATTGCATGGCCTTGTAGTAACTGAGTACGTGCTTTTTTAAGTCTTAATTGTTGCTGCCAAAGGGCTGGGCTAGTGCCAAATGCGAGTTTAAATTGCTGATAAAACTTACTTCGGCTCATACATGCTATTTTGCATAAGGTATTTATGTCGAGCGTTTCACTTAAGTGTTCTTCAATATAAAGCAGGGCATCGCTGACTTTTGTTTTAAGGCGTGGCTTATCGCAGCTAGCTAGCAATAGCTCGCGGCTTTGTTGTTGTAATAAACGGGTGATCAATTCGTTCAACGACAAATCAATCAAGTAATGTCGCTGTGCGCCTTGCTCACTAAATAAATGCACCATGCGCTCTAATAATTGCTGCGTTTGAATATTATGTTGGGTATGTACTAACTGAGGTACATATTCAAATAAGCCATCGTGTGCAAAGTTTTGCTGCATGTTAAGTGCATTCGCCACGCTCGTTATTTTATCTGTGCTAATTTCAATGGCTAAACAGGTGGTTGGGGCGTGCATTGATGCTTGTGGAAAATCAATTAAAACACCTTGCTCTGGCGCTAATACAAACGACTCGTGTGGTAAAAATGCTTTATGGTATTGGCTGCTTTCTACGTGCATTACCTTTTTGCCGCTAAGCATGGCACAAAACAGCAGCTCGTTTGAGTGCAGTGCTACCTTTTGCGCGCTTTGATACGTGTCGTAAATACTCAACTCACTGCTATCTGCAGCGAATGTGACTTTATTTTCTATTAATACATCAAGTTGTTGGCGTTTTTTGTTTAACTGAGATGTGTGCATATCAATCCTTTAGGTTTTTATTAGTTTGGACTCACAGACAACTTTTGTGGACAGCTAATCAAGTTTTTAGGTACTTGTTAGTTTAATGTCAATCAACATTGATTAGGGCGTGTTGGCCTTTCAGGATTGAAATTTGTTCAATCTAGGGGCGATTTAATTGCGGCGCGAGATTTGTAGCCTAGTGGGCTAAGTAAAAATCGAGCAACAAAGAGTTAATCGCCCCTAGGAGGAACCTGAAGGCAGCGCGTGTTTGGTATTTATGCTTCGTTATCGCCTATTTATGGGGAACAACCACATTACATAGGCTCTGTCTTGCCTGAAAACCAAACACACTGCTGCAAATTCAACCTCGAAAGATAAACACGGCCTAAATATAAAGCATTTTGTTTTATATAAATGTTCGACCTTTAGCTAACAACAATAAAGAGAGCACACACATGATATATGCAAATCCAGGTAGCGATGGCGCACTCGTAAACTTTAAACAACAATACGGGAACTACATTGGCGGAGAGTGGGTGAAGCCAGTAAATGGCCAATACTTTGATAATATAAGCCCAGTAAACGGTAAGGTATTTTGCCAAATACCGCGTTCAGACAAAGACGACATAGAGCTGGCTCTCGATAAAGCGCATGCAGTGCGAGAGCAATGGGGCACAACGTCGGTGACCGACCGAAGTAACATACTGCTAAAAATAGCCGACCGAATTGAGCAAAACCTAGAGTTACTAGCTGTTGCCGAAACATGGGATAACGGTAAAGCAATTCGTGAAACACTCGCTGCTGATATTCCGCTAGCGGCAGATCACTTTCGCTACTTTGCAGGGTGCCTACGATCGCAAGACGGCACTATAGGTGAAATAGACGCAACCACCGTTGCGTATCATTTTCACGAGCCACTAGGTGTGGTTGGGCAAATTATTCCGTGGAATTTCCCTATTTTAATGGCCGCCTGGAAACTAGCGCCAGCACTTGCTGCAGGTAACTGTGTAATTTTAAAACCGGCTGAGCAAACACCAGCTTCTATTTTAGTTTTAATGGAGATAATTGGCGATTTACTCCCTGCAGGCGTATTAAATATAGTAAACGGCTTTGGTAAAGAAGCGGGTGAAGCACTGGCAACAAGCAAGCGTATCGCTAAAATTGCATTTACGGGTTCAACGCCTGTGGGCTCACATATTTTGAAATGCGCTGCTGAAAATATTATTCCTTCAACGGTCGAGCTCGGTGGTAAATCACCTAATATATTTTTTAATGATGTAATGGAAAAAGACGATGCGTTTTTATCCAAAGCTATTGAAGGCGCCGTGCTTGCTTACTTCAACCAAGGCGAGGTGTGTACGTGCCCATCAAGGTTGTTTATTCAAGAAGACATTTACGAGCAGTTTATTGAGCGAATACTCGAACGTACCTTAAAAATTAAACGCGGAAACCCGCTAGACAGCGAAACTATGGTTGGCGCACAAGCTTCAAAAGCGCAATTTGATAAAATACTGAGCTACATTGAAATAGGCAAAAAAGAAGGCGCTGAAGTACTCACTGGCGGTAATGTAGAGCAGCTAAGTGATGACTTAAACGGTGGTTACTACATACAACCTACGTTATTAAAGGGCACAAACGATATGCGTGTGTTTCAAGAAGAAATTTTTGGCCCTGTTATTTCAATGTCGACCTTTAAAGATGAAGCCGAAGCCCTCGAGCTTGCCAACGGCTCTGAGTTTGGTTTAGGTGCAGGTGTGTGGAGCAGAAACATGAATCGTGCTTATCTTATGGGTCGCAAAATAGAAGCAGGGCGAGTGTGGACTAACTGTTATCACATGTACCCAGCACACGCTGCGTTTGGTGGTTATAAAAAATCAGGAATAGGGCGCGAAACGCACAAACTCGCACTGGAGCACTACCAACAAACTAAAAACCTATTAGTGAGCTACAGCGAAGATCCGCTCGGCTTCTTTTAAATAAAGAGCCTAAGCTTTAAATAAACAACCATTAAGTAATAATGCCAGCGCTACCTATTTGTAGCGCTTTTTTTATAGGCAATCAACCGTTGATAATGGCCATGTAGTCCAACATTTTAGCGTTGCAGAAAATAACATTATAATGACGGTGTTTACGAGTCCTACTTAAAAAACGCTAATTTAGCGAGTATAGAGTGGTGTAAATATAAGGAGCCTTTAAATAATATTTTTATCCTTCCTCAGTTAAGTAAATTTCTATTTGTAGATCATTGCCAAAACAAAGTGTCTCAATGCATCTAATCCACTAAATATGAACTTTTCCAAGCTTATTCATTATCAAAACAATTAGATTAGCTTTTCTAATGTTTGTATTAACTGCTTAGTCCACTATATTTACTTCTTGTTTACAGTTGTTTTTCATTGTAAGCAAATAATCTGAAAGTTTTTATAACAACGATAGGTCTATTAAATTGATAAAACGGCGATATTGCTTATCTCCATTGTGCTTGTTTATCAAAATATGAGTGTTTTTATACCAATTCGCTTAATTAAGTGATTTATTTTGAGGATGGAAAAACGTGTTGATAGCTAGGCAAAAAATTCGCTATTTACTTGTTCTAAATGAGAATTTTTTAACGCAGGTAGCGACACGTTTAGCCCCGCAAAATGATTAAGTATTATTGCGGATTGGTATTATTAACAATCATTGATAAAACAAGAAAAAATATTTTAATCCGGAGCATAAAAATGAAAAAAGTAAATTTAACTAAGGCTTTATTAATCGGCGCATCAGCAGCAGTTTTAAGCGCGGGTGCTGTGGCAGGTCCAAACAGTCAATTAACCGTTGCAGAAGGTGCTTCAGCAAAAGTACAAGAGCAATTTAAAGGCTGGGTAGCTGGTGATAAAGTTCGCGGTCGTAAAGATAAATGTTTTGGTATTGCTTTAGCGGGTGAAAATGATTGTAAAGCAGGTGCAGGAACGAGTTGTGAAGGCACTTCAACTACAGACTTCCAAGCTAACGCATGGACATATGCACCTAAAGGTGTATGTGAATCAGTTGTAACTCCTAATGGTAAAGGTTCGCTTGAAGGTTAATAAAGCAGGTTTTCCCCAGTGCATTGTTGCTGGGGAGCAATTAGGTGCAGGTCTTAGTTTAAAACCAGAACATCTTGACGACATTTTAGCTTTACAGGTAGAGCTGCCATCTACAAATAATAATCTTTGGTTTGAAGTGCATACAGAAAATTATTTTGTGGCAGGTGGTCCTCGATTAAATTATCTCAGAGCTGTACGTGAAAACTTTGATATTAGTTTTCATGGTGTTGGTGGCTCTTTAGGCTCTGATCATAAAGCTATGCTTGCTCATACTAAACGGGTAAAAGCGCTAATTGATGAATTTCAGCCAGTGCTGGTATCTGAACACGCTGTATGGTCTAAGTCGAATGGCAAATATTTTGCAGACTTAATGCCGTTACCTCGCACCCAAGATGCACTTGCGTCTTTAATTAATGGTATTGACTGTTACCAGGCGGGCATAGGTCGGTCAATATTAGTTGAAAATCCAAGTAACTATTTAGATTTTATAAGTGATATGGATGAACCTCAGTTTTTAGTTGAGGCAGCGAAGCGTACTGGATGCGGCTTACTTATCGATATTAATAACTTATATATCAGTAGTAAAAACACGGGTATTGATGCGCTTGATTATTTAAAGCAGATCCCTGCTGAGCTTGTTGGAGAAATTCATATTGCAGGGCACGATCCTGATCCAGCTCTTGGTCAGTCATTACTGATAGACAGCCATGCAGCACCGGTAGCGACTCCTGTATGGGATTTGCTAGAACAAGCAATTGAGATATTTGGTCAGCGACCAGTACTTGTTGAGCGAGATGCGAATATTCCATCGTTTGAAGAGCTTATGATCGAGCGGGAAACTGCGCAAAGCTATTTGAATCAAAGTGAGCTACAAAGTCGCTTAAATATATCTCATAAAGAAGTGGTTCGCTGATGAGTACCAACCAATATATTGATGCTTTTACTCGCTATTTGCGAACGGGCGATCCAAGTGAAATGGAGCATTTTTGCGAAAATCCATCGCATATTAAAAGGTTAGCTGTGTATCGTAACGGGTTTTATAAAGGCTGTGTTGATGCATTAATAGCTAACTTTCCTATGTGTGAAAAAAAAGTAGGTAGTGAGAACTTTCGTAAAATGGCACGACTTTATGTTGACCGTTTTCCGCCAGAGCAGGGCACTTTGGTGGGATACGGACTAAGCTTTCCTGGCTTTGTAGCCGATTTGATTAAAGATGGTGAGCTTGAAAATAAACATATTTTAGAAGTTACTGAAAATCAGCAAAGCACATCAAATCTATACATGAACTTAGTTGATATTGCGCATTTAGATTACACGTGGCTAATGAGTTTGATGAGCGCTGATTCAAGTGAAGCGCTAACTATAGAGCATATTACTCAACTAATGAAACAAGGTATTGAGCTTACCGAGCTTAATGTAAAGCTTAGCCCCAGCGTACTATTACTTAGTGTGAATGGTTCTGCTTTTTTTGAATGGATTTCGCTAAAAACAAATAATAATGATGTCGTTGTAACTAAATCCTCTGCTGAGGATTTTATTATGTTATGGCGTTTGCAAGGTGCGGTGCAAGCCCGCTCTCTTTCTATCGCAGAAGTTGCACTTATGCAGGCCCTACAAGGTACAAGTAGGTCTTTAGGTGAAGCTTTTGATGCAGCAATAACAGTAGATGAAAACTTTGAAGTGAGCGAAGCTTTTACAGCATGCTTACAAAATGAATTATTAGAAATCCAAATCAATTAGTACATTACAAGAGTAGGAACAAATATGGGCATGATAAAAAAAATACAACAACTGTACGTGCAGATGGGAGAGCAGTTATCGCGGTTCTTAGAGCCCATAGCGCTGTTTTTTCTTCGTTTTATGGTGGCTAAAGTATTCCTCGACTCTGGTTTGAGCAAATGGGATGGCTTTTTACAATTTAATGTTGATAAATACGACCTATTTAAATACGAATTTTTCTGTCCAGATCCTGTTAGAGAAGGTGCCTTGCAGCTTTGTGATCCAAAAACATTAGATTATGTTGATGGCTCATTTCTTGTAAAAGTAATTGAAACGCTTGCTGTGGTTGCTGGTGTTGTTGAGGTACTGCTTCCAATATTACTGATTATCGGTTTGTTTTCTCGCTTTGCAGCACTGGGCCTTATTGGTATGACATTGTTTATTCAGCTTGCAGTTTTTCCTACACTGGATCATTGGATTAATCCGGCATCGTGGTGGGCTGTTTCATTATTAGTGATTTTTGCTCGTGGGCCTGGCTTTTTGTCTATTGATAAGTTACTTGGTTTAGACGCAAAACGTGCAGCAGCTAAATAAGCTTTTGCATATTAAAAGTTAAAAGTAACCGGCAGGCTAATATCATTTAGGTGCCGGTTATTATTTAGACTAGAGTTAAAAATAAGCTTATACAAATTAATTCAATAAATTGTGCTGATTTAATATAACTAACCTCAACCCTGATATTTTCTAATAAAAATACCAAGCCATGCCTAATAGGATTTCCCAATGGAAATAGGATTACTCATTCTTCTGTTCTCAGTTAGTGCTTACTCTATGCTAGCTAAAAAGCTGTCCACAACCATTATTACCGCACCAATGGTATTTTTGGGTATTGGTTTTGCCGTATCACAGGCTGGACTTATTAATATAGGCGATGCACATGAAACCGTGTATTTAATAGCAGAAATATCGCTAGTTGTATTATTATTTTTAGATGCTTCACAAATAAACCTACGAAGATTAAAAAGGCAAAATACATGGCCTTTAAGAATGCTATTGATAGGTTTGCCGTTGAGTATTTTGATTGGTACAGGCTTTGCTTATTTATTCTTCCCACAGTGGCCTTGGGCAATGCTAGCCCTAGTTGCGGCAATTTTAGCACCGACTGATGCAGCTTTAGGTCAAGCGGTTGTTAGTAATGAGAGTGTACCTTTAAACGAGCGACAAAGTTTATCAGTTGAGAGCGGTTTAAATGATGGACTAGCATTACCTGTTATTTTATTTTTTGCCAGTATAGTTGCTATGGAAACCGGCTCTCAAGAAAATGAAATGTCATGGTTAGTGTTTGGATTTAGCCAAATATTTATAGGTATTTTGGTTGGCGCATTAATGGGGTACTTGAGCGGACGTTTATTTTTATACTCTGAGTCAAAAAAAATATCATCGACTATATATGAAGGCATTGGTGTTTTAGCACTTACCGGCACATCATACCTAATGGCAAGTTTACTGGGAGGAAATGGATTTATATCAGCGTTTGTTGCAGGTTTAGCCTTTGGTAATATTGTAAAAGGCCATTGTCGGTTTATATACCAATTTACTGAGAGTGAAGGGCAAATATTAATATGGACTTCGTTTGTTATTATTGGACTTGGCTTACTTCCTTCAGCTGTTGAGAATTTAACTCTCCCTGTTGTTGGTTATATTTTAGTGAGTATATTTATTGTACGGCCTCTTGCTATTTACCTATCGTTAATTGGCACTAAAGCTAAAGTATTAACAAAAGTGTTCATGGGGTTCTTTGGACCTCGAGGTCTTGCCACAGCGCTTTTTGCACTTATTATTTCTAAAGATATTTTAGGCCAGTACGGTCACTCAGTTTTAATTGTTGCGATTAACGCTGTATGGATGAGTACTTTAATACACGGTATTGCAGCAGCACCTATGGCTAATTGGTACGGCGCTAAAATTAAAGTGCTAAAGATTAAATCAAGAGAGCTCGCAAAACTAAAAAAACAAAAGTAGCAATTGAACCAAAATAGGAACTCAGCTATGGTTTGTGTATTAATAAACATAGATTATAAACGAGTTGCTTTAAATACTCGTTATGCGCTTACAAGGATAGAAGTATGTTTAGTCAATTCACTAGAAATATAAAACCATATGTAAATGCCGAATTAGATTTAGCTCATTTAGCTAATAAAAATGGCAAGTTTATAGAGGCATTTGAGCATTTAGAAAATGCTCATGTACTCGGTCAAGAATCTACTTATTTTCATGTTAAAGTGCATATATTGATGTTTTGCTGGGCGTTTAAGCATAACGATTTACGTGAGCTTTTAGGACAGACATTTCGTATTGCTGGAGCAGCTACCAAAACTGCGTTTGGATTAATTCCCAGCGGTAACACCGGCGGGGCAAACGTCAGCCCCTTCAAAGTCATGCCTATTTCTGCTGAGTATTCAGATTATATTGCACGCGCTAAATCAGATGTACAATAAAGCATTATTGATTAGTACTTCATTTTTGGCGAAAAATAGCTTCCCCGACTAATTTTTAAAAATGCTTCAGTTAGCTAACTAGCTCTTAATTATAAATAAAAGTAAACTTTGCATTATTGTCAGCTTATATTTAACTTAGCATGTTTAAAAAGCTAATAATTAAATGGATTTTTATGACTATAAAAACAAAAATAATCAACTATGTATTACTCCCAACTTTACTACTATCACCACTTGTAAATGCTGGACATGAGCAAGCTGTACCCACAACGCCAGAGCAGTGGCGCAGTGTTACAAATAGTGATATAGAAGCTGCTTACAGTATATCTGCACAAAATCACCCTGGTATGTTTGATGTTAATAACCCAACTTTCCCTGATTTATTAAAACAAGCAAAAGCAGAGGCGCTTACATTGTCGGCTCAAGCGAGCGGACCGCAAGTTCATGTTGCGGCAATTGCACGCCTTAGCACTGTGTTGCAAGATGGTCATGCTGGTGCGTTTTCAAGCGTAGATAGACCCGCGCGCCGCTGGCCAGGCTTTAGTGCTGTTTGGCGAGGTGATGCGCTAAAAGTGTATTACAGCGAAGCCAGCAATATTAGCAAAGGCGAGGTTGTAAGCCAATGTGATGGGCAAAGCACTGATACCTTAATGCGTGAGAGAATATTTAAGTTTCATAGTGAAGTGGCACAACCTGGGCACTGGTGGCAGCAAGGTTGGCGGTTACTAATTGACGAGGGCAATCCATTTTTAACTCCCCTAAAAGCATGCGAATTTGTTAAAGCCAATGGCGATACCTATACACACGTATTAAATTGGTCTGTGAGGCCTAAGTCAGCAAGCAAGCATTTAGAAAATGCTTATAACGGTGATGAACTCCCCATTGATTTAACCTGGCCTGAAAAAAACATTGCTTGGATTGCTATGCCTAGCTTTTCATCAACCGAAAAACAAACTGCTGCCTACAATAAAGTATTTGAAAAAATACAACAGCAGCGTAGCAAGCTACTTACTGCAAAAGCCGTGGTATTAGATTTGCGCCATAACCAAGGTGGCTCATCTTATTGGAGCTCACAAATAGCAAAAGGATTATGGGGCCAAAAAGTAGTAGAGCAAAAAGCAAATAATACTTCTCAAAACACGCAAGTATGGTGGAGAGCATCAAAAGATAATACTGACTATGTAGAGTCTTTATTTAGCGTTGTAAAAGATCAACCCGAAGTACTGAAAACTCTTAAAACCGTCGCTGCTGGCATGGCTCTATCACTTGAAAATGATGCCCCGTTTTATGTAGAACAAGAAACTAATACGCTAAATAACATACCACATACACCTTTAGTGAGTGACTTTAAAACCAAGGTGTTTGTTATTGTTCCGCCGCAATGTGCTAGTGCTTGTTTAGATGCACTTGATAAGTTTAAGCTTTTTGAAAATACAACGTTATTTGGTGCACCAAGTAGTGCTGATTCTATGTATATGGAGGTACGTTTAGCTGATTTACCTTCAGGCTTAGGCAAAGTGATTGTACCTAACAAAGTATACGTAAACAGAGCGCGAGGGGCAGGGGCTTACTACAAACCCGATGTGGCGTATAACGGCCTTGATTGGACAACCAATGTGTTGCTTGAGCAAATAAAAACGCTATAAAAAAAGCCGCTTGTTGTAACAAGCGGCTTAACCTTCTAACTAGGAAATAGTTTAGAACGTGTAACGTGCACCAATTGAGTAACGCGGACCGTATTGATTAGCAAATAAGAACTGCTCTTCGTAACGTCCGTAACCTTCTTCGGTTGCATTGTTTAAGTTTATGCCATCAAAAAATACCGTTACGTTTTCGTTTACATCGTAGTTAACGCTCATATCCCATTGGCCGTAGGCTTTAGCATATTGCGGCGGTGCATCAGCTGAGCCTTGTGCTTGGCCTACACCAATTAGGTATGAGTCGCGCCATGCGTAAGTGATTTTAACCGATAGGCCGTCTTTTTCGTAAAAGCCTTGGAAGTTAGCTGAGTCACTTAAGCCTGTAAGCGGTGCTTGTTGATCTAGGCTTTCGCTATCAAATTCAACGTCGCCATCTACAAATGTTGCGTTAACACCAATACCAAAACCGGTTTCACCAATTAAGTGCTGAACTGCAACTTCAAAACCATCTACCGATTTACTGTCGGTGTTTTGTGGCTGGCTAATATTCCATGTAATTAGCGGATCGTCGCTGTTTGGCTCAATAACGCCATTTGCATTGCCGTAACCGCTGGCAATCATTTGTGCAAAAATAGCGTCGGTTGTTGCTTGCTCGCCACGTGATTCAATATCGCTTACGGCTTGTAAGTAACGAGGGCCGTTTAAAATATCGTGCAAGCCATCAATAGTGGTTTGCGTAATGGTGGTTTGAATAAAGTTATCAACATCTTTTTTAAAGTAACCAACAGATGCGTAGCTGCCTTCTGCGTAGTAATACTCAAGTGATAAATCAAGGTTTGTTGATTCAAACGGTAATAAGTTTGTATTACCTTGGCCACCTGTACGAGAACCTGGTTTTGGGCTGCCTGTTAAACTACGACCACCGGCTAGATTACCTAGTGGTGCACGCGACATTGTTTTACCCCAAGATACGCGGGCTACTACGTCTTCAGTTAAATCAACACTTACGTCGATTGAAGGCAGTAAAACATCGTAATCACCTTGTTGCTCTAAGAAGTTATCATCGCCGCCAGCAGCGTATTGCATGATCCACTCTGAAGCGCTGATCCAGTTAACTTGATCTTCAACGCGTTGACGTACAGTACTGGTTACGTCTGTTTGCTCATAGCGTAGGCCTGCATTTACTTTTACGTAGTAGTTACTTACGTCAAACTCCCAGCTTGATTGAACATAAAAGCTATTAGTGATTTCTTCTACGTAGCTCTCGCTATCTATTCCGTCTGCGTATGCATTAGCGGCATATGCATCGCCACCTGTAACATCTGCCGTTAAGTAAGCAATTTGGCGTGCAACAGCTTCGTCAAAGTCATAGGTATAGTAGTAACCAGGTTGTAAGTCACTGCCGCCGCCATCAAACTGATCTAAAAGGCCTGATGTATCATTACGGGTAAACATGCCGTCTGGGAATATTTCTGTATATGATGGGTTAAAACCTGGGCCACCTACTAAACCACTCCACGCGGTGTAACCACCTGTGTTTTGTTCTGTACGTGATGCGCCAAATTTAACTTTAACTAAACCAATGTCATAGCTTTCGTTATACCATGTTGTGTGCAGCTGTAATTGTTCAATGTTTGATTCACCCGGCGAGTGAGTAAACTGACTAAAGTTTGAATCAATTTCGCCAGGCGTTAATTCACTTGTGCCATTTAACCAATTAACTTGTGCACTAGGTACTTCGCCCGTGCGGTAATCATAAATTTTATTAGCTAGCTGATCAGACCCTAAAATTACTTGGCCTGCACTTCCCAGCCCGTTGTCGGCGCCGTTATCGGTTTCGTTTTTAGAGTCGTGGTAATCAAGCTCTACGTGCCACGTGTCGTTAATTTCCCAATCTAGGTTTAAACCAAGAGAGCGGGCTTTTACTTCTGTAGTGCCTTTATTAGCTGTGAATGACGCGTCATTACCGCTAATGTCTGCATATACTGCAGTGCCATTTTCATCTAGTTCGTAGCCATTTATATTGCTACCAAAGTCGTTCCAAATACCCCAACCAATGCTTTGAGAGCCAGTTACAGCTTTACTTGCTGTGTAATCAAGTGTTGCTACAAAGCCATCGACCGGTGCGTATTGAAAAGTAACTTGCCCATTTGTACGTTCACGCTCTACATCTTCAATAGAGTAGTTCATGTCTTTAGGGAAGTAGTAGTTACCTGCAGAATCTGTGCGGTTATCAACTACGTTGCTGCTATCTAATTCAGGTAAGTCTACGTTTGCCTGCCAGCCTTGAATATTGGCACTTTGTTTTTGAAAGTCACGCTCTTGGTGCGAAAATGAAAAACCGAAACCAAAAGTGTCATCTACAAAGGTATTGCTGTAAACAGTAGAAAACTCTGGTGTTACGTCATCGCCAGCTTCGTTCGACGAGTCGTGGTTTGCTTTAACGGTTGCCGAAAAATTTTGACCTGGCTTTTGAAAAGGTCGCGCAGTAGAAATATTAACCGTTGCACCTAAGCCACCGCTTGGCACGTCTGCACGAGCTGTTTTAAACACTTCAAGCGCACTTACGCCTTCAGAGGCAACGTTTTCAAGGTTATACGAGCGTGTATAACCTGTGCCCGGCATTTGGCGGCCATTTAAGGTAATCAAGTTAAACTCTGGACCAAAACCACGTACTGTAATTTGGCTACCTTCACCGTTAGCGCGGCTTACCGATACACCGGTAATACGCTGTAATGATTCTGCTAAGTTTGTATCTGGGAATTTACCCATTTCTTCAGACGAGATAGCATCTACAATACCCGAAGAGTCGCGTTTCATATCCATAGAACGAATAAGTGAACCACGAATACCTTTTACTTCAATAATTTCTACATCAGGCTTTGCTGATATGTCTGCTTCTGCAGCGATAGCTGTGTTTAATGTGCTCGCAGCAATGATGAGAGACACAGAAGCCGCAAGTTGGCTCTTTTTAAAATTGAATGTGTTCATAATAGCTCTGCTTTATAAAATGTTGTTGTGTAGCAATAGGCGCTAAGCGCCCATTGGTGTGTGTTTTATGGATTTGCAATAATCACGTTATCTATACGGTAAAGCGCGCCATCGCCCATGTCCCAGCTAGGAAAAACCATAATTACGTTTAATGCGCTAATGTCTAAGCCTGCATCAAACAATTGCTGAAGAGGGAAGGTGTATGTTTGCCATTCGCCCGTTACAGGTGCTTGGCCTTCAACACTGCTTGATAAAGCAAGCTCTACTGCGCTTGATGTACCAATTGATTCAATTTTAAATAGCCACTGAGCATCAATATTTGAAGGCGCAGAGACTAGTTTCATATCAAATTGAACTACACCATTTTCAAGTATTGCAGAGGCATCAAACGATACGTCTTCATCAGCTATAAAGCCCATTACTGTAGCAGTAGAACCAATGCTAAATTGCGCTACTGCGCCATGCGCGTCATCATCGGTTTCTGTTGTTGGTGTAGAGCCACCACAACAATCCCAAATACTCCATTGCTCGGCCGCTGCATCTTTAAATACAGTAAGCTCACCCGTTGCAGCTGGCGCTGCATTTGGATTATAAATTTTAACGTTATCTACACGGTAAACAGAGCCTTCACCTGCACCCCATGCTGGGAAAATCATTAATACATCTATAGTACTTACATCTAAGCCAGCAGCTGCAAGATCAGAGAGTTTAAATGTATATGTTTGCCACTCGCCAGTAACTGGTGCTTCGCCTTCAACACTTGCCGTTAATTCAAGCTCTACTGCAGAGTCACCTTCATTTGACTCAACTTTAAACAACCACGGTGTAGCTGGATCGCTAGGCGCTGAGGTTACTTTTAAATCAAATTGAATAACACCTTCATCTAAAATGCTACTAGCATCAAACGATTCGCCTGCGCCACCTGACGATGTGCGGCTATTAAAGCCCATTACAGTAGGCTCTGCACCAATGCTAAATTCTGCGGTTAGACCATGTTCTTCATCATCCATGGCTTCAACTGGGGTTGAGCCACCACAACAATCCCACATTGGCCATGCTAGATTTTGCTCATTTTCAAAAATAGTAAGCTCAGGTGATACGCCTAAGTTATCTTGAGTAATCTCAACATCGTCAATTAAATAAACAGCGCCTTCACCTGCGCCCCATGCTGGAAACACCATGATCACATCAATTGCGCTAATATCTAAATCTGCAGCATCTAAATCTTTTAGTAAAAATGTATAAGTTTGCCATTGGCCAACAACAGGGCTTACGCCTTCAAGACTATCTGTAATTGGCATTTCTACTGCGCTAGAACCTTCATTACTTTCAAGTTTTACAAGCCAAGCTGCATCAGCTGTGCCTGGTGCACTTGTTACTTTCATTTTAAAGCGAACGTAACCTTCATCCAGCATTGGAGATGCATCAAATGGGCTAGCTTTTCCTGCTTCGTCAGTAATAAAAATTTCACGGCTAATAAAGCCCATTACTGTGGGTTCTGCACCTACTACAAATTCAACTACATCACCTTGGGTTTCATCTGCAACAATAGCGGGAGTAGAACCACCACAACAATCCCATGCAGGCCAGTTTGGATTAAATGACTCACCAAAGATAGTTAATGGTGTTGCAATGCCTGTCGAAGGTGGGCTAGGAATTGGTGCATCGCCTTCAAGCAAAGCATCATCTAGGCTATTGTAACCAGGGCGAATAGTTTCACAGCCTTTACCTGTTTCAGGGTTTGATGCACATTGATAAACACGTACGTAATCAATAGCAAAGGTTTGGCCATTTTCAAATGCGCTAGCATCTACACCTAAATCATTTACGTTTTCAGGCCAGTCACCACCTACTGCTAGGTTTAGCAATAAGTGAAAGTCTTTATCAAATGGTGCGCTATCCCAGTGAGTTTCAAGCTCGCCAGAACCTTGTTCAAAATATTCTGCAAACCAGCCACGATGTTTTAGACCTACAGCCTCGCCACTTGCATTAGTACGAACTTCAGATTGACGCTGAGTTGCATAAAGGTAACCGTCTACGTACCAGCGAATTTCACCTTCTTGCCATTCAACAGCATACGTGTGGAAGTCATCAGCAGGATTAGTATCTTCAGGGAATTTAAATTCTTGCCCTGTATAGCTGTTATCTGGCCACGCGCGTCCGTAATGAAGGGTGCCGTGGATACTAGACTCTATACCGCCGTCTTCATCCGGTGTTTTAAGGTTTACTGATTCTAAAACATCTATTTCGCCAGAACGAGGCCAAGTGCCGTAAACCTCATCAGTAGGTAGCATCCAAAATGCTGGCCAGCTACCTTGTCCTGATGGAAGTTTGGCGCGCACTTCAAAACGGCCATACGTAAAGTCGGCGTTATAACGCGTATTTAAGCGTGCTGAAGTGTAAGGTTTTTCTGCACCTTCCTCAGCGGGTAGGGCAACAATGTTTAACACACCGTCTGCAATAAATGCATTTTGCTCGCTGTCGGTGTAACACTGTTTCTCGTTGTTACCACCGCCATTGCAGTTTAATTCATAGTTCCATTTGTTTGTATCAATGGCTGAGCCTTCAAACTCGTCGCTCCAAACCATTTGCCAATCTGATACTGGTTCAGAGGCATCTACATTTTCAAAATTTGATTTAGTGGCAGAGTCGCCACCACAGCCAGCTAACGTAGCTAAAGAGATAGCGGCAAGTAAACGTGTAATGTGCGTTGTTTCAATGTTCATAACTGAACCCCGGTTTCAACAGATTATTGTCAGATTAATTGTTTTACGATCTATGTATTTTTGTGTTGTAAGCGCTTACATTTGTAAATGTGTTTTGTAAGCGCTTACAAATGATATTGTGGAGTACGCAAATGGTCAACATATTTGTTTATTTTATTTACAATTAGTTTACGGTAAGACCAGTTGCAGGACTGAAAAATACATAAATACGAGGAGCGTAAGCAGTTTACTTATTTACATATGTATTGCTGAACAGCTTATAGTAAAGCATTTTTATTATTTTATATTTGAAAAACACACAACCTATATTTAAAAACGATAATTAAAAGGTATATTGATAAATATCACCTTGAATAGTTTTTAGGCGTACCCAGAATATATGTTTCTGATCAGGCGCCATTGTATACTGGTGAACAAAACCATCAGGTTTTGGCATGATCAAATTCTCTTTTTGAGTATTGATATTAAAAGTCCAAATTCCCGTTGCTTCTCGGTAAAAGTATAATTGGTGATCAATAAGTTGCCAGTTGAGCCAGTTGATTCGATTGAAGTTTTTAATAACAAGTTCTTCACTTGTTGCTGTTAAATTTTTACGCCATAAACCATCTACATTAAATTTAGAGTAATAGAGGTATTGATCTACGATTCTGCCGCTATAACCCCCATTTAAAGTTAATTGACTGTGTGCATCGGTACTTCGTTGATACAACCACAGTTGCCATTGTCCAGAAGCGTTTGTGCTATAAATAATGTTATTTTGTGCGTCGTAATTAGCAACATAACTATTGTGATTTTTAGTAAACACTTTTTGATAGGTATTTTTATTTAAATTTAGTTCAAAAACATCGCCGTGCTTAGTAAATAAAATACGGCTGCCATCATCAGATAGTTCGTAGCGGACAAACTGTAGATCAAAGGGTAAATCGATATCAATTAATTGGGCCTCGTCATTTTCAACTCTCCAAAAGTGATGGCTTTTGTAACGCGTAGACAAAAAAGTTTGAGTGTTTGCATGCATACGAGGAAGCAGCTCTGTGCGCGCACTTTGCTGCCACACATGTTGACTATTGTTAATAGTGTTATATTTTACAATTTCGCTTACGACATTGAGGCTACTTACTAATAGCGAGGCATTCAATTTAGCTGGGATAATAGCTAAAGAGTTAATTGTAAAATCTAATTTTTTTATCGAATAATATTCACCACTCGCGGCTTCTAAAGAGAAAATAGTGTTGTTGTTTGCGATAACCAAAGTATTGTTTTTAGAATGCCATACAAGGCTTTTTACACGCAGATTAACTACGTATTCGTTTAATTTTTCTTCTTCATTTTTAATAATTATTTTTGAGTCGTCTTCGCTCATATAACGAACAATAGCAAGTTGATTACTATGGTGATTGTAGGAGAAATCAAAATCGCCCTTGGTATTGTTTTTACTACTTGGATTTGTAATTTGTCTTAATCTACTCGTGTTTATATTATAGCTATATACTTGATATGGATGAGATTTACTAAAACGTTTATTGAAGTAAAATGTATTGTTTTTCCCCCAAGCTAGTGAGGTGGGAAACTCATCACATGAAAATAAAAACTGCTTTTTCTTTGTGTGTACATGATAAGTCGAAATTAAACATTGTTCATCAATGTGTGTTGCATAAACGATGTATTCTCCATCAGCACTTATCGTCGCCAACGAATTTGTTAGTACACTGTTTTGAGTATGTGTTTTTGTATCATATAAATAAACCGATTGACGGTCATCCTCATCAAGGTGATGGAACAAAATGAGTCCCCCAGTTTGGGTGGCCGAGAGCTTATATTCTCTACCTTGCAAACCAATCAATGGCGCACTAACAAGTGATAATTTATTTGGCGTGATTAAGCTCTCAACTCTGAAGAGTGTGCTAAAAAGGATAATTAATAGCAGAGCTACAATAATTGCAATAATTGTAGCTTTTTTGATATTGCGCACAGGTTTTTTGAATAATGGGCTTTTAAAAGCAACTTTTTGCTCAACAGGCATTTCATCGTGCGAAATATCTGTGTTCGTTACAGTAGCAACTAACCGATACCCTTGAGTTGGGACAGTTTCAATAATATTTTCATTAGTTAACGCTGAAAAATGGTTTCTCAATAAAGACACAGTTCGATTGATCGCCCCCTCACCTACAACCCGATTATTCCAGACTTCAACGATGAGCTGGTCTCGAGTGACAATTTTCCCATTAGCTGCTAGTAAAGTAATTAATAAACTGAATACTTTTGGTTCAAGTTTTCTAGTTTGACTGTCATTTTTTAATGTTCGCTGCTCTTCGTCAAAAATAACACCAGAAATATGGACAGCCATAGGGTTCTCTATCATATTGAAATTACATTGCTTTTTAAAACATAACATAAATATAACAAAAACATAAGCGTCAACTATGGCAACAACAAATAAGTATATGATTTGCTACCAACTCATATTTAATGAGAGTAGAGAAGATGCGTACTTATTTATATTTATTATTGAAAATAATGACTGTCACATTATTAATGGCCGGTTGTAATGGTACTAATAAGGATTCGAGTTTAACAAGTACCCAGCCCAAGGATTTAACTAAAGTTAAATTAAAAAATCGAAGTTATTATGTTGCAACACCACGTAATAACTTTGATACAAAAAAATCTTATAAGCTTTTATTAGCTTTTCATGGTTCTGGGCAGAGCGCTAAAAATATGCAGAGTATGGCTGCGTTTGAATCCGCATCAGAAAATTATATAGTTGTTTACCCACAATCAAAAGTTGAAGAGTGGAATGAAGGATGTGATTGCAATAAACCTCATCGATTAGGCATTAATGATTTAGTGTTTGTCGAAAATGTTGTTGATGACGTTAAAGCTAAATACAACATTATTGATGGAGAGCTTTTTGCGGTCGGGTTTTCTCAAGGAGGTTTATTTACACAAAATTTAATGTGTAATAGTAGTTTAAAGTTTGCGGCCATAGCATCAGTTGCCTCACCTATGTCAGAGCAGTTGTCTCAACGATGCGAGATAGTAAATCACACCAACTACATGATGGTACATGGCACAAATGATCAGACTTTACCCTTTGAAGGTAAAACTCATTCAAATTTTGGATTAATCCCAAGTAGGCTTGCTATTGAACTAATAGCCAAAGAAAACAGTATTGATTCGGGTGTACAATTAGAAAAAAGTCAGGCAATCGCTAAATATACATTTAAAAATGATAGCTATATCAACCAATTGGTAGCAATTGAAGGCGGTGGGCATAGTTGGGCATTTAGTAGTTTTAACACCACGGATGAATTAATAAGCTTTTTTGATACAGTAAGTAAAACTAAACTCGATACCTACTCAAAATTATATCGCGTTGATCAACAACAAAAAAACGATGTACATGTACGTAGCATGGGCCTTGAACATTCGGGGCCCGCGATTATTCTTTTATCGGGCTTTAATAAAAACTTTCATAGTGACAGTGCTTGGTTTGCTTTACTGCAGCCATTGATAGCAAAAACTCATCGTGTACACGTCATAGAACGCTTTGGAAGCGGTTTTAGTAGCCCTGCTGAGCAACCATCGTATGCTTCTTTTGTGCCTGCATTAGATAAAACGTTAGGACTGCTTAATGAAAAGGAGCTAATTATTGTTAGCTTTGCCAGTGCAAATATTTTGGCTCACTTATGGCAAAATTCACCTGATTCACAATTTGTAACTAGCCTTAACGGTATGGTGTGGATTGACCCCGATGTTTTGCTGCCACACTCTATTAGCTTGTATCAAGATTGGCCCGTATATTGGTATAGAGACGCGGGTGATACCTTAATCACACATATAGAAGAAGGTAATTGGACACAAAGGACTCGAGATAAATTAATTGATGAACGTACAACGACCGAAACACTCATCCCTTCACAGTATAAAGCAGAAATGAATTGGCCGTACTTTGATTTAATAAGCCAAAGCCGTACTCAAATTGATAAACAAGTAACACGAGCAAGAGAGATTATGAATTATCATGATGATTTAAATCGTGTTATTAGTGCCGATATAGCCACATCCACTCCAATCTCCGTTATAGATACTGATTTTGAATCGTATGATATTAAAAATGCAGAACCTGACTTCGTCGATAATTTAGTATTATGGCAACAAGAGGGCTCTTTATGGAGCCAGCAAATTAGTGAGCAATCGGGTGGGCAATATATACCTCTAAGTAATAGCGATCATATGGCAGTTTTTCAGCGCCCAGACGACATTTTAAAAGCAATAAAAAATATAAAAAGTAAATAACCTGATGTAATATATTAACTAAGTGAGCTTATGCTCACTTATTTTTAAAAGGCATGATCAATAAGCCCCACAATGAGGCATTTTGCTTTTTGCTTGGGTATTCTTTTAAGCCAATATTTATATCTGCGTCGGTTTTTTTAGCTTTATCTTTGTAGCTACCAAATAATTTATCCCACCAAATTACACTAAAACCATAGTTTGAGTTAGTTTCACTAACCACTTGGCTATGGTGAATTCGATGCAATATTTGCGTCATTAATATTAAACGCAGTGGTTTTTCAATGGCATTAGGTAAGCGTATATTTGCATGATTAAATAATGCTAAACCATTAAGTGCTATTTCAAATATAAGTACTGCAATAGCAGGTACGCCAAGAGCAGTTACTGCAATGAGTTTTATAAGTATGCTCAGTACAATTTCGATAGGGTGAAAGCGCAAGCCCGTACTTGTATCAACATGTGCATCGGCATGATGTACACGGTGCAAGCGCCATAAAATAGGTACTTGATGAAATAATCTATGCTGCCAATAAATTATTATATCGAGTAAAAGTATGCTCAATATAATAATTATACTGCTTGGTAGGACTATTTGATTAAATAAGCCAATGCCGTGCTCTTGATTGTAAAGTGCCACGGCGGTTAACCCAATAGGGACGACTAAGCGCGCAATAACTGATGAAGCAAACACTAACCCAAAATTAGCAAACCAGCGTGTACTGCTTTTAATAGGTGCTTGGCGAGCAGGCTTTTGCCATTCAAGCAGCATCATTATAATTAAAATACTAAAAAAGCAGCCCAGTCGCCACCATACTTCATTAGTCATTGATTACCTCTGAATTTGCACTGCTAGGCATGTTTTCAGCTGCTTTGTTAGCATCGGCTTCTTGTTGCTTAAGCGTGTGATAACCGCCATGTATACGGGTAAAAATAGTTATGCCACACGCAATAGCAAAAATGCTCGCCATAACCGCAAAGTGCTGCGGCCAAATACAAAATGCAATAAATAGCGCTATTGTTTCAGTGCCTTCGGTTAAGCCGTTTAAGTAGTAAAAGCTTTTATATTTAAATTGCGGTTTTTCGAGTTTAAATTTTTCGGCGGCAATCGCAAAAGCTAAAAAGCTTGAGCCCGTACCAATAAAAGTGGCAAGTAATAACGATCCCGCTATCGCGTTTTGCTCAGGGTTTGCCAAAATAAAGCCAAGCGGAATAGCCGCGTAAAATAAAAAGTCGAGTGTGATATCTAAAAAGCCACCCGCGCTTGAACTTTGGTTTGCGTAGCGTGCTAATGCGCCATCAAGTCCATCTAAAATTCGATTTAAAGCAATGGCAACTAATGCCCCGTACCACATTTCAAATGCCAGTAATGGCACGGCTAATAAGCCAACTAAAAAGCCAACCACAGTGAGCTGATCGGCAGTTATGCCGCGTTTATGCATAAGCATAACCACAGGTGTTAAAAGTGGCTTAATTATAGGGGTGATAAATTTGTCTAGCATGTTTTTTGCCTTATGCGTTTAAAGCTATGTATTTAAAATGCGCTACTTAAAGTAATTAGTTTGCCACTTGCAGCGTCGGCGTCGCTATGGTCGTGAGTTACCATAATTGCAGGTAGCTTATGATCGCGTATTTGGCTAAACACGAGTTCGCGTGTATCAACACGCAGTTGGGTGTCGAGTTTGCTAAAGGGTTCGTCGAGTAAAATAGCTTTAGGTTCGCTCAGTAGCATACGTAATAATGCAACACGGGCTTGCTGCCCACCCGATAAGTTATCGGGGTGGCGATTGCCCATATCTTTAAGACCTACTTGCTCAAGTGCGTATTCTATTTTTTCAAGGCGTTGTTTTTTATTACCTTTGGGCATTGCAAAGGCAATGTTACCAGCAACAGTTAAATGCGAAAACAATAAAGCGTCTTGATAAAGCACTCCAATATGGCGCAAGTGTGGTGGGGTGTTATCGATATTTTGACCATTAAGCCACACCTCACCATTGGCCTTAAAGCTACTAGGTAAAGTACCCGTAAGCCAATTTAATAAGCTTGATTTACCACTGCCTGATGGGCCCATAATAGTCAGAATTTCACCGCCATTAACTTGCTCGTTTAAGCTAAGTAACAGCTCATTTTGGCGATAAAGCTGACAATTTTTAATCTGTAACGATGACTGCATTAAAAAACCTTAACCCTGATAGTGTTAAACATGGGTGCTTTACATATGTGCACGTTTAAACACGTGCACTTTTGAAAAAATATTTAGGTAAACCCCATGCCAGTATAAATCCAATAAGCGGTAACACCATTTGCATAATAGCGTACACGGCACTGGTGCGTCTGCTTGCGCCATTGGCAAGCGTAACGGCTTCGGTTGTTATTGTGGCTATACGCCCGCCGCCAGCTAAAAGCGTGGGGAGGTATTGTCCAAAACTAATAGCTAAGCCCAGTGCGGCTGCAATTAAAATAGGGGCAAACAACTGAGGTAGTTTTACTTTAAAAAACACCTTACATGGCGCTGCGCCTAAGCTTGCTGCAACATGAGCAAAACGAGGGTCTAAACGTCTATAGCTGCTCGCAAGTGACAAAAACACATAAGGCAGCACAAATAATAAATGCGTAAGTACTACATTAAAAAATGCGGCTTGGTTATTTACCAATTGTTGTATCCATACTAGCCCAAATAAAAAGGCAATACTGGGCACTAATAACGGTAAGTAAATAATTAAACTGGTAAAACGAGAAATAGGTTTGTCACTCAACTGCTCTGATTCTAAACACAATAAAGTAAGAATAATGGCAAATAGCGTGGTTACTAAACCGATTGCTAGCGTATTAAAAAGCGGGCTGCCCATTTGCATTAACGCACTTTTAAAATGCAGTAGTGTAAATTGTTCAGGCATTGCATCTGGAAAGCGCCAAAAACCTGCAACCGACCACATAACTAAACCAATAAGCGACAATAGTATAAAGCTAATTACTAATGCGGTGAGTACGACCGTTATTTTTTGCCAATAAAATCCGCCGTATTCACGCACTCCATTAGTGAGAGAGTCGCTAAATAGCACTTTTACGGCCTTTTCCCCGCCAAGCCAAAGGGCTAACAAACCGCCTGTAACAGCCAGTTGTAATAAAGCGCCCGCTGAGGCTTTAATACGCAGGTTTAAATCAACATCGTTAAACCAATGCATTATTGCAACGGCCAACGTGGGTGGTGTATTTGGGCCTAAAATGAGTGGCATTTCTACACTGGCACTTGCATAGGCAAGCACGGCTAAAAGGGGTAAACGCAGCAGCGGATAAAGACTTGGCAGTATTACTTTAAAAAAGGCCGTCATTGGGCAATAACCCAAGTTAAGCGCAACCTTATGTTGTTGGCGTAATTTTTTGCCAAGCTCAGGTTGAGCAAGTACGCCCAGTGCCATTAATAATAAAAAGGGAAGCTCTTTGAGTGTTAAGCCTAAAATAATACTAATACCGAATGAATCATGCGGAAACATGCCGTTTGGCGCAAGTTCCCAGCCGCTTAACCAAGGCGACGCTAAGCGTGAAATCATACCTGAAGGGGCAATTAAAAACCCCACCGCAATAGCGGCGGCGGCATGAGGTATAACTAATATAGGGCTCAATAAACGCTGAATTCGGTTAAGCCACGGGCTGTTAAAAAACGCAGCTAAAATCATTAAGGTAATGATAAATGCAAGCAAAGTACTTATTAAGCCTGTTGCAACGCTTAAGGTAACCATTTGGGTAAGGCCAGGTGTTTGCCAAAGGGCATTAAAACCTTGCAAGCTAAACGTTGTTTGCTCAAGTACGGGCGCATAACCAAAGGCAGGCAGCAATACGCTAATTAAGCCACCAAGTACGGGTAATATAAGTAAAGCGAGTAAAAATCGCGGGCTAAATTTTACAATGCGCGTAAACATATCGGTGCTGCACTGCGTTGTTGCTTTTGTATTTACTGGTACACTTTTTGAAATAACGCTCATTGGCTTACTCCATAACGGGTTTGCCAACCTTGCATAATGGCGTTTACCCAGCTTGGATGAGGTTCGCTCAATGTGCGTTTAATACTGTTTAAAGGCAATGCACTTGGATGCGGTTTAGCTGTTTTAAATAAGGCTTGCTGTTCAGGCGTTAACGTTGATTGAATAAGTACGCTTTTATCGCCCCATATATGCGCTTTTTGTTTTTCAGCTTGCGCCTCAGGGCTGAGTAAAAAATTAGCCACTAATTGCGCACTTTGCTGGTGGCTTGCATTGTAAGGGATTGCCACAAAATGGGTATTACTTAAACTGCCATCACTCATTGCGTAACTGCGAATGCTGTTTGGTAAATCATAGCGTTTTACAGCTGCCGGTACTTCTGGTGCTGAAAAAGTAAAGGCTAAACTCAACTCTGTATCGTCTACTAAGCGGCGCATTTGAGCACCACTTTGCATAAAATGAGTGCCACCACGCCAAAGAGTTGGGTGTAATTTATCTAAAAAGTCCCACAGTGGGTTTAACACTTGCGCTGTATTTTTAGTTGTAGCAGATTGGTTTAGCTGCGCTTTAATATTTTCGCTGCTTTGCTGATGCAGTACAACTAAGGCGTATTTTAAAAAGCTCATACCTAAAAAGTCAGGCGGCTTTGGGTAACTAAAGCGACCAGGGTTTTGCGCGCTCCAGTTTAATAATTCGTTTAATGTCGTCGGCAATTTATTGTTTGCCTTTCCATTTATTGCAATGCTGTCGTAATAAAATGTAAGTGACGCTTGCCCCCATGGAGCCTCCATACCATTGGTAGGTAAACCAAAGTCAAAGGTTACAGCAGGGTTGTTAGCCGGATCGGTTAATGCAAAGTAGGGGAGTTTATTAGCCCATTCTTTTAAAAGCAGAGAGTGCTCACTCATGGTGGCAAAGTTAGCCCCGTTGATCCACATTAAATCTACGCTGCCTTGGTTGTTATTGTTTGCTGATTTTTCGGCAAGTACACGGCTTACTGCTTCGCTGGTATCGCTTAATTTTACATGCACTAGGTTAATGTTGTACTTAGTTTTAACTTGCTGAGCTGCCCATTGAATATAGGCATTTATTTGCGCGTCGCCGCCCCATGCATAAAAGTATACATCTTGATTGCGACCAAGTGTTTGAACTTGTTGCCAGCGAGATCCCTGTTGTGTGTTAATTACTAAATTACTTTTACTATTTGAGTTAATAGCGGGATTAGCAAACGCAGTGCTCGAAAAAACAGCTAAATTTACGATTGCACAAACGCAAAACGCGACACAGCAAAAGCTGTATCGCGTCAGTGTTTGCCAAAACTTAATGGCGAACATTTAAATCCCAGTTGTAGTCTAAAAATTTAACTTTCATGTCATCATTCTTAAGTGCTTTTTGCTGAGCGGGTATCAGTTTAAGGGCATCAGGATACTGCAAGAAAAACTGCTGTAGCGTGTTTGCACCTCTAAAGCCTTTTTCAAAGTCATCGCCGTACCACTTAAATATTGAAGACACGCTTAGCGTATTTTCTTGAGCCATATTACGTGTCATATCAGATAAAAAGCGCACCGTTTGCTCTTGCAATTGGCTTTCTAAATCAGTGGCTGTATACGCTTCTTCTCGAAGCGCTGGACAACCAATACTCGCGCAATTTACCGCAAAGTGAATGCGTGGGTCGTTGTATTTACCGCTACCACGTATTAAACCATGCTCAATATCATCAAGGCTGCGAGTTTTGCCAAGTAATGGCACAAACTCTTTACTCCATGGTGAGCTAAAAAAGCTCCCTAAGTCTTTAATTGATTTAAGATCTGGGTACTTTGTCAATATAAGTTCAACAGTCCACGCATTATAAGCATTGATTAAAAAAGCGAGTTGCTTAGGCTTTTCCCATGCGTCAAATTCGCTTTGCGTTACCGCCGTTAACGAATCTAAATACGTTTTTAGCTGTGCATGCTCACGTTTTATGGCAGCGTAATCAACCTCAGTACTGTGATTATGGTTAATAGCGACAACATGCTTATTTAACAATGCATTCCAGCTATCGTGCATGTTTTGGGCTTGGGCCGAAAATGACGTTGTAAACGATGTTACAACTAAAGCCGAACCAAGTAGTAATGCTTTTAGAGGTGTTTTAAACATAATTAACCTCGACGCCAAGTATGGTATTTTTCGAGCAAGTTAAGCACTTTTTCAGGTGCATGAGCGCGTTTCCACTCGCCTGCTGCGTACTTATTACCTTCAGCCCAAGTAGGATAGCTGTGTATAGTACCGAGTATTTTATTAAGGCCTAAGCCGTGTTTCATTGCCAGTACAAACTCAGCAATCAAATCGCCAGCGTGTTCAGATACCACGGTAACACCGAGTATTTTGTCTTTGCCTTTGGGTGTAATCACTTTAATAAAGCCTTTTGTAGCGCTGTCGGTAATTGCACGGTCTAGCTCTTCAAATTCAAAGCGAGTAATTTCGTAATCTATGCCTTTATCTTTTGCGTCTTGCTCGTTTAAGCCAACACGTGCAACTTCTGGGTCAATAAACGTAGTCCACGGAATAACACGGTAATCTACTTTAAACTTTTTAAGGTGACCAAATAAGCCATTTACCGCTGCGTACCAACCCTGGTGGGCTGCCACATGTGTAAACTGGTATGGACCTACAATATCGCCTGCTGCAAAAATATTTGGGTATAGCGTTTCCAAGTATTCGTTAGTTACAACAGTACGGTTTGTTTCTATGCCTAGCTCTTCAAGGCCATAACCTTTAAGGCGCGCACTTCTACCAACGGCACATAATAGCTCGTCATATTCAATATCTATTTCTTTGTCGTCATGCTTAACAACAATATATTTTTTACCATCGCGCGTTTCACAGCGAAGTGCTTGGTGCGATGTTAAAATATTAACGCCACTTTCGGTTAACGCTTCATGAGCAAAAGTAGACACTTCAAGGTCTTCTTTGATCATGATGCGTTCGCTCATTTCAATTTGCGTAACACTTGAACCTAAGCGTGCAAAGCTTTGTGCTAATTCGCTACCAATTGGACCACCACCTAGTACTACAAGTTTTTTAGGTGCCTCATCCAGCTCTGCAAATTTATTCCACAATGTATCGCTTGTTACATAGCCTGTTTCTTCAATGCCAGGTAGTGGCGGTACAAATGGGCGTGCGCCAGTTGCAATCACAATAGTACGAGCGGTGAGTGTTTGCGTGCCACCGTCGTTAAGTTTAATTTCTACAGTCCACGGGTCGATTAATTTACCGTAACCTTTTACAACATCTACGCCTAAGTCGGTGTAGCGCTCAACACTGTCGTGTGGTGCTACATCTGCAATTACTTTGTGTACACGTGCCATTACTTTTTTGAACGAAAACTGCGGTGTTGCGTTTTCTAGGCCGTAGTTTTCACCGTGGCGAATTTGCTCTGCAATTTTAGCGCTTTTAATAACTGCTTTACTTGGAACACAACCGTAGTTTAAACAGTCACCGCCCATTTCGCCCGCTTCAATAAGGGTTACTTTTGCTTTAACAGCAGCAGCAATATAACTTGTTACCAAACCACCTGCGCCTGCACCAATAACAATCATGTTACGGTCGAATTTTTTAGGCTTAGTGTAGTTTTTGTATACGCGACGTTTTTTAAACACGTTTAAGATTCCTTTAGCAATGAATGGGAAAATGCCCAATAAAGCGAATGATAAGATTAAGTTGAATGATAAAATTCCAGATAAGCTCTCTATTTGCGCCAGTTGCGTACCTGCGTTAACAAATACAAATGTACCGGCGAGCATACCTGCTTGGCTTACCCAGTAATAAGTCCATGACTTTATTGAAGTAACACCCATTAATAGGTTTATTAAAAAGAACGGAAACACCGGCACTAAACGAAGAGTAAATAAGTAAAATCCACCTTCTTTTTCAACGCCTGCATCAATTGCAGCTAAGCGCTCAGGAAAGCGTTGTTTAATAGTGTCGCGTAGTAAGTAACGCGATACTAAAAAGGCAAGTGTTGCGCCAATAGTTGATGCAAAAGATGCAACCAATAAGCCTTCAACTAAACCAAACAATGCACCTGCTGCAAGTGTTAAAATAGCTGCGCCCGGTAACGAGAGAGCTGTTACAACTACATACAATAAAAAGAATCCACCAATAACTAATAGCGGTGACTGCTCTTTGTATTGGTTAAACTGATCCATCGACCCTTTTAAGCCATCAAGCGTAAGTAGTTGGTGTAAGTCAAAATGAAAGAACAGGCCGACGGCGGCCGCTGCAATCAATAATAAAAATATTTTTTTAATCATGTTCTCTCTCAAACCGCTCTTAAAAATTATGGGTTAGTGTTAATTTTGCGTTTATTGGCAATTCAGGAAATGCCAATGTTGCGCCAAAGTAACCGCCTTCAAATACTGGGCGCCAGTTTTTTTGATTCGTTACGTTGTTCACATCTAATCGTAACTTGGTACTAGGCGTAAAAGCATAGCTAGTATTTACGTTTAGTGTGTACTGATCACGAATTTTTACCGTCGCCAAAAAGTCTAATGGGTAACTCTTTGTATATAGACCTGAAAAACCCGTTTGCCATTTCGAATTAATTGAATAATTTCCGTTAAAGCTGAAAGATTGCTCAGGGATGCCCTGCACACGGGTGTTTGAAGGTGCAAAAGCGGTAAAACTAGGCGCACCTACGCTGGTGCCTTCAATAATGTCTGGGCGTGAGTTGTCAAATGCATCAGCGACTTGAGCCGAATCTTGACTACTTGCAGAATTATCGTAGCGAGCGTCAATATAGCTGTAGCCAGCACTTAGCCAATAAGGGTAGGCGTCATAAAATACTTGGCTTTCAAAGCCGGTAGTACGAATGCCAGTATTACTACCATCACGATTACGTAAACTACGACGTTGGCTAAATACGGCTCCATCGGCGTACCAGTCGCTTTCAGTTGGTGCGTATTTTAAACCAAATTCAACTAAGGTATTTTCGGTTGAAAAGTTTTGTGCGCTAATTGTGTTGTCGCCACCAAGAGACGTGCCGCCAGCCATGCTATTTGATGTGGCTTCGTTGTAACTTGCTGCACCATAAGTGGTGTAATCACCGTTCAATCGGTAGTTAAAGCTTATTTGCCCCGAATGTAGCTTATCATTAATGCTATCACGAGCTGCAATTTCACCCTCTGGCGCAATTGGGTCGTGCGCGTCCACGTCATAAAAATCAATACGGTAGCCAACACTTGTATGAAACTTATCTGTCCAATCTGAATCTTGCTGAATAGCAAAGCCTGTTTGCCATGAGCGCGAATCGGTAGTGTCTGATAAGTTAAAGTCGCCACTGCCGTCATTATTAATATCATATTGACCACCAGGGGATACAAATACACCTGGGCTAATTTCAATTAAACGCGCTTGTTGTACATCAGTTAGAGGAATGCGACGATTTGAAAGTGGGCCAGTTAAATCAATAGGCAAGTCTGCTTCTGTTGTAAATTGGCTGTAGCCTAATACGCGGTTATAACGTACATCAAATGCAAAAATGGTTTGCTGATCGCTATTCCAAAGGTAGGTAAGCTCGGTACGGTTTTGCGCGGTATCAGCACCATCTATAATTTCAACAAAGCTATTCTGTGCAATTTCTTCGCGTTGTAAGTGCTGAAAATACGTAATGTTTTTTATTGATGCATTGCTAGAAAGTTCACGCTTATAAATACTGTGTAGTAAATAGGTAGTAGCTTCGTTTTGATTATCAGGGTCGGTAAGTACTGTACTGCGATCAATTTTAACTTGTCCAGTAGGCGAAATAATTGAACCTGCTGCTGGTACGGTACTACCGTTTGCTTGCACGCCTTGACCGGTAATATAAAGGCCGTTATCTATTAGCGCTTGAGTAGGGCGGTTAATACCGGCGTTATCGGTAAATTCAACTTGGTATAATTCAAAGTTAATATCCCAGCTGCTTTTGTCATCGGGTAATACACGTAATGATGCAAATAAGCTGTCACTTTTAGTTCCCGAAAAATCGTAGTAACTGCCGTTATCAATATGTTCAGCGCTTACTCTAAAACCTACTTTATCTTTTACAATGGGTGCACTGTAATCAACTAAAACACTGTATTGATCCCATCGACCTGCAGATACAGTTGCTTTGCCTTTGCTTTCATCCGTAGATGCTTTTTTAGAATGTAAGTTTACAAAACCACCATTGCGTTGGCTTGAGCCAAATAATACCGGTGGCGCGCCTTTTACCACATCTATTTGTTCTATAGAGTTGAACGATAATGGCACACCAAAGCCATTATTACCTGCTTGACGACGTGTACCATCTTGAAAAAGCTCACCCAGCTGCCCGCGAATAGTAGGTAAACTTGGTGCGCCAAAACCACTGGCTGAATAGGTATTAGGGCTTACTGCGAGTACGTCTTGTAGGCTCGTAATATTAAGTTGTTCTATTAATTCGCTTGAAATAGGCGTTACAGAGCGGGCTATATCTTGTAGTGCTAAATTATCACCAAAAGGCCCATCAACTGTTGCATCCTTAACCGAAAGCCCTTGAGATTTAATAACTTGGCCTGCCACTTCAATACGCTCTATTGTGCCACCTTTTGTTATTTTTGATTCTTCGGCTGCAAAAGCATTAAGTGGTGTATTTAATATTGTGGCTAGGGAAAGTGCTAAATATGCGTGTTTCAAACGTTTTCTCTCTACGGTTAAAATGTTGTTGGCGATAAAGACCGAAGGCTATAAAAATAACTTTCAGTTAAATTGTGTTTCTTTTTGTTTTTTAGAACATAAGCCTAAGCAAGTATTTTAAAGTAGTACTTAAGTGCTTTAATTTAATGGTTTATGTAAATAACTGCTTTTTAACATATTTTTAAGCATAGTACACTTTTATAAAGCGTGTGCGGCACTGTTTAAGTTTTATCAAAAAAACTTAAAATAGGTCATCAACAAAAATAATTACTATTTTTTGAAATAAAAAATAATTTATACGGTCTAGGTTACTTCAACGTTTATTAATATTTATTAAGGAAATTTTATGACAGGTTCAATGAGTTCTGATGTGCAAAACCGTTTGCAATGGTCACTTTTATCTTTGCGTTTAGGCGTGTTTATTGTAATGGTTATGTGGACGTTCGATAAATTCGTAAATCCTGGTCATAGCGCACGTATTTTCGAACATTTTTACGGTATTAGTGGCTCATCTGACATAGTTGCTTATGTAATTGGTGCTCTTCAACTTGTATTAGTATTAGCATTTTTAGCGGGTATTAAAAAGCGCATCACTTACGGTATCATTTTTGTAATGCATGGCTTATCAACGCTTTCTTCTTACAACCAGTATATAGATGGCTTTAACAACTTATTATTCTTTACTGCATGGCCAATGTGGGCTGCGTGTTTTGCACTTTACTTATTACGCGACCAAGACGTAAAATTTACTGTAAAGTAATAAAACAATAGTTATACCCTTAAGGTTGTAGCTAAAAATACATTGGGCTGAGTTGCTTACTATTTCAGCCTAATGTATAGCCTTTGAACACTTCTTCTAACAATCCAACCTCTTTGTCATCTTCTAAAAATAATCCTTTTTATATTATTTCATCCTAAATATTGCGCTAGATCAAAGTTAATATATTTGTAAGAACAATATCGACAGCTTTAGTTTATGTTAGCTATACGGTTAGTAGGTTTTAATTACCTCAAGTTATTCAACTCAATGTTGTATAGAAGGCTCGTATGGAAAAGGTTAAAATTTTGTCGGCGCATCAGTCATCAAATCGTTCAGAGAACAAGTCTTCACACAATCAAAATTGCGATGAATGGAGCAAGCTTGATTTAGTACAATTACAAGCAAAGCTAAAAACATCATCCGACGGGTTAAGCCAAACTGATGCCACACAAAGATTGTCAGAATATGGACCAAACGAATTAGTAGAAGAAAAACCAAATTTATTACTCAAGTTTTTATCTTACTTTTGGGGACCAATACCGTGGATGATCGAGGCCGCTATTATTTTATCGGCGCTTGCTAAGCACTGGGCTGATTTTTTTATTATCCTTGTATTATTGTTGTCTAATGTATTGGTTGGGTTTTGGGAAGAACACCAAGCGGGTAATGCAATTGCTGCATTAAAAGCAAAATTAGCCAATAAAGCACGGGTACGCCGCGATACTCAATGGCAAAATTTAAATGCTAGCGAACTTGTGCCAGGCGATGTTATTAGAATGCGGATGGGCGATATAGTGCCTGCAGATGCGCGTTTGCTTGATGGCGATACAGTAGAAGTCGATCAATCATCACTTACGGGTGAATCGTTACCAGTGGTTAAATCATCGGGTGAAACCGTATATTCAGGCTCTATTATTCGCCAAGGTGAAATAGAAGCAATAGTATACGCAACCGGCGCTAATACCTTTTTTGGTAAAACAGCACAGTTAGTACAAGGGGAACGCACCGCAAGTCATTTTCAGCGAGCAGTGCTTAAAATTGGTAATTATTTAATAATGCTTGCTGCGGCTTTAGTGCTGCTTATAGTTATTGTTGCTTTGTTTCGCGATGATCCAATGATTACCACACTGCAGTTTGCACTCGTATTAACTGTTGCAGCCATACCCGTAGCAATGCCAACGGTATTGTCAGTTACTATGGCTGTAGGAGCTCGGTTGTTAGCGAAAAAACAGGTGGTTGTAACGCGTTTAGCTGCAATTGAAGAATTAGCAGGTGTTGATATATTGTGCTCTGATAAAACAGGGACACTCACACAAAATTTATTAACGTTAGGCGACCCATTTTGTGTTGATAACGCACTTAATGAAATAACCCGCGATGACGTTATATTGAACGCCGCATTAGCATCTCGCTCAGAAAATAACGATCCGATTGACTTAGCAGTATTACAAAGTGTAAAAGCTGAGCAGCATCTAGATTCTTATCACATAGAGCATTTTCAGCCATTTGATCCTGTGAGCAAACGTACTGAAGCAATCGTTAAAAATGATGATGGCAAAACATTTAAAGTGACCAAAGGTGCACCGCAGGTTATTTTAGCTTTGTCGGCTAATATTGAGGCAGTTAAAACTCAAGTTGAGGCATCAATAGATGAATTTGCAGCACGTGGGTTTCGCTCTTTAGCGGTTGCTAAAACAGACGAGCAAGGTAAATGGCAATTTATAGGTGTATTGCCGCTTTTTGATCCACCGCGTGAAGAAGCAATACAAACCATTGCCGATGCAAAAGAAATGGGTATGAGCGTTAAAATGGTCACGGGCGACCAAGTGGCCATTGCGCGCGAAACTGCAAGTAAACTGGGTTTAGGGACAAACATTCTTGATGCTAGTGGATTTGGTGCAACTGAGCATCATCAAGCCACACAGTTAGATGACTCAATCGAGAGTGCTGACGGATTCGCACAAGTATTCCCTGAGCATAAATACCATATTATTGATGTGCTTCAGCATAGAGGGCACATTGTTGGTATGACAGGAGATGGCGTAAATGATGCGCCAGCACTTAAAAAAGCTGACTGTGGCATTGCTGTATCGGGCGCTACAGATGCAGCGCGTTCAGCAGCATCAATTGTGTTAATGACCGATGGCTTGTCGGTTATTATTGATGCAGTTAAAGAAAGCCGAAAAATATTTCAACGCATGAACAGTTACGCTATTTACAGGGTTGCTGAAACACTGCGCGTATTACTTTTTATGACAATGGCGATATTAATTTTTAACTTTTATCCGTTAACAGCAGTCATGATTGTGATGCTTGCTTTACTTAACGATGCCGCCATTTTGTCTATTGCATACGACAATGTGCATTATCAAAATAAGCCCGAAACATGGAATATGCGGCTCGTTTTAGGTATTGCATCTGTGCTGGGAATTGTAGGGCCAATTGCAGCCTTTGGTTTATTTTACTTGGGCGATAAAGTATTTGAACTCGACCGTCCTCATCTTCAAACATTAATGTACTTATTACTTTCTGTAGCAGGGCATCTGACTATATTTTTAGCGCGTACCCGAGGTCCATTTTGGTCTATTAAACCGTCTGCTATATTAATGGTCGCTGTATTTGGCACGCAAGTTATAGCAACACTTATTGCTGTTTATGGTGTGTTTATGACCCCACTAGGATGGGGATGGGCACTTGCTGTGTGGGCATATGCTTTGGTGTGGTTTTTTATTAACGATGGTTTAAAGCTAGTGGCGTATCGAATTTTTGATCCGACAGAAGCACCCTTACTAGAGAAGAGTTAGCATATAGGCTTAAAAAATGGTTATAAGCCAAGTGGCTTATAACCAATAGTACACAAGGGAGTGTATATAAGGTGGTTCAATTATTTGTGAGTAAAGTTACTCACAAATAAAAAGTATTAGTGCATTGCATCATTATACTGCTTTGCCAAGCTTTGTTTTTGCCCTTCGGTTAGTGCTTTACCCGCTAATTGAAATACTTCGTGTTCTTCTTCGCTTAAATGATGATGTACTAAATGATGCAGTTTTTTAGCTGCAACTAACCATGCAGACGAGCTCATTTCGGTATCTTCAAGTTGTTCAATTAATTCATCAATTTCGTGATGTTCAGCTACGCTGTGGCGCGCTTTTTCATGAGTTAAGTCATCAAACATAAGTGGGTTGTAAAAGTAACGTTCTTCAAATTTTGCGTGTTGTTCTAGTTCTGTTTTTAGCTCGTCCATTAGCGTGTGGCGCTGCTCTGTGTCGCCGTGCGTTTGAATGAGCGCATCTACTAATTCTCGTTGTTTGTCATGATCGTGACGTAGTGCTTCAAAAATATTCATAACTAGTCCTTTTACAATTTATTTGCTTATATCATTAACTAGCAAACTAAATGCCAAATATTAAGTTATTGTATTTTATTGCTTTTATTTTGATTTTTTATTTTTGGGCTGCTATCACTGTAAATTTTACAGTGAGATGAATGCAATAATTTCAGGATTTTACGTAGTTCAATTATAAAAGGAGTATAAATTCCTACAGAACCTTACAAATATTTACTGGTTGTTTATTTTATTGCAGTGATAAAGTAGCAACATTATTTAGGTACAATCTATATGTATTACTCCCACATATAATACCAATCGGTATAAATGCAGGTAGCACGTTAACTTAATAGGATAGTTTAAGGATGAACATAAAAAGCCCCATCGCCGCATTATTGCTGTGCGCTTTACTGAGTGCATGTAGTACTGCCCCACGTTCTGACCCTAACTTATGCATTGAAGAGGCTGAAACGGTTGATCGAAATGGCGCTCAAACAAGCTCAGAAGTTTATAATCAATGCATTAGCGCACAAATTAAAAAGGATGAAAAAAATGACACTTTTTTTGATGCTATCGGTACGTTCTTTTTTGAATTTTTTGTAATGGTGGTAGAAAAGTAAATAGGCTAACTTGCAGCTGTAATTTAAAGTAAATAAGTTGCGTAAAAATAGGATTAGTTATGAAGCAATTATTGATAGTAATTCCACTTTTTTTATTACTAAGCGCTTGTGCGGCACAGCCTTACGCAGGTTCGGCAAAATGTATGGAACAAGCAGATATTGCATACGAAACCGATACACGTAAAAATGAAACATTAGATAATGAATGCAAAGCTGCAAAAGTAAATACGCCTAATAAAGAGCTTGAGAATCATGGCTTGGTTGATAGAAGCCTTTTGCAGCTAATCGTTAGCTTTTTAAATGGTGTATTTCAATAGTACATATACAGTAAAAATATAACTAAATAAGGTATGTATGAGGGAAGAACTAAGAGCAAAAATAATTACCGTATGCGATAAAAAAATAGCAGTTAAAGGAGAAAATGTAGGGCTTTCTTTTTATGCATTTTTTGCTAATAAAAACGACGACCCAGAGCTACTTATGGAAGCTGCTACTTGGTGGATACACACCCATAAATTAGATCATTTTGTAAAAGCACATAAAATTAAACAAATGGTTTTAGACGGACTTTAGTCAAGTAAATGAGCCAATACTTTTAGCTGTGCTTATTTAATCAACAACGACTTGGTTTCTTCCGTTTTCTTTTGCTTGATAAAGTAATTTATCTGCATGCTTAATAAGAACATCTAGTGTGCTTTTTAAAGAGCCACTTACAGAGGCCCCTGCACTAAAGGTGATTTTTGTATCACTAGGAAAGTCTTCTATATTACTGCAATGCTTGGCGAAGCTAATGGCGAGTCGGTTAAATATATCGCGAATTATTCGTTCATCAACCGTATTTAGTGCAAATAACCATTCTTCGCCGCCGTAACGACCAAACTGATGATCATTACATAGTGTTTCTTTTGCAGCTTTTGCAAAGGCAATAAGAACTAAATCTCCAACATCGTGACCAAAATGGTCGTTAACTTTTTTAAAGTAGTCTAAGTCAACAATTGCTATCGTCATTTTACCTTCACCAAGCTTTGCTTCTGCTGCGCGCATTATTCCTCTGCGATTAGGGCAATTTGTTAGATAATCTGTTAATGAAATATCGTGATATTTTTGACGTTGTCGAGCTTGCCGATAAAATAAAAATAATGAAGCAATCACTAAAATAAATGCAATAGCAGCGCTGAGTCGCCAAATTATTTTTTGTTGATATTCTTCTTTAGCTTGTAGCTCACTAATGTCTTTTGCGTACTCTAGTTGCTGTATTTTGTCTTCTTTTTCTTTTACTTCAAACTGTATCTGTAGTGTTTTTATATTATTTTCACTGGTTGCTTCGTAGTGCTTTTTTGTATAAAGGAGCTTTTTTTCAATTGCTTCAAAAGCCTCGTCAGTGTGGTTAAGGCGTCGTTTTAGCTCATAGCGTTTACTTAAAAAATCGGCTTTATAAATACTGCGGCTGAATTTATCTAATTTTAAAAACACCTCATCGTTTGCTTCATTTGCTTGATCAAGTAAATCTAGTTTTATATATATGTCAGCTAACAAAATGAGCGATGCGAGTTGCATGTCGTAAACACCTGCAGAACGAGCAAGCTCAATGTTTTCTTTAGTTAAAGTTAAAGCTTTATCGTAGTTTGCTTGTAAGTACTCAATATTTGCAATTGAGTACTGAGCAAAGGTTAAGCCTTTTTGCATATTAACTTTTTTAAAATAGAGCAATGCTTTATCTAGGTATATTAAGGCATCTTTAGGTTTTTCTACTTCAAGCAATACATTGCCTAAGCTCCAATATGCTTTTGCAGTAAAAAGCCCATCTTGTGTTTGCTCATATGCCGCAACCGCTTTTTTTGCATAATATACGGCTTTGTCTTTTTCGTTTAGATAATTATATGCATCGGCTATTTTTCTAAAAAAGTATCCTTGAGATGCTGAATCGTCATCTTTTAATGCTAATTCTAGCCCCTCTAGTGCAACATTTAGGGTCTTTTTCAATGAATCTGTATCGGTGTAATAGTAAGCAAGTGCTCGCAAAATAATGATTTTTTCTTTAGTTGAATGCTGTTGCAAGCTTTCTTCTAATTTTGTGGCTAGCGTTTGTGCTGGAGCTGGGTTTGGCTCCCTCGCTAGAGACTTGAGTTGTGATTCGAGAAATAATAAATATACACTTTTTTGATTTGGTAACTCTTTGTTCTTTAAGTAATAGGATAAGTGTGTGTTTAACGCTTCGTATTTTTCTTGTCTAAAAAGTAACTCCGCATACAAAGCGGCCGCTTCTAGATGAAGGTTTTCCCAATTTTGCTCTTTGCTTATTTTAAACGCTTGAGTGAGTTTGTCTTCATTTTGAAGATAGTCTAATTCATTCAGTTTTATGTTGTTGATCAGGACTTGAGTCGTGTCAAAGTCTAGCGCATGTAAAGTTGCACTTAATGAGTCGCCGTTAGCTGAGGCAAGCTTACTTAAAAGTAAAAATAAAAGGAGAACAATATACTTTGCCCATAAAGTATTACCTAAAACCTTTATTTGTGTATTGTTAGTCATGTTAATCCTTTGCTGACTTATTTTTATTAGGAAATACTTTTCTACATTGCTTAATAAACTTGGGATTGAACAGTTTTTTATACTCATTATTGAAAAAATAAGACCATAAACGATATCAATTTAATTAATAAAAACCAACACATTGTATAATATAGTCGTTGTAGCTATGTGTTTTTATTAAAAATCTGCGGCTACTTCAAACTCTAATCGCTTAAGCGTAATTGGGTGAGTAAATGCTAAGTATTCTGCATGTAAATGTAATCTATCGGCTTTTTGCCCGTAATGTGTGTCGCCTATAATTGGCATGTTTAAACCTAAACTGTGCGCACAATGGACTCTTAATTGATGAGTTCGCCCTGTTTTAGGGTATAACTGTAATCGGGTAATATTGTTGTTACGCTCTAAAACCTGCCAGGTAGTAAGTGATGGCTTACCATGTTTGTAACACACCATTTGGCGCGGTTTATCATCAAAGTCGAGCACTAAGGGTAAATCAATTACTCCGCTATCCTTAGCTACGTTACCATTAACTAATGCGACATAACGTTTATCTATGGTGCGTTCAATAAACTGCTTTTGCAGTGCTTTGTGCACGCGTTTATTAAGCGCAATCATCAATAACCCAGAAGTCGACATATCTAATCTGTGTACAATTAGCGGGCCTGATGCCTCTGGAAACTGCGTTTTGATTCGCATATAAACTGAGTCATCAATATTAACGCCAGGCACAGATAAAAACTCAGCGGGCTTATTTACCACAAGTAAGTCGTCATCTTTATAAACAATATTTAAATCTTTACCCTGAGCTGGGTTGATAAGTAGCGGGTTATCTTCAACATCTAAACCCTTTAGCATGTGCCCAAGTATTGGTTGGCATTTACTGTAACAAGAAGGGTAGTAGTTTTTATGCTGCCTGATTGCTGATTTAGGTGCTGCTCCCCACCAAAACTCAGCCATAGCAAGTGGTTTTAAGCCATGCTTATAGGCGTATTGTAATAATTTAGGCGCTGCACAATCGCCAGCACCCGAAGGAGGAGTGTGTTCAGGTAATGCTGCAAATATGGCATTTAAGTCTGTAGTTTCTCCATTTGCATTTAAAAATTGGTACTGCGCAAATAATTTTTTTTGTAAGTTTTTAGAAAGTGTTTTACGGCGCTTTTTTAAATGAGCAATTTCATCAGAAATATTGATGTGTGTTTGCTGCAGTGACTCGATTATATTTTGCCAATAGGATTTAAGTGCCAGCAGTTGCTTTTTTTCTACGATGCTTTGCCCTGCAAGCTTGTTTTTTAACTGCTCAAAATCACTTTCGCTAAGCTCTAATTCGCCTTCGGTACGTTGTATTTTTCGTTGCTGACGACCGGCTTGCATCACTGCCTGTTGGGCTAATAGTGCTTGCTGGTAGCTTTGTGTTGCATCATCAAGTTTGCTATTAACTTCATGCAGTTGTTCGCTATTTTCTAATTGCTCAATTTGAGCATTAATATCGTTAATTATTTTACTTTGAGTCAAATAGCTATCGTCTTGCAGCTGCATGCTAGAAACAGGCGGCACAAAGCTAATATTGGCTTTATCACCTTCAATTTGCCCCGAATAAGCACTTAAAAAGCCTAATTGTTGCTTAGCATTTTGCACCACTAAAACCCCAAACATTTTACCTGCATTTTCTGCATTTTCTGCTTTTAAATGCGTTAACGTTTCAAGTTGTTGCTGTAATTGTTTTGTGGCTGCTACAGCTAAAGGTTGCGGCTCGTAATAAAAAGGGAAAGTAAACTTTTCAGGAAGCGCGAGAGAATCAATATTTTGAGAAAATAATGTAAAGCACGAAGCAGAATTTGACATAGAAGTAAGAGAAAAGCATTCAGTAAAATAATTGAGCGCATAATAACATATTCATAGTTAAGCCACTAAAAATCTCGCACTCGCATATTCATAAACACTTTAAAGCGGACATTCATGTTTTATGTATCAGAATGGGGGCGCAGCAAACCTAGGAGTATCGTTTGTTAGTAAAGTCTCAGTAGCAATATATCTATCATTATCAAAATATTTAAGCTAATCGATTCTCAATAATTGAGCGCATTTCGAAACGATGACTTACTTGATAGATCAGAGGCGAAAAATCAATTTACAGAATAACTGAATATTTAGGAGTTCTATATTATGAGTCAAAATATCGCAAGTTTTATTACTAAAACCCTTGAACAAGCTGGCGTAAAACGTATTTGGGGAGTAACTGGCGATTCACTTAACGGCATTAGTGAAAGTCTGCGAAAAATGGGAACAATTGAATGGCTAGGTACGCGACATGAAGAAGTTGCCGCATTTGCAGCCGGTGGCGAAGCGCATTTATCAGGCGAGCTTGCAGTGTGCGCGGGTTCTTGCGGCCCAGGTAATCTTCATTTAATTAACGGCTTATTTGATTGTCAGCGCAATAATGTACCGGTATTAGCTATTGCCGCACACATTCCTTCATCTGAAATTGGCAGTAGTTATTTTCAAGAAACCCATCCGCAAGAATTATTTAAAGAATGCAGTGTATATTGTGAAATGGTTTCGAGCCCTGAGCAAATGCCGTACCTGTTAGAAACCGCAATGCGACAAGCAATATTAAATAAAGGCGTGAGTGTACTTGTGCTACCTGGCGACATTGCATTAAAAGATATGCCTAAAGCTATCAAACCAAAATGGAACGTGCCAAAGCCAGCAACGTATACCCCCGCTTTATCTGATATTGAAGCAATGGCGACTCATCTTAATAAAAGTAAAAAAGTAACCTTATTGTGTGGTGCTGGTTGTAAGGATGCCCACGACGAAATTGTTGCGCTAGCCGAAAAATTACAAGCACCGATAGTGCATGCCATGCGCGGTAAAGAATTTATTGAGTACGATAACCCTTACGATGTTGGTATGACTGGGTTTATTGGCTTTGCGTCGGGCTATCATGCAATGCAAGAAGCCGATACGTTATTAATGATTGGGACTAGTTTTCCTTATCGTGCTTTTTACCCTGAAAATACCACCATATTGCAAATTGATAATCAGGCTGCGTCACTCGGGCGACACGTGCAAATTGATTGTGGCGTGTTAGGGGACACAAAAAATTCAGTGACCACACTGCTTGATTATATTAAAGGTGAACGGAGCAGTTCGCACTTAGAAAAAAGTGTTAAAAACTACAAAGAGTCTCGACAAGATCTCGATGAACTAGCCAGTGGAAAAACCTCGCAAAATTTAATTCACCCGCAATACCTAACGCGTTTACTCAACGAGCAAGCGGCTGACGATGCTGTTTTTACTTGTGATGTAGGTACGCCAACAGTGTGGGCTGCACGTTATTTGTCAATGAATGGAAAGCGCCGCTTAATTGGATCGTTTAATCATGGTTCTATGGCAAATGCCATGTCGCAGGCAATGGGGGTTCAATCTGTAGATAGAGACCGCCAAGTCATTGCAATGTGTGGTGATGGTGGCTTTTCGATGTTAATGGGCGATTTAATCTCACTTAAGCAGCTTAATTTACCAATAAAGATTGTTGTTTATAATAATCGCTCACTTAGTTTTGTGGCTATGGAAATGAAAGCCAGTGGGTTTTTATCAAGCGATACTGATTTAGAAAACCCAAGTTTTGCTAAAATTGCAGAGGCTTGTGGATTAAAAGGGATTCATGTGGACGACCCTGAAAAATTACCATCGGCAATGAACGAAATGATGAACCACTCAGGACCTGTTGTTTTAGAAGTCGACACTGCAAAACAAGAGCTTTCAATGCCGCCGCAAATCAAATTAGAGCAAGCAAAAGGCTTTAGTGTTTACATGATGAAGGCGTTAATTAACGGCAAAGGTAACGAGATTGTAGAGCTTGCCAAAACTAACTGGTCACGCTAGTTAAGTTACTTCCCTATTGAGTGTTTTGGCTCAATAGGGAAGTGTAAATTAGAAGTAGGATATGATTAAAATGGAAGGTTTTTTAGTATAGTGTTGGAATCACTACGATGCTTTTGAGCTCACTAAAGTGCGATGTAAAGAGCTAAAACACTTAGCATTGGCAGTAATTGCTACTTGGTAGTTGATTGAGCTTAATGTTTCACTCGCTTTACTCAATCAAAGTAAAGCGAGCGCTTAGTATCACTTACAAACTCTTTTTAGGCGGTAGGGCGACGTTTGCAAATATTAGTCCTGCAACAAGCGACATAAATATTAAAAACGTTTGTTGGCCTATGTGTTCTGCGTATATAAAGTCTTGGCCTTCAATTAGTGAGTTTAAGCCAATATAGGTTTTGCTACCTGGTACTAATACAATTAAGCCTTGCATGGCCACAATAGAGGCTGGCGCATTAGCAACGCGGTTAAACAAGTTACTAAATATACCCACCGATAAAGCACCTACAAACGTACCTAACGTGTAATCAAGGTACATAGCCGAGCCAATACTGGTGCCGTACGCTATAAAGCCTGATGCAATAGACCAAACCGCATGCTTAAGTTTGGTTCTAAAAATCACGATTAGGCTGCTACAAAGTAAAAATATAGCCAGCCATGCGGTCCATTTTGGTAATGGTTCAGGTTGTACAAAGTCGGCTTGTCCAAAGAGTGCAAAGCCAATACCTATGCCAATAAAACCGCCAAAATACAGTTTAAACAACAGCATAAACGAGTCCATTACCCTTGCTGTGCCCGACACTAAATGCCGCGCTGCAAGCTCTGCTAAACCAAGCGCAAGTGCTAAACCGGGTATAAATACAATAATGGCCGAAAGTACTACCAAGCGTATATTTATTTCAGGCGTTATATACACGCTTACTGCACATGCAAGTACTGCTGATATTATGGCAACTAATGGCTCAAGCATGTGAGCTACGCGTTTTGAGCGACCAGACCAAAGCACAAACACATAAACGACTAAAGTAAGCAGCGATGACCAAATAACATCAGTCCAGCTAGTACCCATTAACATAGCAAACGCACCACCAGAAGTTGCAAAGGCAACGCCCGTTGTTAATTTATTATATGGGTTTGGCATCACAAAAATTGCGTCTAGCTGCGCATCAACTTCTTGTAAACTTAGCTTGTCGTCAAGCATTTGGTTTACAAGGTCGTCGGTGTCGGCAAGTGAGCCTAAATCGTGATCGCCAGGGTCTACACGTGCAACGTGGGTGTACTCATCTTCGTGGCCATCGGTCCAAATAACAAACGTTACAGAGGTTGGCGACATAACAAATGACGATTTAAGTCCTAAGTAAGTAGCCACTTCCATTAGGTGGGCTTCTAGGCGGTAGGCTGGGGTGCCATACTTGTGAAGCATTTTACCCAATTTAACGATAAATTTGCGTTTTTCTGTAAAGGTTGCAGTTTTCAAATCTTTTTGGACCAAATATTGCGATAACTAAGCTAAAAATATAGACAATACAGCTAAAACTGCCCACGTTTGATGGGCGCGATTTTAAACACTAATTGGTGTGTGTCTAGTCATTTTTAATCTAATTTTTTATTTTTTTCGGCTATCCATTGCGACATGTATTGAGTGCTGCGCATTGTATGATGTTTGAGCATTTGGCCTGTGAAGTTTTTTTCGCGATGAGCGCTTAAATCACAACTTATTGAATCAATTTTTTTAATTAACGCTGCGCTTAATTGGGCTTTATCGTACAGCGTATTAAGGAGTGTATTACCATCTTGCTGCGCTTGTTCAAAGTCACTTTGATTGGTGTGCATTTCAATGGCAGCGTTGGCAAAGTTATCGGCTGTGTTGGCTATTTTCCCCGGCCATGGTAAATCGTTATGCATGCCCTCTGCGCCAATGTTAGTGGTAACGCTGGGTGTTTGCATTATCATGGCTTCAAGCAATTTACCTTTAATGCCTGCACCAAAGCGCAGTGGAGCTAAACATACACGCGCACTTTGCATTACATCAAACGCATTATCAGCCCAGCCTTTTATTAAAAAACCGGTTTTAGGGTTATTTAGTGCCGTGGCTTTTGGTGGTGGGTAAGAGCCATAAATATGTAGTTCTGCTTTTGGGAGTTGCTTGCGAATAAGTGGCCATATTTTTTGTAAGTAAAGTACAGCATCCCAGTTTGGCGCGTGTCTAAAGTTACCTATTGTCATAAAGTGCTGGCGCTGCTCAAACGTTTTTGTACTTATAGGCAGTGAGCTTAAATCGACCATAAACGGTAAATGGTGTAATAAGCTTGGCTCTATTTTAAATACGCTGTTTAGCAGGCTCATTTCATAACTTGAAATAATTAAGCTCAGGTCGCAGCGTAAAATAGCGGCAATTTCGCGTTTTGCTATGTCTGAATGTAAATCGCTGGTTGTAAAGTCACGCTCACCTTTAAACGCTTCGTGGCGAGCATTACGTAGGCACTGTAAATCTTCGGTATCGAGAATTTTAATTGCGTGTGGGCAATGCTTATCGACGCGCCAGCCAAATTGTTCTTCCATCATAAAACGGTCAAACATGACTATATCTGGATTATAGGCTTTAACGTATTCGTCAAAGCTGTCGCAGTTTAATGCAATGCTTTGGCTGGTTATGCCGAAGTCGTCAAGGTTTACCATGTGATCGGTGCGCTGCGCGGGCGTTGCAAATTCAACGTCCCAGTTTTGCGCTCTAAATGCATTTAATAACGACATCATGTGCGTTCCCGCAGCAGACGAATTTGGCTCTGGCCATACGTAGCCAATTACCAGCACTTTTTTCATTGGCTAGAATCTCTAATTTGTAAGTTTACATTTACCAGTGTTTTTACTGGCGGGGCTGTATTTTGTAGTAGCTCTTGCAGTATTAAAAGGCACCGCTTGGCTATATCGGTTGTACTTATAGCCACGGTGGTTAAGTGATTATTTATAACCGCGCTATTAGGAATATGGTGGCAACTCACTACTTTAATACAGTGATGCGTTAATGAGTTAATAGCGGCAGTAACACCTTGAGCAATAATATCGTTTGAACACACCACTGCGTTTAATGTTGGGTTATGTTTATATGCTTCTATAAATGCATTTTTAGCGCTAAGGGCTGTGTTTACTGCGCAGTGAATGGGGGCTAATGGATTAATGCTGTGCTGCGCGCAAGCGGTATTAAAGCCACTTTGTAGTGCTTGTGAATCATTTAAAGTAAGTTCACTGCCTATAAATGCAATGTTTGTCACGCCTTGTGCGAGCAAATGCATACTGGCTACGTGGCTGGCTTTTTTATAGTCGGGTAATACACAAGGGGCTGCGCTAAAAGGCACTTCACTCATTACGGTAATTACTTTGTGTTGCGCGCTGAGCGTATCAAGCCATTTGGAGCAAGTATTAGCAACGGGGCAAATAATAAATGCAGCAGCGTTGTATTCCTTTAAGTTTTTAACTGCGTTTGCTTGTAGCTCAAGATTATTATTACTGCTTACAATCATGGCTTGTAGGCCACTTTCGTTTAACAAAAGTTGTAGGCTGGTAGCAAGTTGCGCCATAGTTGGGTTAGTTAAATCGTTTATTACTATGGCCACTAAATTTGAGCGCTTTGAGCGCATAGCAGCGGCATCACGATTATAAACGTAACCAAGCTCATCAATCGCTTTTAGTATTTTTTGTTTACTTTTATTGCCCACTTTATCGCTTTGGGTAAGTACCAAAGATACGGTTGATTTTGATACACCAGCACGCTCTGCAACATCAAAAATAGTGACTGATTTGGCTTTGTTATGCATTGTATTTTAAGTACCGCAGTGGTGAATAAATAGCGCTGTAGTTTAGCTTAATCAGCACTATTAAGTCATCTTTTAGAGGTGTTTAACTTACCTTAATACTTTATGAACAAAGCAAAACGTGTTTATATACGCCTATAAGAGTAAAAAATAACAAAAGGATAAAAACATGAGCGCTTTTAGGTTGTTAGTTGCCTTTATTTGTTGTGCGGCATTAGTACCAACAAGTTACGCCGAGCAGGGATATCAAACCCCATCACCTGAACTTGCAGCATTGGTTGACGCTAAGTTAGCACCCACTAGTTACTTATCGAGCGATGGCCAGTGGCTAGCGCTTTTTGAACGCAAACGTGTAGTAACCCTTGATGAACTTGCAAAAGAAGAGCTTAAGCTTGCTGGTATTAAGCTAAACCCCGCTAATTTTTCGCGCTCTCGTGTGAGTGCCAAATTTAGTGCCGTGGAGCTAAAGCATGTTCAAAGCGGGTCGGTTATCAGTATTAATAACTTACCTAATGGCATTATCCGTTCACCTAAATGGTCATCTAATAGTCAATATTTAGCCTTTATTGTTGAGCAACCAGCCCAAGCCAATTTATGGCTTTACAGCGTTGAAACCAAACAAGCAAAAGAGTTAACTAGCGCTGCATTAAATTCGGTACTAACTGCATCACCATATAAATGGCTGCCAGATAGCAGCGCCATTGTTGCAAACCTCGCTGTTAACTTTGGCAAGCCAAGGCTTGAAAATAACAGCCAAAATGTAGTGCCTGTTATTCAACAAAGTACTGGCGAAAAAGCGCCTGCACGTACTTACCAAAATTTATTAACAAGCCCGTTTGATGAATCACAATTTAAATTTTACGGCCAAGGGCAATTGGCTTACGTAACGCTTGATGGTAATACTCAAGCAATAGGTAGCCCTTCTTTATTTAAATCATTTTCGGTATCACCTGATTCTACCAATATATTAGTCGCCGGTATTAATGAGCCGTTTTCGTATCAAGTGCCTTACAGCCGCTTTGCAAGCACGTGGCAAATATGGGGCATGCGCGGCTATGCATTAGCAGAGCTGGCAAAACAACCACTTGCCGATAACATTCCACAAGGTTACGACAGCGTACGCACAGGCCGCCGTAATTTTGAATGGCGAGCCGATCAGGGCGCTGAAGTTATTTGGGCCGAGGCGCAAGATGGCGGCGACATGAAAACTGACGTTGAGCATCATGATTATGTATACAGCTTGCGTGCACCATTTAAACGCGAGCCTAAATTATTTGCCAAAGTAGAACGCCGTTATGCAGGAATGGAGTGGGGCAACGAAAACGTAGCAATGCTGACAGACTGGCGCTTTAGCGATCGCCAAGTACGTACTTACATAGTACAGCCACGAAATGCCGACAGAAACCGCGTTTTGTTTTCAGAGCGTAGTTACAACGACGCGTATAAAGATCCAGGTAATGCAATTTACGAGCGCAACGATTTAGGCGCAAACGTGATTAAAATTGTAGGCGGGCGTAATATTTACCTGCGCGGTAATGGTGCTTCAGAGCAAGGTAATGTGCCGTTTTTAGATCAATACGATGTTAAAACAAATAGCAGCAAGCGTTTATGGCAATCAGAAGCGCCATACTACGAGCGTGTACGCGCACTGCTTGACGACGAAGGTGAGCGATTTATTACTATTCGTGAATCTAAAACTGAGCAACCTAACTTTTTTATACGCAATTTAGATAACGACACGCTAACGCAATTAACGACATTTGAGCATCCGTATCCTGCATTTAAAGGGGTAACTAAAGAGCAATTACGTTATAAACGCGACGACGGTGTTGAGCTTTCGGGTACGCTTTATTTACCACCAGGGTACGATAAAACACAAGGCCCGTTACCTGTACTTATGTGGGCTTACCCACTTGAATACAAAGATAAAGCCGTAGCATCGCAAGTTCGCGAGTCGCCTTACGCATTTACCTACATTGGCTATTGGGGTCCTATGCCTTACCTTGCCAAAGGGATTGCCGTGTTTGACGACCCTAAAATGCCAATAGTGGGTATTGATGGCAGTGAGCCAAACGATAACTTTAGAAAGCAGCTAGTATCCAGCGCACAAGCAGCTGTTGATGTATTGGTTAAAAAAGGTATTGCCGATAAAAACAAAATAGCCATAGCAGGGCACTCATACGGTGCATTTATGGTTGCTAACTTATTGGCTCATAGCGATTTATTTAAAACAGGTATTGCCCGCAGTGGCGCGTATAACCGCACATTAACGCCGTTTGGTTTTCAAGGAGAAGAGCGTGATTTTTGGCAAGCACAAAGTGTGTACGCTAATATGTCGCCGTTTTTTCACGCTGAAAAAATTAACGAACCAATGCTAATGATCCACGGTCAGGAAGATCCTAATTCTGGCACTTTCCCAATGCAAAGTGAGCGCATGTACGCAGCCCTAAAAGGTTTAGGTAAAGATGCTCGCTTAGTAATGCTCCCATATGAAGCACATGGTTACCGTGCGCGTAAAAGCTTATTACACGTGTTGTGGGAACAAGAACAGTGGTTAGATAAGTATTTGTTAAATGATACAGCAAAGCCTGTCGAGGTCATTACTGAACCAATGGTAAGTACTGGGCAATAGATGCTTTTTACATATGGGGTGGGGTGCAAGAAGATCCACCCTCAATCTCACGGCACTTTCCCAATGCAAAGTGAGCGCATGTACGCAGCCCTTAAAGGTTTAGGTAAAGATGCCCGCTTAGTAATGCTCCCTTATGAAGCACATGGTTACCGTGCGCGTAAAAGCTTATTACATGTGTTGTGGGAACAAGAACAGTGGTTAGATAAGTATTTGTTAAATGATACAGCAGAGCCAGTAGAGGTTATTACTGAACCCGTGGTAAGTACTGGGCAATAGTAATAAACATGAGTAAGCAACAGCGCGGCTACTTATAGCCGCGTTTTTGCTTTTAATATGAGAGTAAATTAATGATTGATGTAGCAGCACTTGCGGTTTTTATCCCTACGTTCTTTTTTGTGTCGATAACGCCTGGTATGTGTATGACCCTTGCTATGACACTCGGTATGAGCATTGGCGTGCGCCGCACATTATGGATGATGATAGGTGAGCTGTTAGGTGTCGCAAGTGTTGCCATAGCGGCGGTATTAGGCGTTGCAAGCGTAATGCTAAATTACCCAGATGCGTTCGCTATTTTAAAGTGGGTAGGCGGTGCGTACTTAATTTATATTGGCGTTAACATGTGGCGAGCCAAAGGAAAAATGTCGGTCGATACCTCAAAACCAAGTGACGTAAGTAGGAAATCGTTATTTACGCAAGGTTTTGTAACCGCAATTGCTAACCCTAAAGGGTGGGCGTTTATGATTTCACTACTACCGCCCTTTATAAGTGTTGAGCATGCTGTAGCTCCTCAGCTTTTAGTATTGCTTGGCGTTATAATGACCACCGAATTTTTAAGTATGTTAGCTTACGCAACAGGCGGTAAAAGCTTACGTTTATTTTTAACTCGTGGTGATAATATAAAATGGATGAACCGTATTGCTGGTAGCTTAATGGGGTTAGTTGGAATTTGGCTTATTTTTGGTTAGTTTAAAAAGTAGTTGATTTTGTCATCTATTTAACGCTTAAGGCATGCCCAAAAATGAGTACACCCGTATTAGTAAATCCAGTAATGGTTGAGCCTAAAAAAACACCTGTAATTTATAAAATACTGGTTATGGTAAGTATTATCACTCTAATTGGCGGTACTCTAACTGGCATTATGACTTATGTGAATGTGGGTGTTACAGAGCATTTTTATGTAGATTGGTTTACCTCATTTATAAGTGCAGTACTTGTAATGGCGCCTATTGGTTTTGTAATGATGACCTTAATGCATAAGCTAGTTGCTAAGTTATTACCTAGGGCGTGTTGATCTTTGGTGGTTGAATTTGCAGCAGTATGTTTGGTTTTTAGGCAAGGCAGAGCCTATGTAGTGTGGTTATTCCCCATAAATAGGCGATAACGCAGCATAAATACCAAACATGCGCTGCCTATTGGGTTCTTTCTAGGGACGATTAACTCTTTGTTGCTCGGTTTTGACTTAGCCCACTAGGTTACAAACCTCGCGCCGTGATTTAATCGCCCCTAGATTGAACAAATTTCAATCTACAAAGATAAACACGCCCTAGTAGCGAGCTAAAACGTAATTTAGTGATTAGTGTTTTTATGGCGCTGATCATGGAGTCGGTGATGGCGTTTGTTACCGCTACTAATAATATTGGCTATGCAGATATGCGTGTATTTGTAACTGGATGGGCTGAAGGGTTATTAGCCGCATTACCAATAGGTTTAACTATAATGCTGATAATGTCGGTTACGGTAAAACCTAAAATAGAACGCTTTTTAAAGAGCTAATAACAAAAAAGAGCCATTGGCTCTTTTTTGTTATTTAGTGTTTACCTACTCTTTAAATTGCGCCATTCAAAAAAGGTGCTGTTCGGCTTATTTTAGATTGAGCTACATCGATAGGTTTCCCTTGCGCTACAATTAAGCCGCCTTCTTCACCAGCACCGGGTCCTACGTCAATTACCCAGTCACTATTGCGGGCCACTTGCATATCGTGTTCAACCATAATGACGGTATTGCCAGCATCTACTAATTTATTTAACTGCGACATCAGCATTGATACATCCGATGGATGCAGGCCTGTCGTTGGCTCATCAAGAACATAAAGTGTGTTACCGCGCTGCGCACGTTGAAGCTCTGTTGCTAATTTAATACGCTGCGCTTCACCGCCTGAAAGCTCAGTTGCAGGTTGTCCTAAACGCAAATACCCAAGACCAACTTGCATAAGTGCATCGAGTGCTCGCAGTATTGCAGGTTCATTTTCAAAAAAGGTATACGCCGATTCAACCGTTAAATTGAGGATATCGCTTATGTTTTTATCACGATATGTAACCTCAAGTGTTTGCTCGTTATAACGTTTGCCATGACATACTTGGCAAGGTGAATAAACGCTAGGTAAAAACAGTAGCTCTATACTCACAAAGCCAACGCCTTCACAGTTTTTACAACGACCTTTTGCAACATTAAACGAAAAGCGACCGGCATCATAACGGCGCTCTTTTGCTTTTTGGGTTGAAGCAAATAGTTTACGCACGTGATCAAACAAACCCGTGTAGGTAGCTAAGTTTGAACGAGGGGTACGGCCAATCGCTTTTTGATTTACGGTAATTAGGCGGCTTATATTATTTATACCTTCAATGATTTTTCCGCTGGTGTGTGTTTGCAGCTCTTGTTCGAGTAAGTCGGCTTCGTCGGTTGGCGCTTCCGTTATTATTTTTTGCCCAAGTGCTTCGTAAACAAGCTCTACTAACGCTTGGCTCACTAGGCTTGATTTACCAGAGCCCGAAATCCCAGTAACTGTTGTCATAACACCCAATGGAAATTCTGCATTGAGTTTTTTAAGATTGTTACGATCAATATCAGCCAATTTTAACCACGCTTTTGGCTGCCTTTGAGCCTTTTTTTGCGCGCTGTTTTGAGTAGACTCTTGACTGGTGTTTTTAGCAAAAAGGTGACGACCGGTGTGCGAATTTTTTATTTTTCTTAACCCTTCAACAGGACCGCTGTAAATAATGTCGCCACCATGCACACCGGCATCAGGGCCTACATCAACAATCCAATCGGCATGTTTAACAACGCTAACATCGTGCTCAACAACAAATACAGAATTGCCAGCCGCTATTAGCTCATCAAGCGCTTTTAAAAGTGCTTGTGTGTCTGCAGGGTGTAAACCCGCTGAAGGTTCATCTAACACGTAAACCACCCCAAATAATTTAGAGCGAATCTGTGTGGCAAGTCGCAATCGCTGTAGCTCTCCGGGTGAGAGCGTTGGCGTTGTACGCTCTAGCGACAAGTACCCTAAACCAAGCATGGTTAGTGCTTCAATACGGGTGAGAATGTCACTGGCAATGCGCTGCGTAACTATGGCTTGCTCTGGATTTTTTGTATTTTTATTTACTTTGGTATTGGCGGCGTTACTTAGTTTTTTAGCAAGTTCGTTTAATGTAAGTTGAGATAGCTCGCCAATATCGAGCCCTGCAAATTTAACACTTAACGATGCTTGTTTTAATTTTTTACCTTGGCAAGTTGGGCACTGCGATATTTGCATAAACTGCGATACGCGCTTTTTTGTACGCGGGCTTTGGGTAGTAGCAAAAGACTGTAAAACAAAGCGTTTAGCGCTTGAAAAAGTTCCCATGTAGCTTGGATTTTCGCTATTTTTTATCGCATTCTGTGTTTGCTCATAGGTGTAATCTGGGTATACCGGCACAGTAGGTGTTTCGTCGGTAAATAAAATCCAATCGCGTGCTTTTTTAGAAAGTTTGTTCCAAGGTGTGTCTATGTCATAACCAAGGGAAGTAAGAATACGGCTTAGGTTTTTACCTTGCCATGCTGGTGGCCACGCTTCAATGGCGCGCTGGCGAATAGTTTTTGTATCATCTGGCACAAGTAGCTTTTCGGTTACTTCAAACACTCGGCCTATTCCTGAGCATTCTGGGCACGCACCTTGTGGCGTATTTGGCGAAAACGCATCGGCATATAAAATACTCTGCCCAGCTGGGTAATCGCCAGCACGAGAGTAAAGCATACGTAGCGCGTTAGAAATAGTTGTTATGCTGCCAACTGATGAGCGAACCGACGGTGCGCCGCGTTGCTGCTGCAAAGCAACGGCAGGCGGTAGCCCTTCAATAGAATCAACATCGGGTTCATCAACTTGATCTATTAACCTACGGGCGTAAGGCGATACTGAATCAAGATAACGGTGCTGCGACTCAGCAAACAGCGTTCCAAACGCAAGCGACGATTTTCCAGAGCCCGATATTCCTGTAAAAACAACCAATGCGTTACGAGGTAAATCAACGTCTACATTTTTCAAGTTGTGAACGCGTGCCCCTCTTACTTGAATGCTATTACTGGGATCAGATAAATCCATTGTTGAGTTTTTATGTGTGCTTGCCATACGTTTATACTCCTGTTTAATCGCGCTTTTTACTTTAGGTTAGCTTTGAATTATTTACTCTTATCGCTCGTTATTACCCTAAAGTAGCGCAAGCACACTGAATGAGCGCTTAGTCTGTAGTGGGGCAGCCAAAGCGCTGTATAAAATGGCGATGATTGTTTGTTTACATAATGGGTATGGAATGCGAATATAATTTAAACAGTTATTGGTATGTAATTTGTTACGTAATTTACTAGGTATTTTACTAGGTAATAAAAAGGAACTAACAGTGAATAAAGCCTTCGTGATCATTTTGTTGATGCTTTCGTGGTCAACCCAAGCCGACTCTATCAAAGCGCTAAATGTTGACCGTGCAGTACCAAATAGCATGCACTTATCGTTTGCAAACGATAGCAACATAACCTCTAAAAAAGGGGATTTTAAAATCGTTAATTATGTATTAATGAGCAATGAAGAGGGCGAACGCTGGGCTGTTATAACACTAACTAACTTATCGTCGGGCAATCGCGAATTAGGCGAGGAACACATACTTGCACTTTTTGCCGACGGCAGCCGATTCATGCCAATGGAATTTAAACTCGGTTTCAAAGGTAGTGAAACACAATCGGTAGCTGTATCGTTTGCCGATTATAAATTCCCTATTTTAAGTGTGTATTCGAGTAACGATCTGTAATTAATAACGATGCGATAATATTAAATTAGGGATATTTTTAAAATTAAGGATGTTTATGAAGTTTGAAGATGCGCAACAAAATATGAACCTCGCATACTTCGGTGGTGGAACCGGTGTATTAGTGTCTGGCTTGGTTTGGTGTATAGCTGGCTTTGTCGCATTATTGTATTCAAATCAATCGAGTATGCTTACTTTGTTTTTTGGGGGCATGTTTATACATCCTTTAGCCATGCTACTTTCAAAAGCGCTTAAACGCTCTGGCAATCATGACCCTAAAAACCCATTAGGTAAATTGGCCTTAGAAAGCACTATTATTTTATTTGTTGGTTTGTTTTTAGCGTTTTATGTAGCAAAACTTCAAGCTGAATGGTTTTATTCAATAATGCTGATGATAATTGGTGTTCGCTATTTAGTTTTCAACACTTTATATGGCATGAAAGTGTACTGGATTTTAGGTGTTTCGCTTATGTTTTCTGGCATGCTGTGTATTGTATTAAATGCCACTTTTGTAATCGGCGCCTTTATTGGCGGGATAACCGAAATAGTATTTGCGCTAGTGATATTTGCCCAATCGAAAGGTATGGTTTTAAAAACAGAATAATAAGCCCCTATAATCACAAAATAATGTGCTGCTGGAGTTACCTTTCAGCTTGGTATATAGCAAAGGCTTTTTAAAGTATTAAGTATCTGCAAATTGCATGTATTCATTAGTTGGCTTAGAGCGAGAAGCAGTCAGTCACTAGCTATGGATTAAGCTCAAGTTTATCTTAAAATTTTGCAAATTTAAGAGCACAATACTGATGGTCAAGTCACATCAGTGGAGAGCCTTATACAAAATTAAGCTTTATTAAAGACGATTTTATTGTTTGATTAAGAATAACTGCAATTAGCTAGCAGCAGTATTATACATTTCTGATTTTTTTAGTAATATGTTAGTAGCCGATGGAGTTTTAAATACCAAAATGGTACCAACCATTTTTAAAGGGATGTTACATGGAATTCATTTTTATAATTGTAGTTGTTATATTGATAATCTGGTTAATTACCAGTTCACGCTCAAATTCAAATAAAGCAAAGCCTCGAGTATTAGATAATCCAAGCTCGGACATAAAAGGCACTTATGATACGTCAGCCTCTAAGTCTTCTATATCTGCTCTATCCAATGATGCAATCAGCCCAATAAAATCTATTAAAATTGATAAAGCATCAGTAAGTGTTGAATTACACGAACAAACTAATGAATTAGCAACCTCAAAGGAGACAACTCCAAAACCTCGCATCACTGTTGTTAATACATCTACCCCAACTATAGAAAGTGCTGATAGTTCGACAAATTCTGAAGACGATTTAGCCACATTTAATATTTTTGAGAGTAATGTATCTGAAGACACCTATATCAATAAGGGTAAACAAGCTCAATGGTTAAGCAAGGGTCAAGAAGTTACTATTCACAGTCGAAAGTTAAAAGGGTTTCTGTACGTAGGTGGGGTGATGGAATCATTGGTTGGTTATCGCTCTGAACCAGCATTAATTTGTACAGACTTACCAGTAATATCACCACGGACTAATTCAAACGAATTCCCAACTGATGAATCTTTAGGCTACTGGCCAAGCTACGGTTTATTATCTAAAGAGTCTAGAGGTGCCTACCTTGATTGGTTAGCAACCGATAGAAGTGCGGGCAACACCCCAATTGGCTTTGTATTTTTGTACTTTTACGGATTTGAAAGATTTGTTGTTGAGAATGGTCAAGATAATAAAATTGGAGAGGAACAATTTGAAGATATTTTTGATGAAGTACTTCGTTTACATAAAGTGTTTGCTTCAAATCGCTCTTTTGCGGGTTATTCAGCAAATCTCTTAGAGTTTATGTATTTAGTTAAACCTAAATTACTTAAAGGTAAAAAACATACATTACCGAAGACGCGTCATTCACTACTTTTTAAATTACGCCTTTCAGAGCAAATCGTTGCCACAGAAAAAGTGGATGATGAGTTGGCACTTGAATGGATCAAAAATACAGACCAATACAATTTAAAAACCGCAGCTAGGCGTTGCGATGTAGAGTTTGATGCACTTTTTAAACTTTACTACAATCAAAAATTCTCTGAGGGAATGCAAGTTAAACCAAATAAAACCAAGTTAAACGCTGAGTACTTTGCCGCCAGCGGTGGTATCCCTAGCGTTAAAATTTTACTAGATAGTTTACCAGACCCGAGTATATTAAAAGCCCCTATTAAAAAGCTAATACCTATTGCTGATAAAGCCGCTGAAGAGCTCGCTAGTTATAGCCGTTACTTAGGTAAAGCAGGCACTAGTAGAGATGACTTAGCTGCACTGATGTTACTTCCACGCGCTATTACTAATAGCCAACCATCACCATTAATTGAAAAGTTTAAAAAGTGGGCTAAGGCTATCATTTTAGAAAATGATGGGGTAACAAACGTTTCTGAATTTTGGTTGCAAACAGACTTACCAGCACCAAAAGCGATAAATAAAAAGGAAAGTGAACTCATTTATAACCTAGCGAGCTTTGCTGATATAGGTATTGCACCTGACTTACGTTACCACCATGCAAAACCTAAATTAGATGGCAAACTTGTCTTATTTACTCCAGGGCATGGGGAAGAGTTTGTCCCTAGTCATGTATTTAACCAAGTGGGTGTCGCACTTCGCTTAGGTGCGATGGTTGCAAACATAGATGGGGTTGTAGATGAGTCAGAAAGTTCTGAGCTAGAAAAGCTAATTGCTCATGATGAGAAATTAACGGATACAGAAAAGCGATCTTTAAAGGCTTATCTTACATGGCGATTAGTTACCCCATCGGATAATGCGGGTTTAAAAAATAGACTTAATAATTTAGGTGAAACAGAAATAGAATTTGTGAAGCGGTTTATTCTGTCTATTGCGCTCGCTGATGGCAACGTCGATAACAAAGAAGTAAAACAAATCGAGAAGCTCTACACGAATTTAGGGTTGAATAAAGAGTCTGTCACGAGTGATATTCATCAGCTTACTACAAGTAGTCATCAGCTTGCGCCAAAAAGTCAAAATTCATCAGAATTTAGCTTAGATGAAACAATCTTAGCCCTTCATGAAAGCCAAACAACAGAAGCTAAAAATATGCTGGAAAAGATCTTTACCTCAGATGAAGATGAAAGCGATTATATTGAAGTCTCAGAGCTGACAAACGAAGTTGAAGGATTAGATCAGGCTCATAGCCAGTTGTTTGAAAAGCTATGTGCTAAAGCGCAATGGGGTCGCGAAGAGGTAGCTCAAATGTGTAGTGAGCTAAAATTAATGGTCGATGGTGCTATAGAAACCATTAATGACTGGTCATTTGATTTAGTGGATGCACCAGTAATTGATGATGACGGTGATATATACATTGATGAAGAAATAGTCGAAGAGATAAGGGAGTTATAACAATGGCAGCAAAAAAAATTAGATCAAAAGAGCGCGATGCAATTATACAGTCTCTTAAATCGGGTGTTACCCCAAAAGTCGGCATACAGCATATACAAGTAGGTCGTGGTAATGAGCTTAAAGCGCTCATTAAAGATATCGACAGAGTGACAGAGGGCGGCTCTGCTTTTCGGTTAATTATTGGCGAATACGGCTCAGGTAAAACATTCTTTTTAAGTGTAGTAAGAGCGATAGCATTAGAGCGCAAGTTAGTTACTGTTAATGCAGATCTATCTCCTGACCGTCGTATTCATGCATCATCTGGACAAGCCAGAAACTTGTATTCTGAGTTAATGAGAAACATGTCTACTCGTAATAAGCCTGATGGTAATGCATTGACCAGTGTGGTTGAAAAGTTTATTACCGAGGCACGAAAAGAAGCAGATAATACAAGCAAAGAAATAACCACAGTGATCCACAAAAGGCTCGCGTCTCTCTCTGAGCTTGTAGGTGGTTACGACTTTGCAAAAGTTATAGAAGCATACTGGACTGGCCATGAAACAGATAACGAGCAACTTAAGAACAACGCTGTAAAATGGTTAAGAGCAGAATATGCAACAAAAACAGATGCTCGCAAAGATCTTGGTATAAGAAGTATTATCTCAGATGCGTCGTTTTATGACTCTCTAAAGCTTATGAGTTTATTTGTAAGGCAAGCTGGCTATGAAGGGTTATTAGTTAACCTCGATGAAATGGTAAATTTATACAAACTCAATAGCACCCAAGCACGATTATCAAATTACGAGCAAATTCTAAGAATACTCAACGACTGCTTACAAGGATCGGCTGAGTACTTAGGGTTTTTACTCGGTGGTACACCCGAGTTTTTACTTGATCCAAGAAAAGGGTTATATAGCTATGAGGCGCTGCAATCTCGTTTAGCTGGCAATACGTTTGCAAAGCAAGCTGGTGTTATTGATTACTCATCTCCAGCATTGCATTTGGCAAGTTTAACGCCAGAAGAGTTATTTATACTACTTAAAAACCTGAGACATGTTTTCGCATCAGGTGATGAATCGCTATATTTAGTTCCTGACGAGTCCCTTAAAGCATTTTTAGTCCATTGCAGTAAAACAATTGGAGACGCTTACTTTAGAACGCCAAGAAATACGATCAAAGCGTTTTTAGATATGCTTGCCGTGATTGATCAAAATCCAAACATTTCGTGGGACAGTTTAATAAAAAATGTTGATATTGCAGAGGAAAAACCTTCCGATGTAGAGCTAGACATTGAACCTGAAGACGATGAGTTAGCTGACTTCAAATTATGATTGACGCACACGAAAAGCTCGATTTGCGCATTCAGCAGTGGATTTTTAAACAAGGTTGGGATCGGCTCAGAGAGATACAATGTTTAGCAATTGACCCTATTCTTTCAGGCAATACTGATGTGCTTATTAGTGCCTCTACTGCCGCAGGTAAAACCGAAGCATTTTTTTTACCTGCAATAAGTAGCATCGCAGATCAAGTAAGCGGTGTAGGCATTTTATATATCAGCCCGCTAAAGGCGTTAATAAACGATCAAGATCGAAGGCTAGAAAGCTTGTCAGACTTGTTAGACATACAAGTTACACCTTGGCATGGTGATAGCCCTCAAGGTCGAAAAAATAAGCTGAAACGAAATCCATCTGGCATCATGTTAATAACGCCAGAGTCCCTAGAGTCATTATTAATAAGAGACAGTGGCTGGGTAAAATCTGCTTTTCAGAATTTAAAGCATATAGTTATAGATGAATTTCACGCATTTATTGGTACTGAGCGTGGCCATCACTTATTGAGCTTACTGCACCGCTTAGAGCATTTGCTTGGCCGTGTAAACGCACCAATACCCAGAACCGCTTTAAGTGCCACTTTAGGTGACTTAGAAAGTGTCCCGGCATCTTTAAGACCCAATAAATCACTGTCTTGTAAAATAATAAAGCAAACGCAGTCTTCATCAACGTTAAAAATGCAAGTGAAGGGATACATTGAAAGCGCTGTAGTAACAGATGAGGCGGTTACTGCGGAGCAAAGCGTATGTAACGATTTATATGGCCTTTGCCGAGGTGGAAACCACTTAGTGTTTGCAAACAGCAGAAGTCGCACCGAAAGCATTGCGACCACTCTTGCTGAGATGTGTGAGAGTAACACTGTGCCTAACGAGTTTTTTCCACATCATGGCTCGTTAGCCAAAGAAATGCGAGAAACACTTGAAGCTCGGCTTCAGCAAGATCAAATGCCCACTACAGCAGTGTGTACTATGACTTTGGAGTTAGGCATTGATATAGGCAAGGTTAACTCTGTCGTGCAAGTTACTGCGCCGCATTCTATTGCAAGTTTACGGCAGCGCATGGGTCGTTCAGGTAGGCGTGGTGGCGCTAGTATTTTGCGAATGCTGATAACTGAGGCTGACCTTACAGAAAAATCGAGTATTGTAGATAAACTGCGGCTTGAATTGGTTCAATCGCTAGCGATGATACGGTTATTGGTTGCAAGTAAGTGGTACGAACCAGCAGACACTTCGCTCTATCACTTTTCAACATTACTTCATCAAGTTTTAGCTCTCATCGCGCAATGGGGGGGTATAAGAGCAGATCAAATCTACGTATTACTTTGTAAAGACGGTCCATTCCAACAAGTTACTGTTACACATTTTAAAGATTTGCTATCTCACATGGGTAAGGTAGATCTTATTACCCAGTTAGGAAGTGGTGAACTGGTTTTAGGTTTTATGGGTGAAAAAATAACAAATCATTATACGTTTTATGCCGTTTTTAAAACCCCTGAAGAATTTAGAATTATAACGGGTAGTAAAACACTAGGGACATTACCCGTAGATAGCCTTATTTTAGAGGGCCAACATATTGTATTTGCGGGTAAACGTTGGGTGGTTGAGCTAGTCGATACAGACAAAAAAGTGATTTCAGTACAGCATGCAAAAGGAGGGAAACCACCTAAATTTGGTGGTTCAGGGATGGCTGTTCATGATGTAGTGAGACAAGAAATGCTTAAAATTCTGGAAGAAGGTGACTACAGAGTTCAAGTTGGTGAACAAAGAATTGAATTTGCTGATGCCGTTGCTCAAGCACTTTTCAAAGAAGGTGCTGACTTTTTTAAAACTGCAAAACTTGAAAGTACGCATTTCTTACAGCATGGCAATACAGCCGTTTTTTTGCCCTGGGCCGGCGATAAAGTTGTAAATACACTCGTTGCAGTACTTATACACAAAGGGTTTGGAGCAGGTGCATTTGCAGGAATTATAGAAGTTGAGAATACCTTAATTGATGATGTTATCGGGGCTCTTAAAAGCTTTCGAGATGATCAAACCATATCAGCAATTGATTTAGCTGATGCTATTGCAGAAAAAGCCATAGATAAGTTTGATGAATATTTACCTCAAGAAATTCTTGCAAAAGGGTATGCCGCTAGAGCATTTGATGTAGAGAAGGCCCGAGTATTAGTCAAAAAATTGCTCATGGCAAGATTTAAACAAGCCAAAGAGGTTAAATTATGACTTCATACATTATATTCATCAAGGATCATCAATGTCCGCTTCTGGCACTTTTGTGAAGTTCAACTGTGAGCGAAAAACTGACTGTCAGCCCCAATTATTCCAAATATTGATTATCTTATAAAAGAAACAACAACGACAACCAGATTAATAAACCCCGCAATCACAGCCTAATCAATAAGCATAAATTGATGAGGTATTGTTACTTTTAGTGCCTTATTGTTATTTATTGATCGTAATCAATAGATAACCTTTTAATACTCACTACACTTAACTTGCTGAGATGGAGCCGAGTCTATTCTTATGGAGTTGGTAATATCATTGAAAAATATGATTTTAGATTGTGAAGGAGAATAATATGCGCACAGGTAATATTTTATGGCCTACGGATTTTTCTGATACTGCATCACATGCTTTGCAATATGCCATTGAAATGGCGAATTTATATCAAGTAGGCATTCGTATTTTACACATTATTGATCAGCCTTCAGATAATGAGAATTATATGATCCTTGCGATAACTCCCCAAGAGTTAGCTAAAAATATGGAAGACGCTGCGGCGAGTAAAATGCATGAGTTATTAGGTCAGTTGAATACTGATTTAAAGATTGAAACGGTTATTCGACATGGTGATGCCATTAATGAGATTTTAGATGAGGCTAATAGCGGTGATATAGGCATGGTGGTAATTGCCAGTCATGGGAGAACCGGACTTTCTCATTTTTTGAATGTTAGCGTTGCAGAAACGATCGCCAATAAAGCTGATTGCCCAGTGTTAATAGTCAAATAAAATTGGCGTGTATCTCTTGTCCCGCTGCGGTTTTAGACGGGACAAAGTGGCCAGCAGGTTGGGTAAAAATGTGAGTTGTGTAAACATCAATACACGGTTTAATTGCCCGAAAGTGAACGTTTCATACTGGGGCAGTACCTGCATGTATAACCTGGTCTTTTCCTCATGAATTGACTGAATAATGAAGGTTCGCTTATGGCCACTCTCCAACCACTCGACAACATAAAATGTTGAAAATAATTGGCAAGGTATTTTACTGTGTCGGATGGCGCTTCGCTTATCCGACCTACGCTGGCACAAAGCGGACTATCCCTAAGTCCACTCATTTAACTCCCAGCTATAAAACCCTTACTCAAAACTGATACCTTGTTTTAAAAGGTACTCCACTGCTTTATCAGTATTGGGCTTAAATGCTTTCCAACGGCCTATTGCTTTATTATTAAGTGGTTGGCGTACCTGCATTTTACTGGCGGTAGAAACTGGTGCGGTGTTTAAGTGAAAATCTATACATTGCTCTTGCCACTCTAGGTTACAAAAGCTGACTAACTCTTTTATTTGTTGCTCAGGCTGTGCGACTAATTCTTCGTATTTTACTAATTTTACATTGCTGTGTTGCATGCTGAAGTGCTGCATTAGTTTGTAAAAACGGCTGTAAAATTTTGCAGTGTCGAGTAGGTCGAGCGAGTACGCATAGTAGGGATTATTAATGGTAAATAATTGGCGGTAGTTACCAATACAGGTGTCCATTGGATCGCGCAGCATACAAATAATTTTAGCGTTTGGCAGTGCTTTGGTTATTAAATCGATATAAAAAAAGTTAAACGGGAGCTTATCAATAAAGTGTTTATGGCTGCCTGTTATTACGCGTGTTGCGTTTAAATAGGTTGACCCAAGCTGATTAAAATCAAGTTCGTAGGCTTTACTGAGCGTTTGAGTGTCGAGCACGTGAGGTGTTTGTGTTTGGCTTAGCTTTTTAACACTTAGGCCAAAGTCTTGTAATTCACCGGCTGATTGCACGTCGCTGTGGCTCGATAAAATACGCTCAACTAATGTGGTGCCAGAGCGGGGCATACCTAATACAAAAATAGGTTCTGCCGTTGGGTTACCTTGTGTTAGCGCTTGTGTGTGCTGCTCACTTAAGCGTTTAATGTGTTCAAATAACTCAGTTGAGCTTTTATGATCAAAGGGCTGCACAGCACGTTTTGCTACTTTACCTTGCTCTAACGCGTTAAAAGCCTCTGAAAACTCACCAATATCTTGATACTCTTTTGCTAAAGCATGGCCAATATGCAGTTTTGCATCGGGGTGTGTTACTTGCTCAAACACGTTTTTTAAGCGCTCAATATGGTTGTTTTGCTTACTTACTTTAGTTAAATCACTTAATGCAAAATGACTTTGATGGTGCAGCGGGTTAAGCGCTATGGCATTTTCAAAAGCGTGTTGGGCTTTATCAAATAGTCCTAAAAATTTAGCGCTTACGCCGTAGTTATAATAAAACGGTGGTTGAGCTTTGTTAGCTGCTGTAGCCAGTTTAATAGCGCACTCAAAGTAGTTAAGTGCGTGTTCGTGAATGCCTGCTTGAGTAAGTGCAACGCCGAGTGTGTCGGCATCAAGTGCTTTAGTTATTTGCTTTAATGGCACCGATAGTGCGGTATTTTTTGCTTTTTGTAATTCGCCAGTAAGTGCGTAACATTTAGCAAGTTGCGCGGTGTATTCAATACTTTGGCCAAGGGTAAGGGCTTTTCCGATGAGCTTTATTGCTTTGTGTATTTGCCCAACAGTTAAATTAACCATTGCCAGCAAAAAATACCCATCAGCAAAGTCTGGTTTGAGTGTCACTAACTCCACTAGGGCTTTGTGTGCTTGCTCTATTTTACCTTGGTTTAGGGAGTGTATTGCGCTTTGATGAAGTTGCTTTAAATTTGGCTGCATGGTTTTGGTAATTATTATTTTGTAAAAGAAAATAAAAAGGCTCAAATAAATTTGAGCCTTAAAACATTGTTTAAAAATTACTATAAATTATATTTCAAATTTGTAGTTAAATTTAACACCTACCGTAAGCGGGCGATTAATGTAATGGCCGTAGTTACGTTGTATGTCGGCGCCATTAGCTGATGTTATATCTGCATCTGAGCGACGAACGGATGTAACCGCGTATTTGTTGAATAGGTTATCAACATATAGCGTAGTTGACCATGCATCAGCCGTTAATTTAGCTGATATATTACTTAAGCTGTAACCTGGTAGTGTTTCACCGTTATCACGAAGCCCTACTCTTGAAAGTACATCGCTTTGCGCGGTTAAACCGTAGTTAATATCAAGCGTTTTGTCGTTAAACACGTCTGTTTGATAGTTTACACCCATCGAAAATTGGTTTTCAGGTGAACCAGGTAAACGGTCGCCGTCTTCTGCGCCACCGGTACCATCGGCATTAAACAAAAATGGTGCGTCTGATGTTAGTTCTGCTTTTGTGTAAGCGTACGTAGCGTAAACCGAAAACGAGTCAGATAAAATAGCGCGGGTTGAAATTTCTACCCCTTTTGCATTAGCGCTACCTGCGTTTGAAAGGTACGTTAATTGACCTATATCTGTAGCGCCCGTAATTTGTGCATCATCCCAATCTACGTTAAATAACGCGGCGTTAAAGTGTAGTTGGCTTCTAAACCATGTACTTTTAAAGCCTAGCTCGTAGTTTGTTGTGGTGTCGGCTTCATATAATAATTCGTCAGGTTTACCACAACCTGTTTGTTGATCCTCAACAATTGGATCAGGGCAAGACACTAACCCATTTGAGCCGCCAATTCTAAAGCCTTCACTTACTGTTACATAACCCATTACTGAGTCAGTGAACTGGTATTTAGCATTAAATTTAAATAAGTTACCGTTATCGCCTGCTTCGTCTTTTTCGTATGCAACGGTGGTTACATCAGGATCTACTCCACCATACAATGTATTTGCTAGCGGGAAGTCAAAAGCCGCTTGCGACTCTATATCGTATTTGTAAAAACGGGCACCAATGGTCACATCTAATTTGTCGGTAACTTGGTAGCCAACTTCACCAAATAGTGCAGACTCAGTGACGGTACTTTTTGTAAGCTCTAAGTATTCTAATGAGTCAGGTCTTAGCTGCTCGCCACCAAAGTTATCGATAGCGAATTGGTCAAACCCAGGCGTAAACTCTCTGCTTGATGCTTCGGTTTCTGTTTTGTTGTAAAAGCCACCCACAATCCAGTTAAAGTCGCTGTCGCCTTGCGACACTAAGCGAATTTCTTGAGTGAAGGTATCTTCTTCGTCAATTTCACGGGTAAACGTTGAAAACGAAGGAAACTCTTCATAACCGTAATCAAGACGAATAAGTAAATCGGTTTGATCGCGTTGGCCGTCGGCATCAAAGCTTGAAATACCGGTTGCCGATACGAGCTCTGCAAAACCTAGGTCGGCTTTTAGTTCAAGGCTTAGTAATTGATCTTCTTTTTCGCGAGGCTCTTCAAAGCGATAAGCCGATTCGTATTTACCTATTACATCGCTTAAGCCGTTGTTTGCATTAAGGCTGTTGTAATGAACAATCGAGCGGCCTTCGCTGTCTTGGTTTTGATAAAAGTAGTTAAGCGTACCTTCAAATGATTCATTTGGTTTAAAGCGTACAGAAATACGACCAGTAGTGGTGGTTTCGCCGTTGGCGTCTTTCACATTTTTAAGGTTGTTGTTAACTGCTGAGCTGTCGCTCCAATCAGGATCTGGCAACGATACACCAGGCTCGCGTACTACGTAGCCGTAATCGATAAAACCTGGATCTTCATATACATTTAAGCTGGCGCGTACTGCTAATTTATCTTCAATAATAGGAAGGTTAAATATAAAGCCGCCTTCGCCACCTAAAGAGTCACTTTCTTTTGTTTGAAATAGGTCGCCGTAAACTTCAAGCGATGTAAAATCAAGCTCAGGCTGTTTAAGCATGTAACGAATTGCACCACCTAATGTACCTGCACCATAAAGCGTGCCTTGTGGCCCAATTAATACTTCAACACGCTCAATATCTACTAGGCGCATATCTACCGAAACCGGAATTTCGTTAATATAAGTAGATACTGTTCCGCCATCTGACGATGGACCAGATGAATTTGTATTTAAACCACGAACAATAATAGGCGAGCCAGAGCGGCCACCTTGATCGGTAATTGTTAAACCAGGGACCCAGCGTGCTACGTCGGCAAGTTCGCTAATATTTTGATCTTTCATTATATCAGCGTCAAGGGCGGTAATATTTAGCGGTGCATTTTGCACAGAGCCGCTGCGCCTTGTTGCTGTAACTTCGATTACTTCGAGTGATTTGTTTTTAGCTGCAACTTCTTCTTGAGCAAGTGCGGCATTAGGCAATAAAAATACGCTAGAAACAGCGCTCGAAATAGCCAAGGTTAACAAGCTTGGTTTAAACATAAAAAGTGATCCCCAGTTCAAATGTTTTACATTAGTAAATTAAGTTAAGCAGTTTATCAGGGAGTGAAGTAGCTTGGAATATTTAAATTGAATTTTAATTCACTTTTGTAGAATAAATATGGTTTGTATGTGGGGTTTTTATTTAGTTAATAGGCAATATAAGCAATAGCTTAGTGCTATTAGGTACAGTTAGGTTAAAAATCACACCCTTGTTTAAAGGTAAATAGTCATTCATTTTTTAAAGATGGCTTTATGACGTGTTCGTTAAACAAATTATTACATTAAAATTGATAGTTTATAATGTCATTAGTTATGCTTTTATCAGCACTATTAAAGTGTGTTTTTATCCCCATTAAGAGTGGTAGTCGTATTTATAAGTAACTGTGTAAGTTATTGAGTGAGCGTGTTTGATTGCCGCTTCGTATACTCTTTTTTGTTTTGTCCGCACTTTTTTGTGCGTGTTTTTAAGGATTAACAATGAGCCAACTATTTTCGCCTTTATCACTTGGGCAAGTAACGTTAGATAACCGTATTATTATTGCACCAATGTGCCAGTACTCAGCAAACAATGGCGCTGCTAGCGATTGGCACACTATTCATTTGGGCCAATTGAGTTTGAGTGGTGCAGGATTGCTAATTTTAGAAGCAACAGCAGTAAACCCAGAAGGGCGTATTAGCTACGGCGATTTAGGGCTTTGGAATAATGAAACCCAGCAAGCACTGGACAAAAGCCTGAAAGCAGTAAGGCAATACAGCTCTATGCCTATTGGTATTCAGTTAGCGCATGCTGGGCGTAAAGCCTCTACAGGTAAGCCGTGGGAAGATATTGGCGCTATTGCACCTGATGACGTAAATGGCTGGCAAACCGTGGCACCTTCGGCAGTTGCGTACGACGATAGCAGCCCAGTGCCAAAAGCAATGAGCCAAGACGACATAGACTCATTAATTAAAGACTTTGTAAGTGCAGCTAAACGCGCTGATGAACTCGGCCTTGATTTAATCGAGCTACATGGTGCGCACGGTTACCTGTTACACCAGTTTTTGTCGCCACTTTCAAACAAGCGCGATGACAACTACGGTGGTAGCCTAGAAAACAGAATGCGTTTATTGCTTGATGTGTTTAAAGCGGTAAGAGCGGTATTTCCTAGTGAAAAAGCGGTAGGTGTGCGTATTTCGGCAACTGATTGGGTTGAAGGCGGCTGGGATTTAGATCAATCGATAGTGCTTAGTAAAGCGCTTGATGAACTCGGCTGTGACTTTATTCATGTAAGTACTGCGGGTTTAAGTCCTGAGCAAAAAATACCAGTAAAACCTAATTTTCAGGTACCGTTTGCGACAGCCATAAAAGAAGCGGTTAAAATGCCTGTTATAGCGGTGGGTTTAATTACACAGGCGCAACAAGCCGAAGATATTATTAGTGAGCAGCAAGCCGATGGTGTAGCGCTGGCGCGTGGCATTTTATATAACCCGCATTGGCCGTGGCATGCAGCTGCAGAGCTTGGCGCTACAGTAACTGCACCTAAACAGTATTTACGCTCAAGCCCACATGGGCAGCCATCACCAATAAAATAAAACGAAGTTTTTTGTAAAAACCCAACCCGCGTTTGCTGGTTGGGTTTTATTATTTTTATAAAGTAGAGACACACATGACCCAACCAGGCGTTTCAGCGCAACCACTTAGCAATACACTCGTTACTATTATTGCTTTGTGTTGCGGTCTTATTGTTGCCAATATTTACTACGCTCAACCTATTATTGAGTTGCTTGCCCCAGAAGTTGGATTAAGTGCGCACAGTGCTAGCCTTATCGTATCGCTTACACAAATAGGCTACGCTTTGGGGTTGTTTTTTTTAGTGCCATTAGCTGACTTAATTGAAAATAAGCGTTTAATGCTTATTACTTTAGCTGTGTCGTTTTTGAGTTTAGTGGGTACGGCACTTGCTGATTCACCTAATGTAATGCTTATTTTATGTTTAATGATAGGCATGAGCTCGGTTTCTGTTCAGGTGCTTATTCCGCTTGCTGCGCATTTATCGTCTGACGAGAAGCGCGGGCAGGTTCTTGGTAATATTATGGCGGGTCTCTTGCTAGGTATTTTGCTGGCAAGACCTATATCGAGCTTAATAGCCGATCACTTTGGTTGGCGTGCTGTATTTTACTTTGCAGCAGGGTGTATGGTGTTTATTGCAGGCGTAATTTATTTTGCTATTCCAAGCAGGCAACCTACCCATAAAACAACGTATTTTAAGTTATTAAAATCGCTTAAACAGTTAATGATTAGCCAACCAGTGCTGCGCCAACGTTCACTTTTTCAAGCATTAATGTTTGCATCGTTCAGTTTATTTTGGACGAGCGTACCGGTTGTGCTTGCCCGTGAGTATGGTTTATCGCAATCAGAAATAGCATTGTTTGCATTAGTGGGTGCGGCAGGTGCTGTAGCTGCCCCCATTGTTGGTCGCTTGGCAGATAAAGGCTATACGCATCAGTTATCGTTACTGGCCAAAGTAATTGCAGCAGTGTGCTTTTTACCAAGCTTATTTGAGCTACCTTACGGCATTATAGTATTGGCATTAACCGGTGTGTTTATTGATTTTGCTGTGCAGGCCAATATGGTACTTGGGCAACGCGCAGTGTACGCACTAGAGCCACAAAGCCGAGCACGTTTAAACGCTATTTATATGACGAGTATATTTGTAGGTGGCGCAGTAGGCTCGCTTATTGCCAGCCCATTATATGAAGCGGGCGGCTGGACAGGTATTGCTCTGGTCGCTACCGGCATGCCGCTTATTTCGTTGATTGGTTATTTGGTTACAACTAAAAAGCAAGGTAAGGCTGTGAGTTAAAAAATTACCGGATACAACATAATAAAGTCACCATGTTGCGTGGTGACTTTATTTAGATTATTTGGTAGTTAACTAAGTAGTCTGTTTTTTTGCGTTTGAAAACGAGCTACCAACAGATGCAATAATTACAAGTAAAATAGCGAGCCACTGCCATAAAGTAAGCAATTCACCCAGTATAATAAACCCTGCGAGCGAAGCTATTGCAGGCTCTAAACTCATCATTACGCTAAACCCTTGTGAAGGCATGTTTCGCAGTGCAACCATTTCAAGTGTGTAAGGCAGTGCGCTTGATAAAATAGCAATACCAATACCCAGTGGGATAATTTCCCACGTAAACGCGGCGCTTTGCAGAATGCCGCCGTAAGGTACTAGCACTATAGCGGCAACGGTCATACCCAATGCGACAGTTGCTCCACCAGAGCTTTGTGTGCCCGTTTTTTTACCAAATAATATATAACCTGCCCAACATGCACCAGCACCAAGCGCAAGCGCTACACCCAATGGATCAAGGCTGTCTTGGCCGCTCATATCAGGAAGCAGAAGCAAAATACCGGCAATAGCACAGGCAACCCAAAATAAGTCACGTTTGCGGCGTGATGAAAATAAGGCAACAGCAAGCGGACCTGTAAATTCAAGCGCTACACCTATGCCTAGTGGAATGCGTTCAATGGCATAATAAAACAAAATGTTCATGCCGCCTAAACTTAAACCATACACAATTATAGGAATACGATTACCAGAAGTAGGTAAGTGTTTCCAAGGTTTAAACACTAAGCAAAGTATAAAGGCAGAAAACCCAAGCCTAAGGGCAGTTGTACCTTCAGGACCAACAATAGGAAAAAGCTGTTTTGCAAATGACGCGCCCGTTTGAATGGTCATCATTGCAAGCAGAACACACACGATAGCCAGTAAATAACTTTTTGAAGATGCTTGCATTTTTATCCTTGAGTTGAGTAACTCTATCAATTAGTTATGTAATGCAGGGAGTATAAAAGCTAAACCCGCCCGATATTAATGGCGGCATAGTATCTTTTTTTAAATTTATAGGTAAGTGTTTGCGACCAAAAATAGCGCAATTAAAAGTATATTAAATAGGGCGCGTAAATAAAGTAAGAGGTAAAGTTAGCAAACAGGCGTTTGCTAACTTTAATCAGTTGGTTAAAAGGCCTTAGTGGGCACTTTTATTAACTAAACCATCAAGCGAGTAAAGGCCTCGTTTTTCATCATTTTTGCGTTTAATTTCTTCAAGTGCACGCGATTCTACGGCATCAAATAAAGCATTAATTAAGCGGTTAAAATGTTTGTGCATTGCACTGCGCGCTGCATTTGCATCATGCGACTTTAGAGCTGTATAAATAGCGGTGTGTTCGTCCATAACGCACTCGTTATTGTTTTTACACACACTGCCATAGTCAGCAACAATTTGTGGGTTTGTTAAACGTAAATCCCACAAGTTAGACACTGCAAATTCAAGTGCTTTATTGCGTGTTGCTCTAGCTATAATTTCGTGGAACTCACGGTCGGCTTGCTCAACATAAAGGCCTTTTTCCATGGCAATTAATGTTTTATTTAGTTGCTCTAGTTCTTCTTCTGTAATGCTTTGAGCAGCTAAAGCGGCAATTTCGCCTTCAATTAATGCGCGAGCTTGAGTAAGTTCAAATGCACTGATCTCTTTTGATTTTATAGATGCATTTTTTTGTTCTACTACGTAAACACCAGAGCCGGTTTTAACTTCAACTCGGCCACGTACTTCTAATGCGATAATAGCTTCTCTAATGGTAGGGCGACTTACATCAAACATTTCTGCAAGTTCACGTTCAGGTGGTAAACGACTCCCAGCAGAAAATTCGCCTTGATTTATTAAAGACTCAATTTTATCAACTATGCGCCAAAATAAGCGACGATTACCCATACTTTACCTTCATTACCTTAAGGAATAATGGCCTCTGGGGCCTAAAAGTCAAAACCAACTGTTAATACCAGAGGTTACCTCAAAATTCACTATTATGTCAAAATTCTAACGCGATGTTATGGTTAAAAACCACTATACACCAATGGTTGTATTCTTGTATTACCAATTTAGTTTAAAATAATGCAATTGGCTAGCTTGATTGGTAATGTTTTTATGTGTTAGGTTAGTTTTAAGGTTATTGAATAATAAATATTGGTAATAAACCGAATTTGGGTTGTTAGTGTTAAGTTTGCTGTAGAAGTATTTGATTGCCCATGGATGGGGATCGCTATTTTTAAATGTGTTTTATAAGATATGTCGTTGTACGAGAGCTATTTAAGCTTTCTTCTGGGCGTTAACTGTCGTTGGTTAACGCCCAAATTTTATTTAATTAGTCGTTAGGGTACACAACCCCAAGCTGTTTGCGCGCTTCATCAAGTACGCTCATTACGTTACTGGCTAAAATATGTGTATTAACGGGTGACTCAAGAACATTTTGCTTCACTAATGCCATAAAATGTTCAACTTCGTATTTCATAAAGTGCTCATCAAACGGCTGGGATATAACCTCTACCTCACCATTATTAGCAATAAACTCCACCTTTTTGAGTTGCGATACGGCTTCTATACGTATGCGTCCAAGCTCGCCTTGTATTTCGGTTATGTTGTCGCCTTGCGATATTTTAGAGTAGCTAATAACGGCTTGTTTATCAGCGTAGTTTAGTAATACATCCCCCGCACCATCAACACCTGTATCAAGTAATACGCCGCTTGCGTGTACACTGCTTGGTGCGCCCCACAATGCAATCAATAAATACAGTGGGTAAATCCCTAAATCAACCAAAGCACCGTTAGCAAACTCGGGTAAAAATGTATTTGGGCGTTCGCCATTTTTATACTTATCGTAACGCGATGAATATTGACTGTACTGCCCAATATATTTACGTGGTATGCCAATTTTTACCATTGCCTGTTGCAGCCGTGCAAAGTTAGGCAAGTGAGTGGTCATCATGGCTTCCATGTAAAGGCGCTGATGCTTTTTTGCTGTAGCTATAATGCTTGCAAGCTCTTTAGAATTAGCAGCTGATGGTTTTTCGCCAAGGACATGTTTACCTGCTTCTAGGCACATAACGGCATATTGCTTATGTAAGCTGTTAGGGGCGGCTATGTAGACAGCATCAACATTTTGATCTTGGCATACTTGCTCGATTGAGGTGAAAATTTTTGCTTGTGCATTTTGTGGGTGTTTGGCTAAAAATGCTTCGCCGCTTGATACTGCGCGCGAGCACACCCCATATAAATTAAAATCGTTTAATGTATTTGCAGCGGCTAACAGTGTGTCGCTAATAAAATTGGTGCCAACAATAACAAAGTTCATGCTCACTCCTTAGCTTAAATAAAAATAATAATAAGAGTGTTTAGTTTAACATTTTTTTAGTCCTATATGCTTTAGGGCGTGTTGATCTTTGGTGGTTGAATTTACAGCAGTATGTTTGGTTTTTAGGCAAGGCAGAGCCTATGTAGTGTGGTTATTCCCCATAAATAGGCGATAACGCAGCATAAAGGCCAAACATGCGCTGCCCTATGGGTTCTTTCTAGGGACGATTGACTCTTTGTTGCTCGATTTTTACTTAGCCCACTAGGTTACAAACCTCGCGCCGCGATTAAATCGCCCCTAGATTGAACAAATTTCAATCCACAAAGTTCGACACGCCCTAGGAGAGCAACCAAACCAGCGTTTAACATTAACACTTAGCGTTGCTTGCTCCTGATACCCTAAAAGCTCAGATATGGTTGATATTGTAAATTGGTTTTGCGCTAAATAGTGTGCAGCTAAAGCGCGACGAGTGGCATCTTTAAGTTTTACAAAGCTCGTATTATGTTTGATAAGTTCTCGATGCAGAGTACGCGGGTGCATACCCAGCGCAGCTGAAATAGTTTGGTTACTACATTGATAAATAGGAAGCATAGGCCTAATTAGTGCACTAACTTGGTTGGGCAATGGTTGTGTGTGTTCTTTGTTTTTTGCCAAGAAGCTTAGCGCTGCTTGTACTTTATTTAGTTCAGGGTGATCAAGCTCAAGAGTTAAATCACTTTTTGAGATTACAATACCAGCGCTGTTGCGATGCTCTATAACGTTACAACCAAAGTAAGTGTTATAGGCACGAGTATTAGTACTTAATTTTTTTGGCAAAAATATATTAATTGGTTTGCAGCGGTTATTACTCAGCTTTTTAATAACAGCCAATGCTAAACCAATAGTTAGCTCAATCACTTGGTTGATGTTCGGTAATGGTTTTAAATTAATTTCGAATGATAAAAACAAGCTTTTATCATTCTCTAAAGGGTGCGAGTTTAAGCTAAGTGCAGGGCTGTGCAAGTGAAGGTATTTAATAACCCAATTAAGTGCATCACCTAAATTAGTACTACTTTTAGCTGCTATTGCAATATGCCCTAAAATATCAAAATTTTGTCTACTTGCGAGCTTAAGGCCAAAACTAGAGCAATTGAACTTACAAGCACAGTATTCTAATAGCTCAGCGTAATCTCGATAAGGTAAATATTGGTTATCGAGATTTTTAAAGTCAACGTTATTAATATTACAGTTTTGCATTATTTCATGCGGATCGCCGCCAAATTCGCTAATTAGGGTGTCTATACCTTGTAATGACGTGGCTCTGATTAGGCTGCTCATGGTTAACCTCAAATAAATGATGTCTAAAAATATCAAGTTTTGTTGAGTTTTTCTATGCACTATTACTGTTAAGGCCGTTTAAAACTTTTATTAAGGTACACCATGAACAATACAACATTTGATTACATTGTGATTGGCGCAGGTAGTGGCGGCTGCGTTATGGCATCGCGATTGTCTGAGGATAAAAATGTAAGTGTGTGCTTAATTGAAGCTGGGGGCAGCGATAAAAGTGCATTTGTACAAATGCCAGCAGGCATAGCAGCGAGTGTGCCTTACGGTATTAATAGTTGGCATTACAATACGGTGCCACAAAAAGTGCTTAATAACCGCTGTGGTTTTGTGCCGCGTGGCAAAGTGCTGGGCGGCTCGAGCTCTACCAATGCAATGGTTTATATAAGAGGTAATAAGTACGATTACGATAATTGGGCACAGCTTGGTAATGAAGGCTGGGATTTTGATAGTTTACTCCCGTACTTTATTAAAGCTGAGAACAATAAAGCGTTTATAAATAATGAGCTGCACGGGACAAAAGGCCCGCTACATGTACAAGAGCTAAATAACCCAAGCAATATAAACCAATACTTTTTAAATGCCTGTGCTGAGCAGGGCGTTAATTTAAGCGACGATATAAATGGCAAAGAGCAAAGCGGCGCACGTCTATCGCAGGTAACTCAGCACAATGGCGAGCGTTGTAGTGCAGCAAAAGCATATTTAACACCGCATTTAAACCGCCCAAATTTAACGGTATTAACCCATAGCCACGTTAATAAAATAAATATAACCAATAAGATAGCGCAAGGCGTGCAAATAGAGCGTAATAAAGAGGTTATTAATTTACGTGCTAAAAAAGAGGTAATACTTAGTGCTGGCGCTATTAATTCGCCGCAAATATTAATGCTTTCAGGTATTGGCCCAAAAGAGCAGTTAAGTGCACATAACATTAGGGTTCAGCACGTACTTGAAGGTGTTGGCGCTAATTTACAAGATCATTTAACGGTAGTGCCACTTTATAAATCAAAAACAAATAAAGGCACATTTGGTATAAGCCCGCTAGGCATTGTCAGCATTATAAAAGGCTGTGTTAACTGGTTTAGTAAACGAGAAGGGCGATTAACCAGTAACTTTGCAGAGTCGCACGCGTTTATTAAATTATTTGAAGGCTCGCCAGCGCCCGATGTGCAACTAGAGTTTGTAATTGGGCTGGTGGACGATCATAGTCGTAAGTTACACACTGGGCATGGTTACAGTATACACAGCAGTATTATGCGCCCCAAAAGCCGAGGTACTATTACATTAGCTGATAACAACCCGCGTAGTGCACCGCTTATAGACCCTAATTATTTAAGCCACCCAGACGACTTAGCTGTAATGATTGCTGGCCTTAAAAAAACACTCGCTATTATGCAAACTAAAGCTTTTGATAACATACGCGGTAAAATGATCTACCCGCTTGATATAAATAATGATGATCAGTTAATTGAGTTTATACGCCAAACGGCAGATACCGAGTATCACCCAGTTGGTACATGTAAAATGGGGCAAGATCCAATGGCAGTGGTGGATACTAATTTGCGAGTACACGGGGTAAGTAACTTACGCGTAGTCGATGCGTCGATTATGCCTACCATTATTACCGGCAACACAAATGCACCTGTAATTGCGATTGCTGAAAAAGCAGCTGATTTAATTAAACAGGCAAATGTTTAATTGAATCAACTTTAGTAGGGCTATTAATTAGCTATAAAATTCATTTAGCCATTGTTGCCAATCGCTTTCAAGATGTAGCATTTGCTGATGCTTTTTAGCGTTTAGATGCTTGGTTTCGTCCTCGCTTGCCATATAGGGTCCAACGCGGCAAAGGGGGCAATGGTTAGATGTTAAGTATGCAGGTTTGGTAAGACGTGAGCTTAATTCGCTAGTATGTGTGTCAATACTTTTTGGGCTGAAAACGTAAGTTATCCCGCTGGTGTCTTTTACGTGTTTATCGCGGTCAACATTACGAATTTTATAACCTTCAAAATGGCTAATATCAAATGGGATTTGGCCTAAATAATCAGCGTTTAAACCGTTATTTAAACTCCCTTCTATGTTCCATTCTCGATAAGGTTTTACATCCTTTGAAGTGATATAACACAGCATTGGGCCATTTTTATCAAGCGCGTATTCGTTAGCGTATTTAATAAATTGATGCAGCAAAGCGCGGTTTAATACGTTCATACTGGTTTGGCGCGTGTTGTTTTCAAATGCTTCACGGCCAACAAAGGCAGGTATAAGCGGAAATTGAAAAATAACCACGTCAAAGCTGTGCTGGTTTTCACTTAGAGTTTGCCAACACGCGGGATTTGTTACATCAAAACTATTAAGTACCTCAACGTTATGCGCTTTTAGGTTACCAAGTGCATTGTGCTGATACTTTTTCTCAATAGTAGTTTGGTCATCGTAAGTGGATGCAACCAAAGCTTTTGGCGATAGATGAGTGTAAATAGCGTTCGAAAACGATAAATCGCCATCGCCTACGGTGAGTATTCGCCATTGAGGATTTAAATACATATTTTATTTAGCGTTTATGTTTGTAGCAGTATTATTTATATCGCTATTTGTTTGTGAGTCTTTTGCTAGTAAACGATGAAACGCAAGTCTGGTTTTTAACCCTTCAATTGCGATTTGTTTAATAATAAGATTAAAGGTAATTAAAATGGCAAAGGCAATATGAATAGGGCCGTGAGTAAATCCTGCATCTGTATCGTAGAGTGTTAAACCGAATAGCAAAAATAAGACGACTAAGAAAATTTCGAGTAATTGACTTGAATAAAAACTTAAACGACCTTCGCTTTTATGATCTTTTTTAATGCGAATAGCACAAAAAAATGGGATCACTTTGATTTTAAATGCAGCGTTTTTTTCTACGTAGTTTTCGCCAAGTTCGTCGAGTTGTTGGCGTAGTTGGTCAATCATGGTGTGTCCTCAAATAGCAGTGCGCGGATATTACCTTATTACCACGCAATATTTAAGTTTACAGCCACTATTTAACCTGAACTCTGGTTAATAGATTTGCTAACGCATTGAATTATGGTGATATTTAAGTTTATTTTCTCTAGCCAGAGATTTTCTGTGAGAACAAGGCGAATTTACGCGTCAATAGCGGGCCTATTGCAAGTAAATTCAACGCAGTTAGCGCTGAAAATAGCTGCTTGAGATAGATTTATTATCCAGAGCTCAGGTTACTTAGGGTAAATACTCATACCAATAGTAAGGATATGACACACAAACACAACAGAGGTAAGTACTACACGCATTTTTTGATAATCTTTATGATAGGTTTTCCATTGCGGCGTGGCTTTTTCAAATATAAGTACTAACCAAAAACTAGCACCTAGCCAAGCCAGTGCCCACTCTACAGGTAAAAATGATAAAAATGGAACTGGGATAACAGGTAATACCGCTTTAATTGCATTGCTATAGCTTTGTTCTCCGGCGCGCCACAAGTTACCTGCCATAAATGCTAAAATGGCGATACTGTAAAAAGTAAAAAACTCTAAGTTAAGGCTATTACTGCCAAACATAAGTGGCCAACCTACACACCCTAAAAACGGGATTAAGCCTAAATAACCTAGTTGTATGTGGTTAACAAATTTTTCCATTACAGCGTGCCTTATGTTTAATGACTTATTTGAAGCGCGGCTATTGTAGCAGTATTGCGATTAGCGATCTTAATAATTCGCCAGCGTTTACAATCCAAATAATGCTTACGGTAAAAGAGATTACATAGTTCAATTCAAAAAACCGATTGTTTTAATCTAAACAATCAATTTTATTTAATTTCTCATTAGCCTTATTGTATCAATCAAGCCAACGCAGAAGGTCGTTTTAAACGAAAGCGTTGATTACTTTTTAAATACATTAAATATAGATGAGGAAATACCATGAGCACTTCATTAATCAATACAAAATTACAACCATTCAATGCAACCGCTTACCACAACGGTGACTTTGTAGAATTGTCTGAAAAAGATGTTCTAGGTAAATGGTCAATCTTCTTCTTTTACCCAGCTGATTTTACGTTTGTATGTCCTACTGAACTTGGCGATGTTGCAGATCATTACGCACAACTTCAAGAGATGGGCGTAGAAGTTTACTCAGTATCTACTGACACTCACTTCACTCATAAAGCATGGCACGATACGTCAGACACAATTGGTAAAATTACTTACCCAATGATTGGCGACCCAACAGGACGTATTACTCGTAGCTTTGGCGTAATGATTGAAGAAGAAGGCTTAGCACTTCGCGGTACATTTGTAATGAACCCAGAAGGCGAAATTAAAATTATCGAAACTCACGATTTAGGTATTGGCCGTAGCGCTAAAGAACTTGTTCGTAAAGTACAAGCTGCACAATACATTGCAACTCACGACGGTGAAGTTTGTCCTGCATCTTGGCAGCCAGGTGAAGACACACTTGCACCTTCACTAGACCTAGTTGGTAAAATCTAAGTATAGATTTATTCCTACTATAAGGGCAGGTAACTGCCCTTAAATCAACGAACATCCGTTTGTTGGTGCCTCCTATATCAATATACTTGTTTAAGCACATGCATTATTTGGCATGGGAGGCTTGCTGTTTAAATTTTCCTAAAAGGGTTAAGCCATGTTAGATAACAACATAAAAAATCAATTAAAAAGCCATTTTGAATCGCTTACTCAACCTGTTGAGCTGCTTATTGCCTTGGATGACAGCAAAAAATCAGCAGAAGTAGAAAGCTTAGCGAACGATTTAGCCTCACTGAGCGATAAATTTACGGTAATGAACAATCCTGATACAAGCGCGCGTCGCCCGTCAATGGTTGTACATTCACCTATTAAAAACACTCATATTACGTTTGCAGGCGTACCTATGGGCCACGAATTCACAAGTTTAGTGCTAGCACTTTTACATACTGGCGGACACGCAAGTAAAGCTAAAAGCGAAGACATTAAGCAAATACAATCGCTTACTCAAGAACTTAACTTTGAAGTATATATAAGTTTAAGTTGCCAAACGTGCCCGCAAGTAGTCCAAGCACTTAATACTATGGCAGCGACAAACAGCAATATTAAAGCGACCATGATTGATGGCGCATTATTTCAAAGTGAGGTAGAAGAGCGAAATATTTTAGCTGTACCGGCTGTATATTTAAATGGCGAACCATTTAGCCAAGGTGCACTAAGCCTTACCGACATACTCAATAAAGTAGATAGCAAAGGGGCACAGCGCCAAGCTGAATCGCTAAGTAAAAAAGATAAATTTGATGTACTTGTAATTGGTGGTGGGCCTGCGGGCGCATCGGCTGCGATTTACTCAGCACGAAAAGGGTTAAATACAGGTATTGTTGCCGACAGATTTGGTGGACAAGTTGCAGATACATTAGCAATAGAAAACTTTATTTCGATTAAGGCGACTGAAGGGCCAAAATTGGTTGCCCAGCTTGAAGAACACGTTAAAGAATACGATGTAGATGTAATGCATAATCAGCGTGCAGCGGCACTTGGTTATAACAATGGCTACGAAATTACACTAGAAAATGGCGCAGTACTCAAAGCTAAGTCGCTCGTACTTGCCACTGGTGCACGCTGGCGCGAAATGAACGTACCAGGGGAGCAAGAATATCGCGGCCATGGTGTGGCATATTGCCCACATTGTGATGGCCCTTTATTTAAAGGTAAACCTGTTGCCGTAATTGGCGGTGGCAATTCGGGTATAGAAGCGGCAATCGATTTAGCTAATATTGTGCAAAGCGTTACGGTACTTGAATTTGCAGACACACTACGTGCTGATGAAGTGCTTATTCGTAAAGCTAAAAGCATGGCTAATATTACCATTATCAAAAGTGCACAAACTACCGAAGTACTTGGCGATGGTAAAAAAGTAACTGGCTTAATGTACACAGATAGAGTGTCGGGAGAGAGCAAAGAGCTTGAACTTGCCGGTATATTTGTACAAATAGGCTTAATACCAAATACCGAGTGGTTAAAAGACAGCGACCTTGAATTAAGTAAATTTGGTGAAATATTGATTGATGCTAAAGGCGCAACTTCACTACCAGGAATTTACGGCGCGGGGGATGCAACCAATACTCCGTTTAAACAAATTATTATTGCAATGGGCAGCGGTGCAACAGCAAGTTTAGGTGCATTTGATTATTTAATTCGTCACTCTGAAGAAGCTGATCAAAGTGCTGCTTAACATTATTTAATAAAAAATTTAGTAAAAACTCTCTTGATATAACAGCAAGGCTACACCCATAGCTGTTTGTTAACCCAAGCCGCCCTTCTCCAAAGGCGGCTTTTTTAATGCTTAAGAATTAGCACACGATTTAATCGCACCCACCACCAGAATCACCGCCGCTACAATTTGTGTGAGAGTGCAATGAGTTACTGCTAGAGGAAACTGATGAGTCACTGCCAGTATAAGCTGATGATCCACGTGATGACTTAGCACTGATAAATGTAACTAACAGTAATACGCCTGATACGATAACTATTGTTATTGATGAGCTCCATTGCCCAGTGGAAACGCCTTTAAATACTGCAACAATAAGTACTGTTAGTAATATAGTTCTAATTATGTTTTTCATTTTATGTTCTGATTTTTCACCAGTGGCAGTGCAGTAAAAATTAGCTGATTTTTACGGTATGCTCAAGCGCATTAATAACTGCTCTTTCAAGTATGGGGAGTTTAAACGGTTTTGATATAAACATATCCATACCAGCTTGTTTACATGCAAGTTTGTCTTGTGATGAAGTATTAGCAGTTATAGCCACTATGTAGGTTCCTTCATGCGAGCAGATGTTTTCTGATCTAAGCTGCTTTGTTGCCTCAAATCCATCGAGTATGGGCATTATGCAGTCCATAAAAATAAGGTCATAATGCTTTTGGCGACATTTTAATACAGCATCTTGGCCATCTACTGCAGAGTCGGCTTTTATATTAAGTTTGCCTAAAGAAGCATGAAGTACCAACCTATTAATGTCGTTATCATCGACTACAAGCACTGATAGTTCACTGCCGTTGATATCTAACGTTGATTTAAGGCTTTCTTGTTTTTGTTCTGTCCCTTTCTCAATAGGAATATTTACTAAAAACGTAGTGCCTTTATTCGGTGTACTTTTTACCTTTATTTTTCCGCCCATATATTCAACAAGCTCTTTTACTATTGCAAGGCCAAGGCCTGTTCCACCTTTTGAATTCTTAGCATCTACTTCTTGAGAAAAAGGAGAAAACAGTGATTCTAAAAAGTTTTTACTCATTCCTCGGCCTGTATCAGACACTTCAATATTTAAACTTAACTTAGCTTTTACTTTAGAAAGGCTGGTGTTTAGTGTAACTGAACCATTTTCAGTAAATTTAAGTGCATTACTCAGTAAGTTAGAAGCAATCTGGCTAAGGCGTGTGTTGTCGCTAAACGCCCAGCAGTTGTCATCAATTGTATTATTTACTTGTAGCGTTACATGCGTGTTTTTAAATAGAGGTGTATACAAAGAAGTTAAATCGGTAAAAATTGTTTTTAGTAAAAAGTCAGTAGGCTCAAGCTTTAGCTCACCATGATTAATTTTAGAAAAATCGAGCACTTCGTTAATAATACTAAGTAAAATATCGGCGCTTCTAAGTCCTATTTTAATTTTTTCAGCGCGAACTTCTTCACTGTGTTCATCAACTAATGTGGTTAGCATACCTGTAATGCCATTCAGTGGGGTTCTTAATTCGTGGCTGATTTTGGCAAATAGCATGCTTCTGTCTTCAAGTAGGCGCTCTGCTTGAGCTTGCTTTTGTTTAAGCTCTTCTCGGAGCATTACTGACTCGGTTACATCTTGGCAGGTGCCAAATAATCGGACACATCGGCCTTCATCAAATTCGGCCTCACCAAAGGTAGCCACCCATAAATGTTTATTTTTAGCGGTTACTATTTCTAGTTCTAAATTCCATTTTTTGCCTTTTTCTATGGCTAATTCTACCGCGCGAGTAATGCCTTCACGACTTGGACCTTCTTTATAAAACTCGACTGCAGAATTCATTTGCGGTTGAAATTGTTCATCCACCTCATGTATGAGGTATGTTTGCTCGCTCCAGGTAATTTTATCGGAGACTAGATCAACCTCCCACGTACCTATATTTGCTACATTCTCTAACTTTAATAAAGTATTACTATTTTTTATTAGTTGTTCTTTAGCTTGAGTGCGAGCAAATTCCGATCCAAGCCATTGTGCAAATAACTCAATATAATCATAGGCTGCATCATTAAAAGCTGGAGAGCTGTTTATGGATGAAAAGTTAACGGTACCAAATATTTTTTCACCAATTTTTATTGGCGCGCCAATATAAGACTCTAACTGAAAGTTTATATAACAGGGGTGGTTTGCAATTGCGCTTTGAGATGCTTTATGAAAGGCAAGTGCAGAGCCTGCAGCGAGCGTATGTACGCAATAGGTGCCTTGTAATTCAAACACGGTACCGGGTAAAAGTGAGTTGTCAGGGGTTTTGGCATATAAAACGGTGTAGCTGTTTTCATCTACTTTACTAATAATACCTAGCTCAAGGTCAAATACTTCTAACCCAAACACTAAGAGCTTATTAATTTTACTTTCAAAATCAAGAGATTGATTAGAAACTATATCGTGAAAACATCGTAAAAAATTCAAAAGAAAACACCCCGTAAGCTTTTGTTCAATTTATATAATACATAGGCCAATTAGGGCATTGGTATTAGTTTAAAATCCAGTTTAGCAGTTTTAATTACTAATAACTAAAATTGATACGTATTAAATTTTATAACCTTATGTTTTTATGAACTAAGTTAGTGGTTTATTAATAGTAGTAGGGCCTGTTGACCTTTCAGGATTAAAAATTGTCCCTAGGCAGAACCCAAAGGGCAACGCATGTTTGGCATTTATGCTGCGTTATCGCCTATTTATGGGGAACAACCACACTAAATAGGCTCTGCCTTGCCTAAATACCAAACAGTCTGCTGTAAATTTAACCTCGAAAGATAAACAGGCCCTTGTATATAGCGCAACATGCCGCCGAGCATATAATACTCAGCGGTATACTTTTAATACGTTGAATTTGGGGTATATTGCGGGTTGATATCGCCGCCTACTTCCTCTGGGTCAACATCGTTAATAAGCAGTGTTTCACGTACCGCTTCAATGTGATCAAGTACGCTTTGGTAGCGCTCGCCATATTCATACTTTGTCACTTCAATCGCTTTAGGCATGTAAGTAAAAGCTATTTTTAAGGCGTGGAGTGCTTCTTCGTTTATTTTTTCGCTCATAATATTCTCTTATGTGTAGGCTATAGTTAGTAAAATAACACCAAATACGATTCGGTAAAGACCAAAACTAACAAAAGTGAAATTTTCTAGAAAGCGTATGAATAGTTTAATAGTAAAATAAGCAACTATAAAAGACGTTAAAAAACCCACAGCAAGGGCAGTTAGGTCATCTAAGCTAAACAGTTGGTAATGTTTAAGTAAGTCGTACCCTGAGGCTGCTGCAAGTACAGGTAAACCAAGTAAAAATGAAAATTCAGCGCTGGCTTTTCGGTTTAAACCACACAACATGGCACCAACAATAGAACTTCCAGCACGACTAGTCCCTGGAATTAACGCAAATACTTGTGCTACGCCAATCCAAAGAGCTTGTTTATAAGTAACTTGGGTTACATCGGTAGTTGTGCAGTGAGTCTCTTTATAACTGCGCTCTAATAGTAAAAAAATCACACCGCCTACAATAAACATAACACCTACTACTGGTACGCTAAACAGTGTTTTTATTACATCACTAAATATAAAACCAATAATACCCAAAGGAATAAATGCAATGGCAACTTTCACCCATAAATTGAAATGTTTAGGGCTGAACTTGTCTTTATAATTGGCTAGTACCGCTAAAATGGCGGCAAGTTGGATAATGACTTCGAAGGCGAGATTAGCGTCTGTTGATTCAATGCCTAACCACTTTGACGCTACAATTAAGTGCCCAGTTGATGATATGGGTAAAAATTCTGTTATACCTTCAATAATACCTAAAATAATCGCGTTAATTATATCCACGGTTTACTGCTTCCTGAAAAATTAAAAAGCCCGAACTCGGCTTAACTGAAATGACGCATTACTGCGTACCTAAATTGCGAGGCGTAGCATAAAAGCTCTTAAGACAAACCAACAGTGTTATTAGACTTAATGTGTTTAATAAATTGCATTAAGCGCTAAATGCACAATATAATGGCAATTGTTATCATTTACATATGCTGTTTTTGTATATGTTTGGGCAAATTTATTGAGCGAATAATGAATAATAAAAAAACGTTTACAGCTACACGGCGAAGGCACTTAATTGCGTGTGTATTAGCGCTAGTTACTGCGGTAATAATGATTCCGGGTATGACAACCTATTTACCGTTTCAAATGAATGAACAAATATTACTACCTATTTTACTGTTTCCTGTTATTTGGACTGCGTTGTTTATTTATGCGTATTTGGCACAAAAAGCATGGCAACCTTTTGTAGTCATGATTGCATTGTGTATATCACATGGTTTATTGAGTTTTTGGGCATTAACGCAGGGGCAGGGATGAAGTCGATTACTTTAAAAAAGCTATTTTTATTACATAGCTGGGTAGGAATTATTACTGCGGTACTGCTATTTATTGTTGCATTTAGTGGGGCGTTAGCAGTTCTGTCGCGACCTGAGTTAAAAATATGGGCTAATCCAGAACTGCAATCAAGCCAACACGTTGCTAGCGCGCAGATTAACCGACTAGTAAACGAATACCATAAACAAGTACCTAGTGAATTTGGCGAAAACATTCATGTGTTTTTACCAAGTGGGCATAACTTTCATTTGTTAACGTTGGTATTTGAATCTCACCATGGCGATGAAAATTACGACCAAGAGGTGGCCAGAGTATTTCAATTTCATCCCGATACGTTGACGCTGGAAAATACTTACTATGGGCCTAGTAAAGAGTTTTACGCTAATAAAAAAACAGATGCGCCAACCTACATAGGTGAGTTTCATGCAGATTTGCATTTAGGGCGACCAATTGGGTTAATACTCACTGGGTTTTTAGGTTTAACGCTTTTAGTAAGTGCAGTGACAGGCTTGTTTATTCATCGCAAATTGATAAAAGAGCTCTTTACGTTTAGGCGAGATAAAGGGTTAGATATTGCAGTAAGCGATGCTCATAAGGTTATAGGTATTTGGGGCAGCGTATTTAATATTGTGATTGGTTTTACAGGATCATTTTTAGGGCTCGCGACCATTATTTTACTACCAGCCGCTGCGTTTGTGAGCTTTGGTGGCGATCAAGATAAGTTAATAGAAACGTTTACCGCTATTCCTGAGCCTGTAGTTAGCCACATTAAGCAACCTACAAAAATAGACACTATTTTAGAGCATGCTCATAGTCGTTACCCTGAAGCAATAATTAGGGATGTCACAATAATGGCGCATAACGATGCGAATGCGCAGGTATATTTGCGTTTGTTAGGTGGTGAGGCTGTTGCTTCTCAGTTACTGCATTATCAGGGCAATGGTGAGTTTGTGCAGTCGATGAGTAGTTTTGGTGATATTTCAGGTGTTTCGATAAAAGTAATTGAGTTGATGTTTCCGCTGCACTTTGGGAACTTTGCAGGAGTGTTTGTAAAATTACTTTGGGTATTGCTTGGCTTAAGTACTGCGCTTTTACCTATTTCGGGCATGATGATGTGGCTAACAAAGCGCACACGTGGCAGTAGCCCTTCACTGAGTATGCAGGCATATGCACACTGGAATCGTTTTATTATTGGCAGTTGTGGCGGTTTGGTATTAGCAAGCTTTGTGCTATTTCCTGTGCAAGTTGTACTTAATTATAGCGTTGTTGGTGTGGCGCAAAATAGCTTTTTTGGACCCGTGTTCTTTTATACGTGGTTGGCATGGTTACTATTAAGTGTATTGCCCATAGGTTATAAAAACTATTTTAAGCTGACACTTTTACTATGCGGCGCTTCGCTTGCTTTGGTGCTGCCACTTAATATTTTACTTGGCGTTAGCAATGTTATTAACCTTAATAGCTCGCTTGTCGCGGTAGTAGATATAAGCTTTATGGTGGTGGGTATCGTGTGTATGTTTGTTGCCTTAAAAATAAAAAACACACAAAAATTAAAAATTGAGGTACAACCCGCATGAACGAGCTACTAATTACAATTGCGATGGTGAGTTTACTACTCATGATGCTCAACCTACGAAAAAACACACTTACATTAGCGACTAAAACATTTTTAAGTGCACTGCTATTTGGTTTAGCGCTGATATGTTTTATGAGTGTTTACGGTATTTTAGGCGGTGCAATATGCACCGTTGTGGGAGCTATGTTAGCTGGTTTACTAACCGCAGTTATTGCGGGTAAAGCACCGCAATTATTAGGTTAAATAATGCTGTTATTTAGCTAAAAAGGCCTTTGCAGTATCAACTCCCATGTTGTAACCACTATTAAGTATTTCAAACTTTTTAGTGGTACGCCCAACTTTAAAATTAGCCGGTGGTGCAATGATATTGATTTTGCAGTCACTAGGGCGTGTTGATAAATTAAAGCCAGGTACACATCGCGAAATCAACTGTTTTCTGGTAAAGTTTGGGTTACAAGGCTTTGTTAATAATAAAGAATAAGTATTTATGTTTGACCCTAGCGTAACCATTTTTGAAAGCACACAGAATCAGCTTGCAGAAAGTCCTCTTTGGCACCCTATGCTGAATACTTTTTTTTGGGTCGACATAAATAAAAAATTACTTTTAAGCAAAAAAATACACAGCGAAAGCCAACTAAAAACAGTTAATATGCCTGATACGCTCAGTGCAATAGCGTGGATTGATGAGCAGCACTTGTTGTTAGGTACAAGTACTGGATTATACAAATACCATATTAATTCGCGCACTCGCCACCTTATTCTTAATATTGAAAATACAGAGCTAAATAGGCGTTCAAACGACGGCCGCGCTGATCCATGGGGCGGCTTTTGGTTAAGTACAATGGACGTAAATGCTAAAAAAGGTGACGGTAAGATATACCGTTATTATAAACACCAGCTTAAAGCCGTTGTAAGTGGTTTGAGTATCCCAAATGGATTGTGCTTTGATAAGCCACGTTTACGCGGTTATTACTGCGACTCTTTAACGAGTTGTATTTATGTATTAGATTTGGATGAGCAAACTGGCGAACCTTGCTCTGAGCCACGTGTTTTTTATCAATTTAATAATACTGATGTTGACCCCGATGGCTGCGTAACCGACCAATTAGGTAATTTGTGGCTAGCTGTGTGGGGAATGGGGTGTGTTATGTGTTTATCCCCAGTCGGTGAGCTAATTAAAACAATAAAGCTTTGTGCAATAAAGCCGACATGCATCGCATTCGGTGGTGAAAATGCTGAGTTGTTACTTGTGACATCGGCATTTGATGAAGTGATTAATAATACTGTTACTGAACAAGGCGCTGTATTTCAAATCTCAGGCATAAAAAACGGGCAGTTTGAGCCGCCCGTTTTACTGTAATTTATTATATACAGTGCTTGTTTTAAAGTGATGATTAGCTTTTAGGCTTAACCCACATAACACCCACTTCTTTTTTGGTTACTAAAACCTCAGTACCGGCGCTAATTGGTTGCTCACTTTTGAGTTTCCAGCTAATACCTGAATATTGATGTGTAGTTAAACCTTGTTCTGTTACATCGCTAGTAAGTACAAAAGTAAGTTCAGCAAAATCACTATTCACTTGCTTCTTATCTACGCGATTTTGCATTTGTTTTAATGGTTTCCAAAGTGCAACGGCTAAGCCAGCTGTTACAACTGCATTACTCCAAAGGGCTGTTGCTAATGAGTCAGGTAAAATACCAAAACCCATTAATAATCCTGTAAGGAATAACGATAATCCAAAAAACAACAAAATAAATGTAGAAAGGCCAAGTACTGCTACTTCTATTATTAAAGCAACAATACCAAGTACCATAAGTGTTTGCGGTAAATTTTGCGTAATAAAATCCATACAAACCTCTTTATTTAGTTATTAACCCAGATGCTTTTTATTTAAGCTATTAATGATTGCCATACCTTGGGCAACCATTGAGCTTGCATCTGTCGCGTTGTCTGGCAGTAATACAATTGATGATTCACGAGCAATCGCTTCTTTAGCCGCGATTGCTTTAGTTGCTAAATCTAACTGAATTGCTTTTTGACCTTGCTCTGTATCTGCAGCTTCACCTATTTTAATAAGTGCATTTGCTTGTGCTTCTGCAACCGTAGTAATAGCTGTTGCTTCACCTTCAGCGCGTAAAATTTGCTCGGCTTTGTCGGCTTCAGCAGCAAGTACTTGTGCTTGTTTTTTACCTTCAGCAACGTTGATATTTGCTTGGCGATCACCTTCTGACTCTAAAATTTGAGCTCGTTTAACACGCTCAGCTTTCATTTGTGCTTCCATCGCTTCCATAATAGAGTTAGGCGGCACAATATCTTTAATTTCGTAGCGAAGTACTTGAATACCCCAAGGTTCAGATGCCTGGTTTATAGCTGCAACAATGTTGGTATTAAGTAAATCACGCTCTTCAAATGTTTTATCAAGCTCCATTTTACCTAATTCTGAACGCATTGTTGTTTGCGAAAGTTGTACAACTGCAAATGTATAGTCGTCAACGCCATACGTTGCTTTGTACGGGTCTAGTACCCTAAAGTACAGTACGCCATCAACTATAAGTGAGATGTTATCTTTAGTGATAGCTGACTGCGATGGTACATCTTGAGCTTGTTCTTTTAAGCTACGATCAGCCGAGATTCTATCAATAAATGGAATAATAAAGTTAAGGCCGGCTTCTTTAGTTGATTGGTATTTACCAAAACGTTCGATTAACCAGGCGCGGTTTTGTGGTACAAATTTAACGCTACTTTTTAAAAGCACGATAACAAAAACAAGTAAAAAAGCCTCAACAGTAAAAACCATATCGAGAATTTGTGTGACTGGATCCATTTAAACATTCCTTATAATAATTAAACGCTGAGTGGTTGTATTGTTTATAATTTCAGCGTGTATAGATTATCACTACAGCGAACTTTTAACCACTAAAACTCACTGTAGCGCGCCGACTTAGTCGGTTTTTTAAAAACTGGCTATTTTATTTCTGCCTGTTTCTTTTGCGTTATAAAGGGCTATGTCGGCGTTAGTTATTACTTCTTTAGGTGTTGTTTTTTGATTGGGTATAAGGCTATAAAATCCAATACTCAAAGAGAGGTAATTACTAGCACTTGAAAAATTATGTTCAATTGCGAGTTCTGCGATTTTTTCCTGAATAAGAACAGCAAACCTTTGACAATGATCTGTGTCGACTGCAGGTAAAATTATCGCAAATTCTTCACCACCGAAACGAGCGGCTAAATCACCTTCACGTTTACAAAGATCATGCAGCGCTTTGGCAACTCGTTTTAACACTTCGTCTCCGAGCTGATGCCCATAGTTATCGTTATAACGCTTAAAAAAATCAATATCACACATTATTAAACTAATGGGTTCTTTATTACGTGCGCCGCGCTTTATTTCGCATTTTAAAGTTTGATCAAAACAGCGTCTGTTAGCAATGTTTGTAAGGCCATCAGTATTAACTTGTTTGTTAAGTTTATGATTGGCATTAATGAGTTGCTGTTGAGCTTGTTGTAGCTCTTGCTTATAATTTAAATTTTTGAAAGCATTAGCAAGCATTTCACCTACTAACCTTAGGCGAATAAGGTCTAAATCAGTCCAGTTTCGCTTTTGAACAACGCAATCACAGCCTATAAAGCCAACGAGCTCTTTGTCATAACGTAACCCGATGCAAAGTACTGATTTTATTTTTTGTCGCTGAAAAATTATTTTTTCGCTCGTTGCTTGGATAGGTAACAACGTTACATCGTTAACTCTAAATAAGTGAGTACGGGCCATTAAAGTAAAAAAATAAGGGAGGTCGCTTTTTGGAAGGTCCTGTAAGTCGTCTTTAAATGCTTGTATATCGTTATTTACCCATTCGTGAGTGTTATTTATTGTTTTACCGTCCTCGGCAAACTTAAATAAATAACTTCTATCTGCGTGGCATACGGTACCAATAGCTTTTAATGCATAGTTGATATGCTTATCAACGTCGTCGTTTTGAATATCAATTAAGTCAGTTGATATGTTCGAAATGATATTATCAAAATCATATTGTTCTTCGACATTGTTATTTAATATATCAATGATAATAATTGAATGTGAGTTAGGTAATTTTGCAAATTTTACATTGAGTAGTAATTTAGATGTTTGTTTTGATAAAGCAAACTGGCATTGATTATTTGCTGTAAAATAGTCTAAGAATAGATCTTCGATTAACAGTTCTTTTTTACTGTGATGATTGGTCAAAGTGATGTGTGCAAAATCAATTTTATTAAAATGTGATTGGTCTTTTAAGCCAAACAAGTCCTGTGCTTGGCTGTTAACTTTAAATATATTTTCATTGGCATCATAAAGTAATACACAAAACGGCAGTAACTCCAAGTTTCGCCATATTTCATCTGATAGGTTATTACTCACTCAACTCTCCATGTGTTTAAGCCACAATTAAATTGTTATCTATTGTATTTTTATTGTTTTTACTTGGGCGTGTTAATCGTCCTTAGAACGAGCTCAAAAGGCAGCGCATGTTTGGTATTTATGCTGCGTTATCGCCTATTTATGGGGAATAGCCACACTACATAGGCTCTGCCTTGCCTAAAAAACAAAAATACTGGTGTAAATTCAACCACCGAAGTTCAACAAGCCCTACTAATTATTAGCACATTTTTTTTGATTTACTAAGTTTTTAGTGCGTTTGAGGGCAGTACGTATTATAATTGATACTGTATATCATTACCCTTTTCTACTCTAAGCCATCTTTGGTTTATTTGCACTTTAAGTATAGGTTATTCAAGCATTTCATGACAGAAATCACTACACACCAAGCTTCTCGTCGTCGGTTACTTATTGCGCTAGCAATTACGTGTTCGTTTATGGTAATTCAGGTTATAGGTGCTTATTATTCTAATTCGCTTGCTGTACTTGCCGATGCGGGGCATTTGTTTGTTCACAATAGCTCGTTATTCATCGCACTGATTGCATCAAGTCTCGCTATTCATTTTGCTAAAACCTATAACGATGGTCATCAAAGAGCCGAGCTTTTGGGTGGTCTGGTGAACGGATTTTTATACCTAGCAATCAGTTTAATTATTTTGTATGAAGGTGGTGAGCGCTATATACACCAGCATGAAGGAAATGAGCTGGCTATTAATAGTTATTTAATGTCGGTTATTGCTGCTATTGGTTTTTTATTTCATGGTGCTGCTGCATGGGTTTTATATAAAGGCCGCAAAGCGAGTATTAATGTTTACGCGGTATTTTTACATTCATTCTTTGATTTGATTTCTACCGTATCGACATTTGTGGCTGGTATTCTTATATATTTTACGGGCTGGGTTGTTATCGATATTTTATCGAGCATGTTAATCGCCTCTTTCGTGTTGTTTACCGGTGTTAAGGTCATTATTAGTTGTATAAAAGGTTTACGCTTAAATAAGGCCAAACTTCCTAAAGTTGCAGATATTGAAAGTGAGATTACAGATATGGAGCATGTTCACAATGTCCATAACGTCACTGTAACGCGTAAATATAAGGGTGTAGTAGTCGGGGCGCACGTTGTACTTAAAGAGCATTGTACTATTGAAAAACACGATGAAGCATGTCGTATGAAGGTAGAACAACTGTTAGCTGAAAAATTTAATGTACGCAATAGTGTATTACAAATAGAAAGCCACGAATGCCATCACATCCATTAGTAGCATTTAATTAATATAAAAGCGTGTAATAATGATTAGCACGCTTTTAATGTTTTAAATCAAATCAAATCAAATCAAATCAATGATATTGCTAAAACAATCGCTTTTACGTAAGTCTTTAGCATCCATTGGCCTTGCAAAGTAATAACCTTGCAGTACAGTACACCCAACCTCGGCTAAAAAGATCATCTGTTCGCGCGTTTCTACTCCTTCTGCAATACAGTAAAGATCTAGGTTTTCGGCCAATAAAAGAATGGTCTTAATAATTGACTCATCCCCTTTATCTATACCAATACTGTTTACAAAGCTTTGATCTATTTTAATAACATTAATAGGAAATTGGCTCAAATAGGTGAGTGACGAGTAACCAGTACCAAAATCATCAAGTAGTAATTTAAACCCAGCAGCTTTTAAGTTTTGTAGCTGCTTGGCTGCTTTGAGTTTATCTTCTAGTAAAATACTCTCTGTTATTTCAAGTCTTAATTGTCTTGGATGAACTTGAGAGTCCGCTAATATGGACATTAACCGCTGGGTTATGTTTGTTTTTAAAATGTGTTTAGGCGATAAGTTTAAAGATATATAAAACAATGGGTTTGCGCTGAGTATAGGTGCAATTTCAATAAGAGCTCGTTGCAATGCTTGCTCAGTAAGGAGTTCTATTAAACCAGTTTCTTCTGCTACCGGTATAAAAAGTGCTGGGGATACTAACTGGCCTTGATTTTTCCAGCGCATGAGTAACTCCACGCCATTTATTGTTTTTTCTTCTATGTCGATAATGGGCTGATAGTGATTAAAAAATCGGTTGTCTTTTACTGCATCTTTTAAATCATTTTCGAGCAGTAACTTTTGTTTTATCAGCTCATTCATTTCATCGCTAAAAAACTTAAAGTCGTTTCTCCCGCCTTGTTTAGCGTGCATCATCGCAACATCGGCATTACGGATAAGTATATCGGTGGTTACAGCATCAAATGGGTATAGAGCTACGCCAATACTGGCTGAAATATTAATAGAGAAGTCTTCAATAATTACTTTATTAGCTAACTCATTACTAATTTTTCTTACTGTATCGCGAAGAGACTGAAGCGATTTTATATTTTGAATCAGCACTAAAAATTCATCACCACTTTGTCGGCCAAGTTTTGCGTTTGCGCCGAGCATACCGTTCACTCTTTGGGTAATATTACACAAGAGCTTATCGCCAACTGCGTGGCCAAAAGAGTCATTAACAGGTTTAAACTTATCTAAATCAATAAATAATAATGCGCATTGTGTATTACTTTCATCGGCATACTTAATCGCTTTCTCAATGTTTTGATACATTAAACTACGATTTGGGAGATGCGTTAGAGGATCAAAGTTAGCCAAATAGCGCAATTCGTTTTCAGCACGTTTTTGCTCGGTTAAATCTGTAATAACCACCACATAGTAACTTGCAGTATCTTTTGTAACTGCTGTGGCACTTATATGAATTGGATGTTCGTTATTTCTTGCTGTTTTTATATAAGCATCACTTTGCCAGTTTTCTGTCGGTTTTAATTTTTTTAAAATACCAGCAAACTCTTTACACTTATCTTTACCAATCGCTTTTATGAACAATTTAGGACTAATTTTAGTGGCTACTTTTTCATTTGAAAATGTTTCAATAAAACTGTTGTTCGCAGAAAATGGCATTAAATGTTTATCGAGTATAAGGAGCCAATCATTTATTTGGCTGAACGCTTCACCTAAAATTTTTGCTTGTTGCTCGTTAGCACGTTGCGCTGTGATATTAGTATATATGCCAGAAACATATAACGGCTCATTTGTTTGAGGATCATATATAACTTGACCTGTATCTTGATACCATAACCAATGGCCATCTTTGTGCTGTAAGCGATAGGTTGCTTGCCAGTTTTGTTGTTTTTTGTACTTGAAGTAGTTTTCCCATTGGTTTTCAAAACGACGTCGATCATCAGGGTGTATTAGCGCCAAAAATTGTTCTATGTGTACGCGTACAGGCAAGCCTGTATAGCCTAATTCAATTCCTCTGAGCGTGCTTACGGAAGCATCTTTAAAATTATAATCCCACACGCCACTTTTGTTATTTTTAAGCGCGAGCTCTGTTTGCTTTTGCGAATGAATAGTCGCTCTATGAGCTTGTTCTATTGCAACTTGGCGGCTGCGGTATTGCCAAAAAATAAAAAACAATACGGCAAGTATTAAAATTATATAGGCGGCAATAGCAAAGGGCGACTTCCATGGAGCGTAAGCTACGTTGATGTTAAGCGTGGCTGGTTCGCTTGTAACAATACCATCGCGATTATGTGCTGATATTTTTAGTGAGTAACTGCCCGGTTGGAGCTTTGTGAAAAACACTTGATTAGATTGTAAGTCTTCATATGTAAGGGACGTTGGCCCTAAAAGGGTAACTTTATAATACGCTTTGTCTATATTGGGGTAAGAAAAGTTAGAAAAACTAACCGTCAACCCCATATCTTCATAACTGAGCTCAAGTGGTTGGCTAAGATATTGATGAGGGTAATAATTGAGCTCTTTGGTAAAAAGATTTATATCGGTAATCGCTACATTATTTTTTTTAAATAACTCTTCTTCATCAAAGTCTAGAGGGTCAAAGAGTAGAGCTCCGACATTGCTGCCAAAAATTAGCCTGTCATCATTTAACATTGTTGCAGCTATAGGAGTAAATTGGTTTATATTCAATCCGTCCTTTACTGAATAACTCACCACAATGAGTGTATCTAGGTTTATTTGGTATAAACCATTGTTACTACTTACCCATAAAAAACCATTTTGATCAGGAAGTAATGAATAGATAGAGTCAGTATTAAATGAATTTTTTAATCCTATGTAGTGTTTTCTCTCATAAGTAACTGGGTCAACACCAATTAAGCCTTCTTGGGTGGTTGCCAACCATAAAGTATTCCGTTTTGAGTCTAAGTAAAAGTTTTCTACAGTGTAAAAAATATCTTCTTTAGGATTAAAAGACTGAAATATAGTCGTTAAAGTTTTCGTTTTTTCGTTGTACCTAAAAAAACTTTTTGATGTACCAAGCACAAACTCTTCAGGATGTGTGTCGAGGTGTTTATAAAAAGCGTAAGAAAATAAAGGGTCGACTTGCTCTTTGAGTCCCTTAATAATTCTTGTTTTTCCGGTTGTTTCATTAAAAAGATAAAAGTTATCATCAGACATAAATGCATATGTGTCTGCAGATAATTGGGCAAAGCCAAATAAGTTTGATCGGTTAATTACATCATTCTCTGTGTCTTGGTTTTCAATAACTTTACCTGTTTGCTTATCAAAAAGTTTGAACCCGTTGAAAGTAACAAGCCAAAGAAACTGATCATCTCCAATCGAAGACGCAAAAATATCAAATACCGCAGATGCTCCATATATAGCTTTTGAGTCGGTCGAGCTTAAATATACTTTACTTTTATTTGTAACTTGGTCGTAGCGCGCAATACCATCTTCGGTCCCTAGCCATATAATATTATTTTTATCTTGATAGACAGCATGAACAGTATTATTCCCTGGTAAAAAAATATGTTTAAACCGTTGAGTTTTGACTGGCCAAGTAAACACCCCTTGGGTTCTAGAAGCTAGCCAAAGTACACCCGATTTATCAATCATTAGGTCGTTGATTGAGTTTTCACTAATATTAAACTTACTTTTTTCATAATTTAATATGAACTCTAGTTCTTTGGTTTCGCGGTGATAACTGAACAATCCACTTTCGGTTGCTACAAACTCCCCGTAAACAGTATTGGCATAATCCCATATATTATAATCAGGGATTAAAGTTGTAATATTTGCTGCAGATATATTTTTGTTATTATCGAATGCTAATTGATACATGCCTTCAACAGTACCAACAAGTAATCCTAATTCATTATCAACACTTAAGAATTTGACGTTTACATTATCTATCGTATTTTTTTCAGGGGGATGAAGAGGGATTTTTACAAGTTCTGAATTATCTATATTTGCCGTGTATAAGCCATCATTTGTACCAATATATAAAGTATTTTTATATATCGTTAATGACCTAATGTAGTCACCTTCATTTGGTAGAGCTAGTTTAAGTGCAAAGCGTTTGCTCGTCTCATCAAATGTATATATTTGACCATCTATGGCGAAGTAAAAAGTATTTTGTTTTTGGGTCATCGCGGAGATTGGAGAAAACATCTTTTGTTCTTTATCTATTTGACCTGAATAGATTTTTTCGGTTTTTAAAGTGAGGGGATCTATTATAAACGCACCAGAAAGATCAGTTGAAACGATAATCTTTCCGTCTTCGGCTTTAAATAACGCATAAATATAGTGTTTATCTAAGCCAAAGCCACCATTAAAAGTTTTTACTTTATACCCGTCAAAGCGATTTAAACCTTGTTGGGTAGCTATCCAAATATAGCCAATTTCGTCTTCTTGTGTCTGCAAAACGTAACTTTGCGAGAGACCTTCGTCAGTAGAAATACGTTGTAATTGTTGAGCATAGTTTTGTGATGCAAAAGTGCTTTGGATGCATAGTAAAAAAACAATGGTGATATGAAAAAAAAGTTTGCTCAAACGCACTTATAAACACTCTCAGTGGAAGATAGGATGATACTTAGCTAGATAGTAAATATAGCATAAGTTTTTATTTTTTAATTACAAATAATATACGTAAAGTTAAAAGCTCTATTTTCAAATAGTGAGCTAATCTATATAGATAACAGTTAATGTTCATAAGGAGAGTATAGTGGTTTTATCTAATATTGATGCAAAAAACAGCGTGTTATTAATAATAGACTTACAAGCGCTGCTTGCTCCTGCAATTAAAGACTTTCCGAATATTTTAAAAAGTACATTGCAGTTAGCGCAGGCAGGTATTATTCACGGCGTCCCAGTCTTAATAACCGAGCAATATGTCAAAGGGTTGGGCGCGACTAATCAGCAAATTAAAAATACGTTACCTAATGCTACGTATTTTCATAAAACGTACTTTAGTGCGTGTGCAGAGCCTGGCTTTGTTGATAAGTTAAAAAGCTATGGTAAAAAGCAAGTTATTGTTGTTGGCACTGAAGCGCATGTGTGTGTTTTACAAACATGCTTAGATTTAATAGAAAATGGTTTTGAAGTTATTATCGTACACGACGGAGTTGGCTCGAGAAATCCGCAACATAAAAATTTGGCGATTGAACAGCTACGCCAAGCTGGTTCGGTAATTTCATGCGCTGAAATAGTTATTTTTCAATGGACAAAAAAAGCAGCAACGCCTACGTTTAAAAAAATACTGCCTATAATTAAGTAGACCGCATGTATATAATGTAAATTAAATGTATTATTTTTTAATGTGTCGGTAGTTTATTATTGTGTTCAGTAAACTGAAACTCGTTTTTACACGTATATTGCAGACTGCTTTATAAAACAACAATGCAAACAACAATTTTAAGGTTTTTATGTCTAGTATTGGCCGGTTATTTACAATTATTTTTAGTCTTTTGTTTGTCGAATCTATCGCTATTGGCTTGTATTTCGACACATTAGCGCAGGCCTTTATGATAGGTTTGCCATTGTGTTTATTACCTATATGGCTTTTAAACACACAAGGGGATAGTCCTGTTACCCCGCATGTGGTAGCTGCCGCCATAATGATGTTTTCTTTTTTGCACATTCAACAAACTTTTGGGTTGATTGAAGTCCATTTTGAAATATTTATTTTAATGCCCATGTTAATTGTTTTTGTACAGTGGCGAGTGTTTATTACCACAATTGTATTTGTAGCTGTTCATCATTTATCTTTTTATTATTTACAAACTCAAAATACAGGGTTTTACGTATTTGACCCTGATAGGCTTGCTTTTACTACGGTGCTTATTCATGCTGGATACGCAATAGTTGAAGTGTTAGTTGCAGGCTACATTGCCGTAATGTTGCAACGTGAACGTCGTGCGGGCCTATCTTTAAGTTATGCGACAGAGCAAATCATGCAAGACCCTGAAAATATTAAACTCTCTCTTCGCGCTGATGACACTAAAAGTGAGGCTGTAGCAGGGTTTAACACGTTACTAGATTACTTATCGGATGTTATTAAGCAGGTACAAACTCAATCAGAATCACTGCAAAAAAACTCACAAGAGCTTATACATGTTCATGATCAGTTGGCGGGTGGTGCAGTGCAGCGTACACAACAAACTGATGATATTGCTAATTCTGGCGCTCAAGTTGCTAATGGTTTTAAACTTGTAGAAGAAGAAAGTGAGGTGCTAAAGCGTCAAGTAGACCATATTACACAAGCTGCCAGCAACGCATTAAAAGAAGTTCTTCAAACAGATGCTAAAAGTAGAGAGCTGTTAACACTACTTAACCATACTGAAGAAAAAATAAACCTCTTAGTGGCAGCGGGTGATGTTATTTCAGGTCTTCTAAATGAGATATCAGGTATTGCTGAGCAAACAAACTTACTTGCTTTAAATGCCGCTATTGAAGCTGCCCGTGCAGGCGAACATGGTCGAGGTTTTGCTGTTGTTGCTGATGAGGTAAGATCTTTGGCTAACCATAGTAAAGCAACAACAGATAAAATTAGTCTAACATTAAAAGATCTTGTTAATAATAGTAAAACGTCAACACAATCAATGAGTCAGTGTGTGAGTTTTGTAGTTGATTTAACAAGTATTAGTGCTGCAATGAAAGAGAATATTTCAGCAATGAGCGAGCAAATAGCCGCAGTATCTTCAAGCTCTGATTCAGTTGCACAAGTTGTAGCTGAGCAGGCCGGTAATACTGAATTAATAGCAAGCAGTACTGATACTATGCGCCAAAATCAGTACCAAGATACGCAAATAGTGCAGCAGTTAACCGCTAAGGTGCAGTTAATTGACGTAAGTATTGATTTGTTAGAGCAAAGCATTGCCAAGTTTAGATAAATCTAACTCTTTCGTATTTTCGCTTATAACTACATGGCTTATTTGTGTTGTTGCAGGGTTAGTTTATTTTCAATTAGAGCAGCTTAAACCGTTTGATAGCTCAAAAGTTTTATTGCAAAAACACTGGTTTAATAACTTTAAAAAGCAATTGGATTGGGTTGATACTGGTGAGCCGTCTTTAGTGCTTATAACAGAAAAAAAATGCGGGTGTACTATACAAGCTAAGCCGCATATTTCATCGTTAACCTCTTTTGCTGCCAATAAAGCTATGAAGGTTGTACAAGTTGAATTAACACCAAAGCTTAAACACGTTATTCCGGCAACGCCTGCCGCCGTTATTATTAATAAAAACGGTGAGTTTGTTTATGCTGGGCCGCTCTCTGAAGGATTAGCTTGTGCGCAAGGAAGTGGTTTTGTTGAAACTGCGGTCACTAATTTAGCTGCAGGTTTTAATTCCAACCTTTTAATTACGCAAACCAAGGGATGTTACTGTGTAAATAATGCATAAATAACGTATCGATAAACTAAAGCTCGCACTTAAATCAACAGTTGCGAGCTTTAACATTGATTAAATTGTAACTAAGCCATAAATACCTAATGACACAAACACACAAGCAGCAATAGCACGTACGGTGTTTAGAGATATTCTTTTTAGTAATGCATTACCAGCATATATAACAGGCACGTTAGCAATTAGCATACCTAACGTGGTTCCTACCGTAACCCAAAACACAGACTGATATTGTGCGCCTAACAACACCGTCGCTATTTGTGTTTTATCACCAATTTCTGCAATAAAAAATAATACAAAAGCGACTAAAAAAGCCCCGTAGCTATCGTATTTACTACTTACAGCTTCGTCTTTGTCTGGAACTAATAGCCAAAGGCCAACAACAATAAAGCTGATGTTTACAAGCCAAGGTAAATATTCAGAAGAAAGACTATTACTTAACCACTGCCCAAACCACGCTGATAAACCATGATTGAGTAAGGTTGCGGCTAAAATACCAAGAATAAGCGCGCCTTTATTACGAAAACGGGCGGCTAACAGGAGCGATAAAAGTTGGGTTTTATCGCCAATTTCGGCAAGTGTGACAGTGACGGTTGAGGTTAAAAAAACTTCCATTATTGATTCTTACAGGCGGGAATACTAAACCAAGGCAAACAACTATCTCCCGCCATGAGGATAGTGTCTACCTAGGTCTCGCCGATAACGCTTGCTACAACATTACAAACTTACCATGCACATGAGGTGCAATTATGTTGATAAGTTTACTCATTACTGAGCGGGCTACTCCCCTAAGAGGCGGGCATTATTCCACAAAACTTTTGTGCGGTAAATATTAAGAATCGAATATAGTTAATTTATTCGGGAGTAATAAAGTTAGCTTTTGGCAATTAGTTGATAGTCAGGAAAGAGCGATAACCGGACACTGAAAAAGTTAAATTTATTCCTGTGTTTCGAGTAGAAATCTAATTTTGTCCAATAACATTATTAAACGCCGCTTTGGGGCAAAATAAGATCCTTAATTCCTAGCTGTTTAATTACTTGTTTACAAAAGTAATTGTTGGTGAAATTATCAGGGTATGTAATCCCCCGTTTTGATATGCTATAAACCACTAAAATGCTGTTCAATAAGCAGTTATGCATAAAGGATTAAGTAATGGAGTCAATTCCACCATACGAAGGAAAGCCAACGGTTTACCTTGATCAGAATGTTTTAGATTTTTTCACGACACAAGGATTAGGTGAATTCGGCCAAATGCTTATAAAAGATTATCAAGTAGTTTATTCAGATGAAACGCTTAAGGAAATTCGGCGTTCTAAAGGTTTTGAAGAGATTTTCCTTAACGTGCTTAAAGATCTTAAAGCTAACTATTTAAAATTAATTGTTGAGCCACCTAGCTTTACCATCACTGACAACGCCACAATAAGTGAACGTGATCCTTTTGTTGTCTATAAAGAATACTGTGAAAATATTGACGATGGTGTCGACATAGAAAATGCAATGCAACAATGGTTGTTCAAATTCTCTGGTGGCAGAAAAGGCGATAGCATAAATGATATTCATAATGAACAAATCTCTGCATTCTCCGAGCTAATGGAATCAGTAATGGATAACTCTGACGAGTTTCCCGTAGAGACTCAAAGACAATTGCAAAGCTACACTCAGGAAATGATTTCTCAGTACAAAGCAACATTAGAAAGAACTGAAAACATGATGATTGAGAATATTGAAGATGATAAAAATTGGGATGGAATTAAAGATTTCCGTTCACAGGTCGGAATTGGCCCCAAGCAACTCAATAATATTGAACCACCAAATGTACTTGTCAAAATTTGGGATAAACTAAAAAGTCTCCCAACCTATAGCCAAGCAAACATGGATATTGATGACTTGTTTCAACTAAAGAAGAATCCTATTTACCCAGAACAGCCATATTTTAAACACCAAAAAGTGACGGGGATTTATAATATGTTAAACACTCTGGGGTATTATCCAGATTCAAAAGTACACAAAGAAAGACGATTTATTGCAGCAGCAAGTGATAATAGTCACGCATCTATAGCATCATTTTGTAATTTCCTTTTATCCAATGATGAGCATTTTATTAAAAAAGTTAATGCTGCATATGAGTATCTTAAAATACCAACACTAGCTAAACATGTGGTGTTCAAATATGCATAACAAGTTGTTAAAAAATGATGAAATACAGTTTTTCAACATTGGCCGTTTAAATACAGACTTTGGGATTTCTCGTGTATCAGGTGATTGGTGTTCAGAAAAACCTGAAGTTGAAAATATCAAAATTAAATCAATCGAAGTTATGGGAACTGATGGCTGGGTTTCACTCAATAAAACTAGCGAAAGCAATTCTCAATTAATTAATAGTTTACTGTCACTACTTTTGTCACATTTACTTTTAAAAAACAGTGCTGTTTAAACGTAAATATTACAAGAATCTAAGGTTACGCCCGTCCGCTTAATAAATTAATTAGTAATTAGGATGACATATATGGACGCTCCCTTGAAGTCAAGACGAGCTAATGTATAAACATCA